>JALOLF010000084.1 GCA_025456085.1 Acidimicrobiales bacterium
GGCACATCCGCTGGGTCGGCGGCCAGTTCGGGTCGAGCGGCTCGTGTGGCCCACACCGGTGTCACGACCGGGCGAGCTGTCGCCTCACGTCGCGCCGGCGCTGCGCCAGCTCGTGCCAGCCGGGCTCGACGGGGAGGCGACACGTCGACTGTGGGTCGGGCGACGCTGCGAACGGCGACGGCGCCTCGTGAACGAGGAGGTGCTCGAGCGCCTGCTGGAGCCGCTGGGGTTCGCTTCGGTCGCGCCCGACACGCTGTCCTTCGTCCAGCAGATCGAGCTCTTCGCCCAGACGCGGGTGCTGGTGGGCATCGGTGGCGCGGCCCTGACGAACATGGTGTTCATGCCGACCGGCGGCACGGTCATCAGCATCCAACCGCCGGCGATGGGAGGGACGTTCTTCGAGGGCCTTGCGTCGCACTGCGGCCACGAACTGGTCGTGATCTGGGCCGCGCCCAGGGGCGGGGACGCGCTGCGTGCCACCAACGTCGACATCGAGGTCGACCCGGAGCTCGTGCTCGACGAGGTACGGGCCGTCGTCGACGGCTGACCCGCGGCGGCAGCGCAGCGCCCGAGCAGAGCGCCTGCGGACGCGGGCCAGCCGGGCCCGGTCAGGCGTCGGGGCGCATCTCGGCCGGGTCCCAGAAGGCGCGCATCTGGGCGATCCTGCCGTCGTCGCCGAAGACCATGGTGTCGATGATGTCGACCACCATGGCGGTGCCGCCCACGTCGGTGACGGCCTGCATGGGGAAGGCCGCCTCGTTGCCGGCGACACGGATCGGTCCGGTGCGGCGCAGCGTGATGGACGCACTCATGGAACGCACCAGGTCCCAGAACTCGCTGATGGCGGCCGATCCAACCCGCACCTCGGTGCCCACCGGGTCCTCGATGGAGCCGTCGTCGGCGAACAGGCCGACGTAGCCGTCCTTGTCGCCGGCGGAGAACACCTCGATGTACCGCTCGATGGTGGCCCGGATCTCGTCTGCGCTCGGCATGGTCGGTGCTGCTCCCCCAGTTGTTCCCCCGCGCCGACCCGGCGGCCGGGCCGGCGCAGCCTACGCCGGGGCCGGAACGCGGGTGCGATACTGACCCGCCCACCGACCGATCCCCCTGGGAGCGCCCTGCCCGTGGCCCTTGACGACCTCGCCGCCATCCGGCTCGTGCTGACCGACTTCGACGGCGTGCTCACCGACAACCGCGTGCTCGTCGACCAGGACGGCCGCGAGGCGGTGTTCTGCAACCGGGCCGACGGGCTCGGGTGCGACCTGCTGCGCGCCGCCGGCATCGAGGTGCTGATCGTGTCGACCGAGACGAACCCGGTGGTGGCGGCGCGTGCCCGCAAGCTGCGCGTCGGCGTGTTGCAGGCGGTCGACGACAAGGCCGCCGCGGTGGCCGGGCTGCTGGCCGAGCGGGGCCTGCGGCCCGAGGAGGCGCTGTTCATCGGGAACGACGTCAACGATCTCGGCGCCCTGACCACGGTCGGGGTGGCGGTGTGCCCGGCCGACGCCCACGCCGACGTGCGGGCGGTGGCGGCGCACGTCACGGGGGCCGTCGGCGGCAGCGGCGTGCTGCGCGAGGTCACCGACCTCCTGCTGGCGGCACGCCGTGCCGCGACGCCTGACGGGACCGGCACATGAGCGCCGCGCCGCACTCGGCATCCGAGCCGACCCCGGGCGCCACTCCCGTCGGACGCCCCGAGCCACCCCCGAGCACCACGCCCACCACAGACGCCGCGCGCGGCGATCGCGGCGATCACGGCGGCGGAACGCTCGAGGTGCTCGCGCTCGTCACCGCCCGCGGCGGCTCGAAGGGGCTACCCCGCAAGAACGTGATCCCGGTGCTCGGCCGGCCGCTCATCGTCTGGACCATCGGGGCGGCTCTGCGGGCCGAGACCGTCACCCGCGTCGTCGTGTCCACCGACGACGACGAGATCGCCGAGACGGCCCTGGCGGCGGGCGCCGAGGTGCCCTTCCGGCGGCCGGCGGACCTGGCCGGCGACACGGTGCGAGACCTGCCCGTGTTCCGCCACGCCCTCGAGTGGCTGCGCGACGCCGAGGGCTACACGCCCGACCTCGTGGTGCACCTGCGACCCACCTCCCCGGTGCGCCCGCCCGGCCTCGTCGACCGGGGCGTGCGCCGTCTGGCCGCCGAACCGGGGGCGGACTCCCTGCGGGTGGTCTGTGAGCCGGCGAACAATCCCTTCAAGATGTGGCGCATCGTCGACGACCGTCTCGTACCCCTCGTCGACTCGGGCATCCCCGAGCAGTACAACGAGCCCCGCCAGGCCCTGCCCACCGTCTACTGGCAGATCGGCGTGCTCGACGTCATCCGCCCCGCCACGATCCTCGAGCAGGGCTCCATGTCGGGCCGGGTGATCCTGCCGCTGGTGGTCGACGCCGCCCTGGCGGTGGACATCGACGACGCCTCCTCCATCCCCCGAGCCGAGGAGGCGCTGCCGAGGATCTCGCATGAAGCGCCGCCGCCGCTCGGCCGCCCCCCTCGCCGGGGAGGGCGCGTCGTGATCGCGGTGGTGGGCTCGGGCTCGGTGGCCCGCCGACACCTCACCAACCTGCTGGCCCTGGGCCGACGTGACCTGCTCGTGGTCAGCGAGCAGCGCACCGGCTCGTCGCTCGACCTCGACGGCGTCGAGGTCCCCCTGACCGCCGACCTCGACGACGCGCTCGAGCGGGCGACGGAGGGGGTGGTCGTGGCGAACGTGACCTCACGGCACCTCGACACAGCGGCCCGGGCCGTGCAGGCGGGTCGCCACGTGTACCTCGAGAAGCCGGCGTCGGTGTCGGCCCACGGCGTCGACGAGCTCGACGCCCTCGCCCGGGCACAGGGCGTGACCGTGGCCGTCGGCCAGCAGCTCCGCTTCCACCCGCTGGTGCTGGCACTGCGCGACCTCGTGACCGGCGAGCGCCTGGGTCCCCTGCTGGCGGTGCAGGCCGAGCTGGGTGAGCACCTCGCCGACTACCACCCCGACGAGGACCACCGGCTCGGCTACGCCGCCCGACGCGAGCTGGGCGGCGGCGTGCTGCTCACCCAGATCCACCAGGTCAACGTGCTGCACTGGCTCCTGGGAGCCTTCGACACGGTGGTGGCCAGTGGTGGGAACACCGGCAGGCTCGGCATCGACGTGGAGGACACCGTCGACTACCTGGCCGTCCCCCGCAGCGATACCCCGGGCAGCGGCACCCCGGGCGGCGACGCGCCGACCCCGGGGCCGGTGGTGCACGGGCACCTCGACTACCTGCAACGCCCCAAGGTGTGGACCGTGACCGTCCTCGGCACGCTCGCTCGGGCACACCTCGACCTGCACGCCGGCACCCTCACCGTGCTCTCGCAGACCGGCACGGCCGACACCATCCCCGTCGAGCAGGACCGCAACGCCCTGTTCGTGGCCGCCCTGGAGGACTTCTTCGCTGCGCTCGCCGAGGGCCGGCCACCCCGGTGCACGCTGGCCGAGGCGACCACGGATCTCCGACTGGTCGACGCCATCCGTCGCTCGATGCGGTCGCACCAGGTCGAAGCGATCCAGCGCGAGGATGCGCCATGAGCTCCGGGAGCACCGCCGACCTGTTCGACCTCACCGGGCGGCGCGCCATCGTGACCGGTGGGGCCGGCCTGCTCGGCCGGGTGTTCGCCCGGGCGCTGCTGGACGTGGGTGCCGAGGTGCACCACCTCGACCGGGACGAGGGCCGCCTCGAAGAGGTGCTCGCCGCACTGCCCGACGATCTGCGCCGCCGAGCCGTGGCCGTGCGCTGCGACCTCACCGACGAAGACGACGTCGAAGCCACCGTGGCTGCGCTCGCCCGCCAGGGACGCATCGACATCCTGGTCAACTCCGCTGCCATCGACCCCAAGTTCGACGGCACCGCGGCGGGCGGCGCCGGCCCCGACGCGCCCGACGACGGCCATCTCACCCGCTATCCCGTCGATCGGTGGCGCCAGAGCCTCGAGGTGAACCTCACCGGCGTGTTCCTCATCACCCGATCGGTGTGCCGGGTCATGCAGACCCAGGGCGAACGGGGCGAGGGCACCGTCGTGAACCTGTGCTCGACCTACGGTCTGGTCGGTCCCGACCAGCGGATCTACGACGGGGCGCCCACCCCGTTCTTCAAGCCGGTCGACTACTCGGTCACCAAGGCCGGCCTGCTCGGCTTCACCCGGGCGGTGGCCTCCCTCTACCGGGACAGCGGCATCCGGGTGAACGCCCTCAGCCCCGGCGGGGCCTTCGACGACCACGACCCGGCCTTCGTGGCCGCCTACTCGTACCGCACGATCACCGGACGCATGGCCGACCCCGACGAGTATCGTGGCGCCATCGCGTTCCTGTGCAGCGACGCCTCCTCCTACATGACCGGCGCCAACCTGGTCGTCGACGGAGGCTGGACGGCCCTCTAGCAGCCCCTGCCAGCACCCCTGCCCCCCCTGCAGCCCTGCATCCCACGGTGACCCGAGTGACGGCGAACGACATCCTCCCCACGAGCCCGAGGCCGGCGCCGATGCTCATCGCCGAGGTGGGCTGCAACCACCTGGGTGATCTCGACGTGGCCAAGCGGTTTATCGAGGTGGCGACCTCCTTCTGCAACGTGACCACCGTCAAGTTCCAGAAGCGCGACGTCGCCACCCTGCTGACCGAGGAGCAGCGCAACGCCCCCCACCCGGCGCCGCACAACTCCTACGGCCCCACCTACGGCGAGCATCGGGAGTTCCTGGAGCTCGACCTCGACCAGCACCGGGAGCTGAAGGAGGCGTGCGAAGCCCGCGGCGCCACCTACACCTGCTCGGTGTGGGACGCGCCCAGCTTCGAGGAGATCGCCTCGCTCGAACCCGAGCTGATCAAGATCCCGTCGGCCAGCAACACCAACCCCGACCTGCTGGAGGCGGCGTGCCGGCACTTCCCCGGGCCGATCCACATCTCCCTCGGCATGACCACCCGCGCCGAGGAGGCCACCATCGTCGAGGTGTTCCGGCGTCACGGTCGCCTCGGCGACCTGGTGCTCTACGCCTGCACGTCGGGCTATCCGGTGCAGCCCGCCGAGGCCTACCTGCTGGAGATCCTGCGGCTGCGCGAGGCCTACGGCGCCGAGGTGGGGGGCATCGGCTACTCGGGACACCACAACGGGATCTCGCTCGACCTGGTGGCCTTCACCCTCGGCGCCGACTACCTGGAACGGCACTTCACCCTCGACCGGACGTGGAAGGGCACCGACCACGCGGCCTCCCTCGAGCCCGACGGGCTGCGGCGCCTGCGCCGCGACCTGGACTACGCGGCGCAGGCGCTGCAGGCCCGGCCCACCGAGATCGTGGAGGTGGAGCGCCCCCAGCGGGCGAAGCTCAAGTGGCTGCGGGGCAACGTGGGCGCGTCGCCGGCGGCGGGCTCGCACTGACGCCCGGGCTGCGACGACCGCTCCGTGACGGGAATCCCGTGACAGGCACGCCGCGACCGGCACCTCCCGGCGGGCACGCCGCGACGGCGGCGCCGTGACCGAGACCCTGGTCCACCTCGACGTCGACCCCGCCGACGCCTCGCTGCTGGCGCTGCTGCGCGCCCGGGTGGGCGCCGGCGCGCGGCTCGCGGTCCCCGCCGGCACGGCACTCGACGGGGAATGGGCCGGGCCGGTGGTGACGGTCACCGGCCGGGCCGCGTTCTCGATCCTCGACGACACGGACCGACTGGTCGAGACGCTCATCGACACCGCACGCACCCGGGGCGCGGACGAGGACCTGCTGGCCGCGCTGGAGGCGGCCCGCTTCCCCCTGGCCGTGGCGCTGGCACCGGACTGGCACCGCTGGCGGACCGTGAGCCGGCTCATCGCCGAGCACCGACCCCGGCGGCTGGTGGTGGTCTCGTCGTCGATGCGATCGCGTCGCGACGCCGCCCGGTTCGCCCGGTCGTTCCCGGGCGTGGCGGTGGAGGTGCTCGACGTCCGGACCCGCGGCGCCCGGCTGGAGCGCTGGCGGCAGCGGATCCACGCAGCCCGGGTGCACGCCGAGTCCCGGGTGCACGCCGAATCCGCCCGTGGCGGCGCGGCGCCCCACGACCGGCCCGTCGTGGCCTTCGTGGAGTTCTTCCCCAACAACCTCAAGGCGTCGCTGCCCGTGGCCGGGGCGCTGGCCGAGCACCACGGCCTGCGACCGATGTGGATCGCCTGCCGCCGGGCCGTCGTCGATGCGCTCGCCGACGCGGATGCCCTCGGGGGCACGCGCGCGACCGACGACGTGGTCACGGCGCCCGCGACGCTGGAGCTGCCGCCCGACCCGTTGCTCCACCGCGCCACCGCGCGGCGCCTCACCGCTGCCGGCCTGCGCGACGCGGTGCGCGCCTTCGCCACCGGGTTCCCACCCCCTCCCGGAACTCGGGCGGATGGATGCCGGAGACCGACCTCGGAGGACCCGATTTCGGAGCTTGTGCGGGCGGGGGCGCGGGCGCGGGCGGGGGTGGTGGACCCGTGGCTCGTGCCCACCGTGCGCCGTCATGCCGTCGTCACGGCGGCGGGCGGCGAGCGGTGGCGGCGCTGGCTCGCCGAGACGATCACCGGACTCGATGCCCGGCTCGTGGTCGTGACCACGCCCTACGACCTGACCGCTCGCGCCGGCGTCGTGGCAGCCCACCGCGTCGGTCTCCCCACGGCGTGGATCCAACACGGCATCTACAACCCCCGCCACGCCCACCGCAGCATCGACGTGGACCTGGCACTGCTGTGGGGCGAGTACGAGGCCGCCGACCTCCGGGACCGGCAGCCTCCGATCGGCGAGATCGCGGCGGTGGGCTCCCCGGTGCACGATCCCCTCGCCGTCCATCGAGCCGTGCGGGCGCAACGGCGCTTCCCCGCCGAGGGCGAGCCGCTGCGGGTGACCTATCTGGCCTCCCACTCACGGTGGTTCTACACGCTCGACGACGCGGCCCGGGCGACGTCGGTGGTGTGCGAGGCCGCGTCCCGGCTTCCCGACGTCGAGCTGACCGTCAAGTGCCATCCGCACGACGACACGGGCGTCCCCGAGGCCGCGGCGGGTCCCTTCCCGGGCGTCGTGGTGGTGCGCCATGGCGACAGCCGGGAGCTCACCGTCGCCTCCGACTTGGTGATCGTGCGGGATTCGACAGCCGGCTACGAGGCCTGCATGGCCGACGTCGCGCTCCTGGAGCTCGAGATCGGCGAGCGGGTGCTCGACTTCTCCTACACCCACCTCGGAGCGGCCCGACCCGTGCGCAACGCCGACGACATCGTCGCTGCTGTGCGGGACCTGCGCGAGGACCCTGCGGCACGTGCGGCCCTCGCCGCGGGGCGGGAGCGGTTCCGGGTCCACCACCTCCACGGCGGCCACGGCGACGCCGCCACGACCGCCGCCGACCAGCTGGCGCGCCTCCTGACGCGCTGAGCCGCCGCTGCAACCGCGGCCCGCTGTCGGAATCCGACAGCCCACCGCCGAACCAGCGTCCACGCCGCACTGGAAACCCGCCCCGCTGTCGGAATCCGACAGTCCACCGCGGAACCACGCTGGGCACGCGGCTCCTCCTGGACACGCGGTAAACCCGCCGGGCCGCGCCCTGTGCCGCGATCGACCGCTACTACACTGCCCGTCTTGTGCCCGGGCGGGGAACGGGTCCCGCCTGCGCGCGAAGGAGCGATCGATCCACATGCCGGACAAAGACGAGGCCTCCGAGCCGTCCCCGGGGGCGGGCCGTCCCGACGAGTCGCCGGGTGGCACCGCCGACGCACCCGCCACGCCCCCCACGCCACCGGCCCCGGCTGCGCAGACCCCGCCGACCGTCCCCCAGCCCCCCGCCCCCGCCCCCGCCGCAGCCGCGGCCGCGGCCGGCCCGACGCCAGAGGGCGAGCCCACAGCGCCCCCGGTGACCGCTCCCGCCGGCGACGCGTCCGGCCCGCAGGCGCCAACCGAGCCGGGCGAGCAGCTCCCCCGTCCCAAGAAGAAGGCCGCCAAGAAGGCCGCTGCCAAGCGCACCGCTCCACTTCTGCACACCCCCGAGCCGCCCACCACGGAGGTGCCACCGGTCAAGGTGAGCTGGCGGGGCATCGCCGACGACGCCCCCGAGAAGCCCGCCAAGCGCAGCGGCGTGCTGGCTGCGGTCGGCCGGGGCGTCGCCGCGCTCCTCGAGGCGATCGGCCTCAAGCGCAAGCGCAACGCCGACGGCAGCCTCCAGCCCCGTGCGTGGAAGCGGCTCGGCATCGTCGGCGGCAGCGCGGTGGTCGTGCTCTTCCTGTGGACGATGGTGCACATCGTGCCGGCCGGTTCGGTGGGCGTGCCCATCACCCTGGGCAAGGCCGGCGGCGAGCTGGGGCCGGGCCTGCAGCTCACCGTCCCCTTCACCCAGGTCAAGACGATGTCCACCCGGACCCAGAACTACACCATGACCGCCATCCAGGGCGAGGGCCAGTATGCCGGCGACGACTCCGTGGCCGTGCTGGGCCGCGACGGCGGCGCGGCCAACGTCGACGCCACCGTGCTGTTCCGCCTCGACCCCGGGGAGGCCACCCGGGTCTACGAAGAGGTCGGCACCGACTTCCCGACCAAGCTGGTGCGCCCCGCGGCGCGCACGTGCATCCGCGCCGCCTTCACCAAGTACGACATGGTCGAGGCCGCCACCAGCGCCTGGGAGCCCATGGCCGACGAGATCTCGGACTGCATGCGGGAACGGATCGAGCCCCGCGGCATCCAACTGCTGGACTTCCAGCTGCGTGAGGTCCGCCTGGCCGACCCGGTCCAGCAGGCCATCGACGCCAAGGTCGCCGCGCAGCAGCAGGCCGAGCGTCAGCGCTTCGAACGCCAGACGGCCGAGCAGCAGGCCGACATCTCCCGCATCAACGCCATCGCCACCGCCGACTCCCAGCAGATCCTGGCCTGTGGCGGCACCGTCACCACCGTCGAGAAGGACGGCCAGCAGGTGCAGGTGGTGACCCCCAACCCGACCGAGCAGTGCGACCAGGCCCAGCTCACCCCGCAGTACCTGCAGTACACCTACATCCAGGCGCTGAAGCAGCTCGTCGACTCGCCGAACAACTCGACCATCATCCTGCCGATGGACCAGAACCTGACGCCGCTGCTGAACATCGACGGCACCACGGCCACCACCACGGCGCCCGGCGGCTGAGCACCGTCCCCGCCGGCGAGGACGGCCGGACGTCGGCGACCAGACGTCGACGACCGGACGTCGGCTACATGTCCTCGGCGGCGGTGGCCTCGTCGAGGACGCCCTCGAAGCGCAGGTAGGCGTCGACCACGTCGGGAGCGGGGCCCTCGGCCATCACCCGGCCCTTGTCGAGCCACAGGCACCGGTCGGCGAGCGACGAGATGATCCGCACGCCGTGGGTGATGATCATCACGGTGCAGTCGCGCTCGCACAGCTCGCTGATCTTGTCCGAGGACTTCTTCTTGAAGCGGGCGTCACCGGCGGCCAGAGCCTCGTCGATGAGCACGATCTCGGGGTCGAGGTGCACCGCGACTGCGAACCCGAGCCGGGCCGACATGCCCGAGGAGTAGGTGCGCATCGGGTAGTCGATGGCGTCGGCCAGCTCCGCGAAGGCCACGATGGCCTGGTACTGCTCCTGCACCTCCTCAGGGGCGAGGCCCATGGCCAACCCGCCGAGCAGCACGTTCTCGCGGCCGGTGAGCTCCCGGTTGAAGCCGATGCCGAGAGAGAACAGCGGCGTGACGTGGCCCCGCACGACGACACGACCCTCGCTCGGGGTGAGGATGCCGCAGATGGTGCGGAACAACGTGGACTTGCCGGCGCCGTTGCGGCCGATCACGCCGCACACCGAGCCCCGCTGCACGGTGAAGCTCACCCCCCGCAGGGCCTCCACGTAGCGGGTCACCTTGCGTCGTTGGGTCATGCCCACGAGCGTGCGCTTGAGCGTGGCCTCCTGACTCGAGCGGTAACGCAGCCAGAGGTCCTGCACCTCGATGGTGGGTGGAACCGCCAGCGACGCGGTCTCAGAGTCGAACGGCAAGGTCCCGCTCCCGACGCAGGAAGTAGAAGGCCCCCAACCCGAAGACGGCGACCGCGAAGACGGTCATCATGAACAGGCCCTTGGCGGTGGGGCCGTGCCCGGTGAAGATCAGCTCCAGCGAACCCAGGAACCAGTACATGGGGTTCAGCTTGAGGTACGGGGCGATGTTGGGCGGCACCTCGGACACGGTGAACAGCACCGGCGACACGTACAGCCAGATGCGCGTGGCGTAGGGGAGGATGTCGGACGCGTCCCGGAAGAACACCGTGACGGTCGAGGCCAGCAGGGCCAGACCCAGGTTGAACATCGTCAACAGCACCAGGATCAACGGCAGCCACAACAGCGCGGCCGTGATGGGCTGGCCCAGCAGCACGTGCAGCCCCATGTACACGACGAAGGTGGGCAGGAAGTCGAGGAAGGCCTCGATCACGGCCACCAGGGGGAACACCAAGCGGGGCAACGAGGAGTTGAGCACGGTGTTGCGGTTGGACAGGATCGCCTTCGTCCCGCCCATGAGCGACGCCCGGGTGTAGCCGAAGAAGAACACGGCCATGATGAGGTGGGCGAGCAGCGCGTTGCGCTCGGCATCGGTGCCGATGGGACGCACCACGGTGCGCAGCAGGTAGTAGACCGCCGCCTCGAGGAGCGGATCGAGCACGATCCAGGCCTGGCCGATGACCGTGTCGTAGTGCTGCGCCTTTAGCTCGCTGCGCGACAGGTGCCACATGAAGGCCCGGCGACCCCAGATCTCGCGCAGGTAGCGGTGCAGCGGCGGCAGACCGGTGTCGGTGGGCTCGTAGACGTGGACGGTGGGAGACGACGAGGGCTCGGCCATGGGGTGCACTGGCCCCGACCGGCTCGGCGCGCGGGCCAGCCGGGGAGGAGGGGTGGAGGTACGGTCAGGGTAGCCAACCGGGAGACCACGCACGGGCCGGTTCGGGACCGGCCGCGAGCCTCCGATCGGCTGGGGTCGGCTAGGTTACGCGTTCAACGACGTCCGTCGCGCCGAGTCCCGCGCTCGATCCGGCACGCAGGAGATCCGATTCCGTGAAACGACCCCGCTCGGCACTGCTGCTCGCGCTCCGACTGCTGTTGGCGTGCACCGTGCTGTTGGCGGTTGCCGGGTGCAGCGACGACGAGGAGCCGACGTCGTCCGGCTCCCGGGGCACCGCCAGCGACGCCGCAACCAAGCCCACGGTCGGCGCCGGCGACCGGGCGACCACGGTGACCATCTACGCACCCGACCAGCTCCAGCGGGCCATGAACGAGCTCAAGGGCGGGTTCGAGTTCCTGACCGAGTACACCGTCGTGATCACGCAGGGCTCCGAGACCGACCTCATCGCCGGTGTGCAGGGCGGCGACCGACCCAACCTGCTCGTCGCCGACACCACCGAGCTCATGCCCCTCGTCGACAACGGCACGATCATCGCCACCCCCACCGACTTCGGCACCGATCCCCTGCTGATGTTGACCGCCAAGGGCAACCCCGAGGGCGTCCCGGCGCAGATCGGGGTCTTCGGCGAGGGAAGCGCCTTCGTGACCGGCCTGTGCGCGCCGGACGTGCCGTGCGGCGCCGCGGCGCAGTCCGTGTTGCAGCAGGCCGGCGTCACACCAGCAGCCGACACCGTGGAGCCCACGGGTCGCCGACTCACCGACAATGTGGCCAAGGGCAAGGTCGACGTGGCGCTGGTGTTCCGCAGCGACTACATGAACCGGTTCTTCCGGACCGGCGCGCTGGCGGATCCCGACTTCGCGCCCTACGTGATCACCTACGACATCGGCACCATCGAGGAGACCGACGCCTCCAAGGCCTTCCTCGAGTTCCTGGGCTCGATCGCCGGCCGCACGATCCTCGTGCAGCGGGGCCTCCTCCCGCTCGGCTCGGTGTGAGCACCGGCCGCTGATGGGGACCGACTCAGCCGCGCTGGCGGGCCGAACCGCCGTGTGCGTCACCGGCATGCACCGCAGCGGCACCTCCTTCGCGACCCGGGCCGTGCAGTTGCTGGGCGTGTCGTTGGGAGACCCCGAGCGCCTCATGCCGCCGGGACGGGACAACCCGAGGGGCTACTTCGAGAACGCCCGCGTCAAGGAGCTCGACGACGAGATCCTCGCCCACCTCGACGGATCGTGGGACGCCCCACCGGTGCTGGCACCGGGCTGGGAGCTCGACGCGGGCCTCGACGAGCTGCGGGCACGGGCGGCAGCCGAGCTGGCCGAGACCTTCGCCGCCACGCCCCCCGGTGAGCCCATCGGCTGGAAGGACCCCCGGCTGTCGCTGCTCCTGCCCCTGTGGCGCACCGTCTCGCCCATCTCCACCACCATCGTGGTGGTGCGCGACCCGGCCGAGGTGGCGGCGTCGCTGCACACCCGCAACGGCATGCCCCCGGCGCAGGCTGCCCTGCTGTGGTTGCGCTACCTGCTGGCGGCCACCACGAACGATCCCGGCCACCTGCTGGTGCGTCACCGGGACTTCTTCGAAGACCTCCCGACCACGCTGGCCCGCATCGCCACCCACCTCGCCCTGCCCGCACCGGACGAAGCGACGCTCGAGGCGGTGCGCGGCCACCTCGACCCGTCGCTGCACCACCACGACAACCGACGCTCCACCCAAGCCGCGTCCGCGCCGGCTGCCACCGCCCCGGCGGAGTCCGACCCGGCTGGAGCCGACCCGGTGACCCGTCTGGCGACGCAGGTGTGGAACGGCGGCGACGTCGACGTGACGCTGGTGCCCGAGCCGATGGCCGCCGCCGTCCGGGAGGGGTGGTTGCGACCGCCCGTCGACGGCGAGGCCTTGGCCCGGGCGCGGGCCAAGGTGGTGGAGCTCACCGAGGAGATCCGCCGTCGCAACCGGGAGAAGGCCGCGGCCAGGGCCGCGGCCCGGGGCGGGACGGGGTGAGCGACGCCCCGCAGCTGGTGCACCCCGAGGGCTGGGTCCTGGACTGGATCACCCGGGACCGGCTCGCCCGACAGCTGCGCAGGGCGGATCCCGCCGTCGACGGCATCGTGGCGCCAGCGACCGAACTTCCCGCCGGTGCGTCGTTCCGGGTCCACGCCGAGCGGTGCGCCCTGCGGCCCGTGGACGCGCTCGAGCCACTGGGGTCGGCCACGACGGCCGACGCCACCTCGGTGCGCGGCGCGCTGCTGGTGCGACCCGGCGTGCGGTGCACGGTCGAGGGCGACGTCGTCGCTGCGCCCGGCGCCCACCTGCTGGTCGATCCCGGTACCCACGCCCACGACCCCTGGCAGCCGCCCACGGCGCTGGTCGACGCCTCGCCCGCGGCCCGGCCGCCGTTCCCGTGGCGACCGGTCGTGGCGGTGGTGGTGTGCGGCCCGGACCCCGATCCCGACCGGCTCGACTGGGCCCGCTCGATGGTCAACGCCCTGCTACGCCGCGACGTCGAGGGCCGGCTCGCCGTGACCGCCGCGCCCGAGGGGCTGCACCTCACCCGCCCCTGTCTGGCCTCACCGGCCTCGCTCGAGGCCCTCGCCCCCGACGTGGTGGTGGCGGCCGACGACGCGGCGCGGGAGGCCGCTCCGGGGTGGTGCCGACGCCGCTCGACCGTGGTGGTCGAGGTGGCCGACGATCCCCTGCTCGGCGTCGAGCTGGTTTCGTGGCGGCTGGGTCGAGCCCAGGGCCGACTGCGGGCCCGGATCGGGGAGCGGGTGGCACCGGCGACGGTGGCCGACCTGGCCCGCCGCCTGAGTGCCGGACCCCAGCCCGAACCACCGCAGCCCAAACCCGCGCTGCGGGCGGTGGCCGAGCCGTGAGCACCGCCACCCCCGTGACCGTGGTGGTGCCCGTCTACCGGGGCCTCGACGACGTGCGGGCCTGCCTGGCCAGCCTGCGACGCCACGCCGCGGGATGCGCCACCGACCACGACGTGCTGCTCATCGACGACGCCTCGCCCGAACCGGGCATGGCCGCCCTGCTCGACGGCCTGGCCGGCGGAGCGACCGGCGGCCCGACGGTGCGGGTGCTGCACAACGCGCAGAACCTCGGTTTCGCGGGCACCGTCAACCGGGGCTTCGCCGAGTCCGACGGCGACGTGGTGGTGCTCAACGCCGACACCGTCGTCACCGCCGGCTGGCTCGACCGTCTCGCGGCCACGGCCGCCACGGCCACCGACGTCGCCACGGTGACGCCGCTGACCAACGCCGGGTCCATCTGCACGGTGCCCCGGGCGGTCATCGCCACCTTCGACCTCGACGGGGACCAGCCCCGCATCGACGACTGCGCCGCCCACGTGGCGGCCGAGTCGCTGAACCTGCGGCCGGCGGTCATCACCGGGGTGGGGTTCTGCCTGTACGTCACCCGGGCCGCGCTCGACGACGTCGGCCCCTTCGACGCCGAGACCTTCGCAGCCGGCTACGGAGAGGAGGTGGACTTCTGCCTGCGGGCCGGCGCCCGGGGCTGGCGGCACCTGGTGGACGACGCCACCTTTGTCTTCCACCGCCAGGGTGGCTCGTTCGGCGCAGCCCGCGACGAGCGACGCGCCACCAGCGCCGCCCTGCTGCACCAGCGGTACCCCACCTTCGGGGCCGAGAACGCCGCCGAACGGGCCCGGGACCCGCTGGCCGTGCCGTTCGCGGCCCTGGAGCTGGGCCTGCACCGCCGGCGTCCCGACCGGCCCCTGGTGCTGCACCTGCTGCACAACTCCCCCGAGGAGCTGGGCGGCACCGAGACCCACCTGCGCACCCTCGTGGAGGCGCTGTGGCAGGAGTTCGACGTCGCGGTGCTGCACCCGGTGCGCGGCGGTTTCGTCCTGCGGATCACCTTCGAGGACCGCCACGGCACCCGCGCCGAGCAGGAGCTCCACCTGCCCGGCGCACCCGAGCTCGACGCGCCGGCCGGCACCGGGGGACCCGCCGGGGAGGAGGTGCTCGACGAGCACGCAGCCGAGGCCCTGCGCCTGGCGCTGGCGCTGGAGGACGTGGCCGCCGTGCACCTGCAGAACCTGGTGGGCCACTCGTTGGCGCCGCTAGCGGTGCTGGCCGACTTCCCCGGTCCGGTGGTGTGCTCGGTGCGCGACCTGTACCTGGCCTGCCCCCACCACTGGCTGCTCTACCGCAACGCCGAGCCGTGCGGCATCCCCGAGGACCGCTCGCTGTGCGCCCGGTGCCTGCCGGAGGCCAAGGGCCTCCCGGTCGAGTACCTGGAGACCTTCCGCGACACGGTGACCCGCTGGCTCGACACCGTCGACCACTGGGTCTTCTCCACCAGGAGTGCCGCCGACTACTTCGCCCGGGTCTACGACGTGCCCGAGGAACGGGTGCAGCTCATCCCCCACGGCGCCACCATCCCCCTCGGCCCCCGAGATGGCGACGCCGACCTGCCTGACACGGACGCCGTGCTCACTGGTCCGCTGCGCCTGGCCTTCGTGGGTCGGGGGTGGGCCAAGAAGGGGCTGGGCGTCGTCAACCACCTGGTGGCCGACCTGGCAACCATGGACGAAGACGCTGTCGACGTGGAGGTGCACCACTTCGGCGAGCTGCGCGAGGCCGCCCACCCCGATCTGGTCCTGCACGGCACCTACGACAACCGGGACCTCCCCGGTCTGCTGCACCGCGCCGGCATGCACGTGGTGCTGTTGCCCGGCCCCTACGCCGAGACCTTCGGCCACGTGATGACCGAGGCGCTGGTGGCCGGCCTGCCGGTGATCGGCGCCGGCTACGGAGCGTTGGGCGAACGCATCCGGGCCGAGGCGGTGGGCTGGACCATCGAGCCCACCGACGCCGACGGGGTGCGCGACCTGGTGGTGAACCTGGCCCGCTGCCGCCCGGAGGTGCGCCGAGCCACCCGCCAGGCCCGACGCGTCGCGCTGCGAACCGTCGCCGAGACCGCGGATCGCTACGCTGCCCTCTACCGCGCGCCGGCCCCGGCGGGGCGCGAACCCACGTGGGAAGCGACGACGTGACCGACGACGAGCAACGCCTGAGGCGGCACCTGCGTGCCTTGGCGGCCACCAACCGACAGCTCCACGAGCAGGTGGAGGCGCTCGGGGGCGGCCGGCCCGCCAAGGACCTGCGCGACGACCTGACCCGGCTCGCGGGCCGCGGCGAGCGCGACTGCATCCTGGCCCAGCGCGAGGACGGCGCGGTGTTCCTCGTGGACGGCGGCCTGCGCCGCGACGTGACCTGGCAGCTGCTGGCCGAGGCCCTCGAACGCCACCTCGGCGGTCGACGCGAGCTGGGCGCGGACGAGCTCGACGCGCTCGAGGCGGGCCCACCGGTCCAGGTCCTGCAGAGCTCCCACGGCGCACCGTTCGTGGTCGTCGGCGGTGAGCGCCTCCCGCTGCGCGGCCTACCCACCCCCCTGTTCGTGCCCGCCCGCGACGTACGCGACCTGGGTGAGGGTCCGACCCTGTCGGTGGGGCCCGACGGCGGCGAGCAGTCCGCCGCCGCCCGACGGACCAGGCGGGCCCGACGCTGGCTGGCCGAGCTCGCCGCCCAGCCGCCCGACGCCGACGGCGCCATCGCTCCCCAGCTGGTGGCCGCACCCGACGGCGCCGTGCACCTGCTCGACGGCGGTCGGCGCCGTCGGGTCGCCGGCCGCCTGTTGGCCGACGCGCTCGCCACCCGGTTCGGCCCGTGGCGACCCGTCACCGACGACGAGCTGGACCGCCGGCCGGAAGGCCCCCCGGTGGAGGTGCTCGAAGGTCCCGACGGCGCGGCAGTCGTCGTGGCCGCGGGCCGGCGGCTGCGCCTCCGGGGCTACCCGGCCGCCCACCTCGTCGACGCCGCCGGGCTCGACGACTTCCCTGAGGGCGACCCGCTCCCCCTGCAGACCCCGAACACGGGGACCGGTGGCGGGTCGCTGCTCGACAGCGGACGCCACCAGGTGGTCGAGCTGGGTAGCCGGCTCCGTTCCCGGCTCGGCCGATGACGCCGCCGCTACCCACCTTCCTCGTCATCGGCGCGCAGAAGAGCGCCACCCGCTGGCTGCGACTCAACCTGTTGGCCCATCCCGAGGTGTACCTCGCCCCGACCGAGCTCGAGTTCTTCGACCACGACGACCGCTTCGAGCGACTCGGCCCCGACTGGTACCGCCAGCAGTTCGCCGACTGGGACGGCGCCCCCATCATCGGGGAATCGACACCCGGCTACCTGATGTGGCGGCGCCGGCCCGAGGTGGTGGCCGAGCGCATCGAGCGCACCCTGCCCGACGTGCGGCTGGTCGCCCTGCTGCGCAACCCGGTCGACCGGGCCCACTCGGCCATGGTGCATCACATCACCCGGGAACGGCTCCGACCCGACAGCTCCCTGGTGGCGCTGGCCCGCACCCGGCCCGCCGACACCGACTGGCTGGGACTCGTCGCCGGCGGGTGGTACGGGGCGAGCCTCGAACCGTACGTGCGCCGCTTCGGCGAGCGGCTGCTGGTGCTGCTGCACGACGACGTCGGCACCGACCCGGCCGGCGTGTACGCCGCCGTGCTGCGCCACCTGGGCGCCGACGCCACCTTCGTACCCCCCGAGCTCGACCAGGTCCGCTTCTCCAACCGTGCGGCCGCACCCCGAGACGTGCGCCCGCTGTCCGACGCGGACCGCCGCGAGCTGCACAACTACTTCGTCGACGACCTCCGCCGGCTCGAGGACCTCCTCGACCGGGACCTGCGTTGCTGGGAGCCCGCATGACCGCGCTGCACGAGCTCGCCGCCCTCGCCCTGTGCGACCCCAGGGCCGCCGACCCCTCGGGCCGACGCCGAACCGACCCGGAGCTCGACCGCCGGGTCGCCCTGAGCCGCAAGGCCGCGTGGTGGTTCTTCGTGGCCGCCCTGGTCGCGGGGACCGTGGTGCTGCTCGTGGCGTTCGCCGACTACCAGTGGTTCTTCCTGGACGAGTGGCTGTTCCTGTCCGATCGCGAGGCCACCTCGATCGACGACCTGCTCCGGGACCACAACGGCCACTGGTCGACCGGGCCGGTCCTCGTCTACCGGCTGCTGTTCGCGTTGTTCGGACTGCGGACCTACCTGCCGTATCAGCTACCCGTCATCGCCTCGCACCTGGCAACCGTGGTGCTGTTGCGTCTCGTGATGCGCCGCAGCGGCGTGAGCCCGTGGATCGCCACGTTCGCCGCGCTGCCCCTGCTGCTGTTCGGCAGCGGCCAGGAGAACATCCTCTGGGGGTTCCAGATCGCCCTGGCCGGCGCCCTCCCCCTCGGGCTGGGCCACGCCCTGCTGGCCGACCACGACGGCGCCATCGACAAACGGGACTGGATCGGCCTGGCGCTCGGCGGGCTGGCGCTCACGTTCGGCGCCGTCGGGGTCGTGATGATCGGCGTGGTTGCCGTGTCGACCTTCCTACGCCGCAGCTGGAAGCCAGCGCTGTTCCACGCCGGGCCGCTCGTGGCCGTGTACCTCGTGTGGCGGGCTGCCATGGAGCCCGCGAACTCGCTGCTCACCGGCCTCGAGAGCGTGGACGTCGTCTTCCGCTTCGCCCGGGACCTGTTCTCGGACTCCTACGACGCGCTGGCAGGCGGGGCCGTGCTCGCGTGGCTGGTCGCGCTGCTCCTCGTCGGCGGTGGTGTCCTGATCGCGCGCACGAGGTCCCTGCGCGACATCCGAGCCGAGCTCGCTGTACCCATCGCGTTGCTCTTGGGCGCGGTCGCGTTCGCCGTGCTCACCGGCATGAGCCGGTGGTTCGGCGGAACCGCCGGCACCGCACCGGGGCGCTACATCTACCTCCTGGCGGCCTTCACGCTGGTGCCGCTGGGGGTCGCGGCCGACGCCATCCTGCGGCGGTGGCCACTGGCTTTTCCTGGCGTGGCGGTGCTCCTGCTGGCCGGCGTCCCGTCGAACATCGACGCCTTCGCCCCCGCCCTGTCGAGCAGCCCGGCGACCCTCGTCGGTTGGGCGAGCCATCCCCTCGTCGACCAGGTCGCCGCCGGTGTGCGCCCGGACCCCACGGGCCACCCCGGCCTGACGGTGGGATGGCTCCGTGACGTGCGCGACGCAGACGACCTCCCCGATGCCGAGCCTCCCGGACGGTCGCCTGCCGACCGGATCCGGCTCGGACTGCTCCAGTCAGACGACACGGCACCGACCGGGTGCGTCGAGCTCGCCGGCCCTGTCGACCTCTCGCTGGGCAAGGGCGACCGGGTCGGCTTCGAGGTGGTGGCCGTCGAACCGGACCTTCCGCTCCTGGTCCCGGACCTGCTCATCGCCCCGAAGGAGGGCAGGACCGATCGCTCGGTGGGGTACGCGGCGCGCGACGGCAACGTCCTGGAGGCACAGACCGACCTGGAGCTGACGCTGCAACCCACCGACAGCGTGACCGTCCGCGTGTGCCACCCCTCCCTCGCATCGGGCTGAGCCGGCGACGGAGCTTCGGTCGTCACACGAAGCGTCGCGCCACCCGCCGGGCGGTGTCGTCGACGCGCGACGGCAGGCGGGGCCCGACCCGCTGCCAGTTGCGCCAGGCCAGCTCCACCGCGCGGGCCCGCAGCGCGGGGTTGCGGTCCAACAGCACCTGGGTGCGGCTTCGGGCCTGTTCCCGGGCCCGGAAGTAGCTGTCCATCCAGCCCGCCACGGCCCGGGCGATGTCGCGGTTCCGGGCGTGGCGCTCGGGCGGGCAGCTCGCCAGGCGGGCCGTCTCGGCGTCGCCCATCCACTTGTCCAGGAACCGCTGGCGGTTGGCGGCCCACAGCCCCCGCCAGTCGTCGAGACGCGTCGCGGTGCCCTTGGAGATGTGGTCGACCAGCACCCGCTCGTCGACCACGATGTCGAGCTCGTTGACCCACACCTGGAACGCCAGGTCCACGTCCTCGCCCGAGGCCACCGGATACTCCTCGGACCAGCCGCCCAGCTCCTCGACGACGGCGCGGCGCATCACCCACACCACCGCCGCGGGCGGCGCCGAGAACGGTGCCACGTCGAAGACCTCCGTGCCGGGCACCTCCCGCACGCTGATGGCGTTGTTGGCGGCCGTGACCGCCGGGGCCACGATGCCCACCCCGGGTCGCTCGTCGAGCACCGACACCAGCGTCGACGCCCAGGCCTCGGGTAGGACCGTGTCGTTGTTGCAGAAGGCCACGTAGCGACCCCGGGCCTGGGCCAGCCCCTGGTTCATGCCGCAGGCGAAGCCCCGGTTCGTGGGGTTGAGCACCACCCGGTCGCCGGCGTGCGCCGCGTAGTGGGCCGCCTCGGGGGCCGAACCGTTGTCGACCACGATCAGCTCGTAGGGCACGTCGGTGTGGGCCCGCACCGACTGCACGAAGCGCTGGGTCAACAGCAGCTGGTCCCAGGCCGGCACCACCACCGACAGCACCGGATCGTCCGGTGCCTCGGGCCGCTGTGGCGGCGGCGCGCTGATCATGCCGGCCACGACGCCATCGAGCACCTCGGCCAGCTCGTCGGTGCGTCGCTCCCAGTCGAAGGACCCGGCCACCAGCTCGAGGCCGTTGCGGGCGAGCCGCTGCGCCAGCTCGGGATCGTCCAGCAGGCGCCTCACGGCTTCGGCCATGGCCCCTGCGTCCTTCGGAGGCACGACGAGCGCCGTCTCGCCGTCGATCGCGTACTCGCGGCAGCCTCCGTTGTCGGTGGTGACCAGCGGTGCGCCACACGCCAGGGCCTCGAGGCCGGGCTGGCAGAACCCCTCGTACCAGGAGCCCACGGCGAACACCTGGGCAGCGCTGTAGGCCCGACCTAGCTCCTCCTGGGAGAGGTGCTTCGGGGCGTAGCGGTCGAGGGGCACGCCGGCCCGACGGGCCGCCTCCACGATGGTGTCGGTGCCCTTCCACGGGCGGCGGTCGTCGCCCACGCACAGCAGTGGCACCGTGCGGGGCACGTCCCAGGGGTGGAAGGTGTCGCGGTTGACGCCGCCGAGCTGCACCGTGGGCCGCACGCCGGTCACCTCGGCGACGCGGT
>JALOLF010000196.1 GCA_025456085.1 Acidimicrobiales bacterium
TGGACCGTCGTGCCCAACTTCCGGGCCCTGGGCCCACGCCTGGGCCCGAAGGTCAACGAGGTGAAGCAGGCGCTCGCCGCCGCCGACGGCTCGGAGCTGCAACGCCAGCTCGAGGCGCAGGGATGGATCGAGGTGGCCGGCGAACGGCTCGGAGCCGACGACGTCGAGGTGCGCGCCGACCGCCACGACCACTTCGCGCTCACCGAGGAGAACGGCTGGGCCGTGGCCCTCGACCTGGAGCTCAGCGACGAGCTGCGCCGGGAGGGGTCCGCCCGGGAGCTGGTCCGGGCGCTCAACGACCTGCGCAAGGAGCTCGGGTTCGCCATCGCCGATCGCATCGACGTGACGATCGACCCCGACCCGGCGCTGCGTCCGGCGGTGGAGGCCCACCAGACGTGGATCGCGGCCGAGGTGCTGGCCGCCTCGTTCTCCTACGGGGAGGGCGACATCACCGTCGAGGTCGACGGGCTGCCCGTGCAGGTGACACTGCGCCGCATCTGAGCCGACACCGGTCGCCCGCCGGCGGTCCCGGACGTGGCGCCACCCACCGCGGGGCGCGGGGCGTCAGCGGCGGCGCAGGAAGCGCGGCGACCGGTTGGCGGTCCGCTCGAGCTCGTCGAGGTCCTGCTCGAAGAACGCCCGCATCGCCTCGTCGGCCTGCTCGTCCGGGGAGCCGAACGCCGAGGGCGCCCGATCGTCCTGCTCCGCGAACACGTCGAACAACGCCGTGGGCGGGCCTTCCGACTCCGGATCGGGACCCGTCAGATCGATGGCCCCGCCGACGGCCTCGTCGCCGCCGGGTGCGACGGGGGGGCCCTCGATGAGCTCCGCGACGTGCAGCGAACGAGGCGCCTCCGGCGGCGCAGCGTCCACGATGGTCAACCCGCCGACCAGCGCCGCGAACTGCGCATCGGCCTCGGCGTCGTCGTGGAAGAGCGAGTCGTCACCGTCGGATGGCGCCGACCGTGCCCACACCGGTCCGGGTTCCGGCGGTCCGAACAGCGCCACCTCGTCCACCGTCGGACCCGGGTCGGCGGTCGGGTCGCCCTCGGCGCCCGGAGGATCGTCGTGCGCCTCCGTGGTCATCTCGACGGGCGGGACGGCCGGCGCGGGGGGTGCGGTCGTGTCGGAGGCCCGCGGATCGGTCACGGCGTCGTCGTCGCCCGCCTCGACGGGATCCGGGTCGAGCCGGGGATCGGGATCGGCGTCGGGGTCGACCACGGAGCCAGCAGCGCTCGACGGTGTGGCGGTGGGGGCATCGACGTCGTCGAGGGTGTCGAGGGCGCCCAGCATGCCCGTGAGGGTCGACCGGAGCCGTTCGCGGTGGACGTCGACCCGGTTGCGCAGCACTTCGAGCTCGGCCTGCGCCTCGTCGTGGGCGGCCTGCAGGGCACGGATCTCGTCCTCGAGGACCTGACGGCGCTCGTCGACGAGCGCATCGGCCTGCCGCTGGGCCTCGTCGGTGATCTCCGCAGCCCGCTGCTCGGCCTCCACGACCAGCGCCGTGGCCGTCGAGCGGGCGCCGGAGAGCTCGTCGTGCGCCTTCAACCGCGCCTCCTCGACGGCGGCGTCGGCGGTCTTCTGGGCCAGCAGCAGCACGTTGCGCATGGCCTCGATCTCGCCCTGGTCGTCCTCGTTGCGCTCCCGCAGCTCGGTGAGCTCGCCGCGCACCCGGTCGAGGTCGGCCTCGACCAGGCTCTTCGCCCGCAGGGCGTCGGCGACCTTGGCCTCGGCGTGCTCGGCTCGCTCGGTGGCCTGACGCAGCATGTCCTGCAGGCGCCCGACGGCGTCGCCGACGCTGCGCAGGAAGTTGTCGACCTGCTCCCGGTCGTAGCCCTTGCGGGCCTCGGCGAACTGGATGTTGGTGAACAGCTGCTGCGTCCCGTCCATGACGACCGATGGTAGCCACGCGGCGGTTCGCCGACGCGGATCTCAGCGGCGCTGCGCTAGCAGAGCGCGGTCATGAGGATGTTGATCCCCAGGAACACCACGATCGGCGACAGGTCCAGGGCCACGCCACCCAGTCGAACCGGGGGCAGGATGGAGCGCAGGGGGCCCAGCACCGGTTCGGTCAGCGAGTAGAGCAGGCCGTAGACCGAGCTCATGAAGCCCTCACCCGAGATCGGGAACCAGCTCAGCACGATCCGCACCAGCAGGATCAGCAGGTAGAGCTGCAGCAGGAAACAGACGACGGCCACGGGATCGGTCTCAGGCGTCGTGCAGGCCGCGCTCGTGGAGCCGCCGGCGTTCCTCGGCCGACACTTCGACGTTGTTCGGCGTGAGCAGGTAGACGTGGGAGGCGACCTTCTCCATGTGCCCGCCAAGGCCGTAGCACAGGCCGCTGCAGAAGTCGATGAGCCGCCGGGAGAGCTCCCGGTCGACCTCCTGGAGGTTCAGGATGACCGGCTGGCTGGCTTTGTACTTGTCGGCGACCTCCTGGGCGTTGTTGAAGTGCCGGGGCGCCACGACGTGGGGCTTGGCACTCGCCTGCACGGCGCGCACGACCGGCTTCGGCTTGGGGGCACTGGGCTCGCCACCGCTGCTGGAGGGCAGGGTGCGCACCGTCGACGCCTCCGGCACCTCGGGTGGGGCGGGCGCCGCACGACCCCTGGTGGGAGGCGTGGGACGCGCCGCCGGCTGCGGACGGCTCGACACGGGCGGAGCGGGCCGGGGGGCGACGGCGACGGGCTCACGCTCGTCGCGGGGCTCGGGCGGAGGGGGTCGGCGGCGCGCATCGTCCTCGCCCTCGTACTCCTCGTACTCGTCGTCGGGCCCGAGTCCGAGGTAGTGCAGTGCTGAACGCCACATGGAAGCCATCGATCCTCCTGAGCCGGCGGACTCCAGTGTCCCACCATGGCTCATGGTGCAGGGTCACCCGGAGATGCTACCGGGCCGACGGGCTCGGCCCCAGCCGACGGCGAGCACGTGGGCTCACGGACGAGGTGGCCGCGGGCCGAACAGCCCCCGACCGACACGCACCAGGGTCGCCCCCTCCTCCACCGCCACCTCCAGGTCGGCGCTCATGCCGATGGACCGCTCCGGCAGGCCAAGTTCGTCGGCCAGCCCGACGAGGAGGCGGAAACCGGGACGGGCGGCCTCCGGCTCGCCCATCGGTGCGACCCCCATGAGACCGGCCACGTCGAGGTCCAGCGAGCGCAGTCGGGCGACGAGCGCGGCGGCCTCGCCCGGCTCGCACCCCCCCTTCTGGGGTTCGCCGGAGAGGTTGAGCTGGACGAGCACCCGCGCCCCCGGCGCGCGCCGAGCGATCTCCTGGCCCAGCTCGACGCGGTCGACGGTGTGCCACATCGACACCAGTGGCGCCAGCTGGCGCACCTTGTTGCGCTGCAGCCGGCCGATGAAGTGCCACCGTGGGCCGGAGGGTGCGGGAAGGGCGTCGAGCTCGGCGTGCTTGGCCAGCAGCTCCTGGGCGTAGTTCTCGCCCAGCTCGACGAGACCCGCGGCGAGCGCGGCGCGCACCACGTCGACCCCGAACCCCTTCGTGACGGCGACGAGGCCCACCCGCGCCGGGTCCCCCCCGGCCCGCCGGATGCGCTCGTGGACCGCCGCCACGTGCACCCCGATCACCGCCGGATCCGATCCCGAGGCCCCGGGGGCGCTCACGGTCGGCCCCGCTGTCCGCGCCCGGGTGCGGCGGTCTCGGCGGCGGGCGCCTCCAGCCAGGCCACGAGCGCCTGGCGGGCGGCGTCGCCACGGGCCCGGTGGCTCCAGTAGCGCTCGGCATCGCAGGCCGTGCAGGTGTCGATCTCGACGAGGGAACGCACACCGGCCTGCCGACAGGCGATGCGCACCGCAGCGGGCACGTCGAGCGCGTCGTTCCCGGACGCCGTACGCCCCACGACGGCGTCGCCGAAGCGTTCCACGACGGTGGCCAGGTCCACGGCGCCGAACTCGTAGCACTCGACGTGCACGCAGGGCCCCAGCACCGCGTCGACCTCGGCCGCGCCGTGGGCATGCATGGCGGCCACGGTGGTGGCCACGACGTCGGCCACCAGACCACGCCAACCGCAGTGGGCGACGCCGAGCACCGGCGCCGGTCCCCACCCGACGAAGGCCACCGGTGCGCAGTCGGCGGTGTGCACGGCGAGTGCGACGTCCGGCAGCCCCGTGACGACGGCGTCGGCCTCCGCACCGGCACGCGACAGGTCGGCGAGGGTGCGCACCACCACGACGTCGCCGCCGTGGACCTGTCGCAGCCACAGCCAGGGTCCGTCGAAGACCCTGGCCCGGCGGGCGGCGAGCAGCGCCGCGGGTCCGTCGATGTGCAGGTCGCCTTCGGCCCGCCCGGTGGCGCGCACGTGCGCCACCCGACCATCCGGCCCGGTCAGCCGGCGGGCCTCCACCCCGGCCGCCCGGCTACTTGAGGAACGAGGGGACGTCGAAGTCGTCGTCGCCTTCGTCGACACCGGTGGCACCACCGAACACCTCGGTGACCGGGGGCGGCTCGGGCGCCCGGCCCGGTGCAGGACGGGGCGCCGGCGCGGGCGCGGTCATCGCCGCCGCCTCGGCGCCGGGCCGCTCGGCATCCCAGCGGTCGAAGCCGGCGGCGATGACCGTGACCCGGACCTCGTCGCCCATGCTGTCGTCGATCACCGTGCCGAAGATGATGTTGGCGTCGGGATGGGCCACCGAGTGGATGACCTCGGCGGCCTCGTTCACCTCGAACAGCCCCAGGTCGCTGCCACCGGCGATGGTGAGCAGGATCCCCCGGGCCCCCTCGATGGAGGCCTCGAGCAGGGGGCTCGAGATGGCGGCACGGGCGGCGTTCAGGGAACGACCCTCGCCGGAGCCGTAGCCGATGCCCATGAGGGCCGACCCGGCGTCGCTCATGATCATCTTGACGTCGGCGAAGTCGGTGTTGATGAGACCAGGGGTGGTGATGAGGTCGGTGATGCCCTGCACGCCCTGGAGGAGGACCTCGTCGGCCATCTTGAAGGCGTTGAGCACGCTGGTCTTCTCGTTCGACACCGTGAGCAGGCGGTCGTTCGGGATGACGATGAGGGTGTCGACCTTCTCCTTCAGGCGCTGGATGCCCTGCTCGGCCTGCACGGCGCGGCGGCGGCCCTCGAAGCCGAAGGGTCGCGTCACCACGCCGATGGTCAGCGCACCGAGGCCCTTCGCGATCTCGGCGATGACGGGCGCGGCGCCCGTGCCCGTGCCGCCTCCCTTGCCGGCGGTGATGAACACCATGTCGGCGCCCTTGAGCGCCTCCTCGAGCTCCTCGTTGTGCGCCTCGGCCGCCTGACGCCCGACGTCGGGATCGCTGCCGGCCCCGAGCCCGCGGGTCAGGTCGCGGCCGATGTCGAGCTTGATGTCGGCGTCGCTCATGAGCAACGCCTGGGCATCGGTGTTCACCGCGATGAACTCCACGCCCTTCAGGCCGGCGTCGATCATGCGGTTGACGGCGTTGCAGCCACCACCACCGACGCCGACGACCTTGATCATCGCCAGGTAGTTCTGCGGGTTGCCGGCCATAGGACTCTTTACCTCCACGACAGGGTTCGCCGCTACGGGCGCAACCGTATTCGGCACGGTGGGCTTCGGTGCGCTCGGGCTGGGAACCCTTGCGTCGCTGGATCGGGTACCGGCCGGACGCTCAGCGGCGGCAGGTACGACGGGACGGGGCGGGGCGGAGACCGGCCGGGGCCGGGCCGGCGGGGGCGGAGCCTGGGGAGCCGGCGCCGGCGCCTGCGGGACGGGGCGAGCCGGCGGTGGCGGGGCGGCGGGCGGTGGCGGGGCGGGTGCCGCGGGAGCTGGCGGGGCGGCGGGCTGCGCAGGAGCAGGTGCCGCGGGAGCTGGTGCCGATGCGGGAGCCGCGGGTGCCGATGCGGGAGCCGCGGGTGCCGGAGCGGGTGCGGGAGGGGCCGGTGCGGGAGCTGCGGGCGCAGGGGCCGGTGCGGGAGCTGCGGGCGCAGGTGCCGGTGGCTGAGGTGCGGGGCGCGGTGACCTCGACGCCGGCGGCCGGGGCCCGACCGGGGTGGCC
>JALOLF010000197.1 GCA_025456085.1 Acidimicrobiales bacterium
TCCGGCTGGGGCCAACCGGATCTCCAGTTCGTCGGGGTCGACGGCATCGATGCTCACCACTCGGCTTCGCACCCCCGGGCCGAGCAGCTGGGCCACCCGCAGGGCCCCGCCTCCGGCGACGGGATCCAGGCGCTGACCGACCTCGACCGCGGGAACCCCGGTGAGCACCGGCAGCTCCGGCGGCGGCTCGTCGACCGAGCCGAGCACCCGACCCTCGGCGTCGACCAGCAGCCAGCCCGGGACCCCCGCGTCGAGCGCCGCCACCGCGGTGCGCTCCGTCACCTCGATCGTGATCGTGCCGTCGCTCCAGTCGCGTCGGGCCCGCGCCTCGTCGATCCAGGGCAGGGACTCCACGTCGGCCTCGATGCGGTCGAGGTCCACCCCGACGAGCGCCTCCCCCACCACCACCCCCGCCGCTGCGGACACCGCCTCCGTCGAGGTCCGATCAGCACCGGTGACACGGATCTCGGACACATCGAGCAGCGGGGATCGCGCCACCCAGGACGCGAGGGCCACGGCCGTGATCACGACGAGGAGGGCACCCAACCACCGACGACGGCGACGGCGACGCTGCCCGGTCACCTCCTGGCGACGGGCGAGGAGTCGAGGGTCGACGCCCTCCAGGGCGCGGCCGTCGCTCGTGCGGTCCAGCAGCGCCGGGCTCACGGGGTCGCTCCAGGGGCGTCGGGCGAGACGGCCGGGGGGTCCTCCGGGAAGCCGACCAGACGGGTCTCCGCCTCCAGGTGCACCCCGGTGAGCGACGCGACCCGCAGCACCACCTCGCGCATCAGGGCGCGGACGTCGTCGGCCGAACCGCCGTCGTCGGCCTGGATGAAGTTCGCGTGCTTGGTCGACACCTCGGCGGTCCCGATGCGCAGACCCTTGCAGCCGGCCAGGTCGATGAGCCGCCCGGCAGAATCGCCCGGCGGGTTGGTGAACACCGACCCGGCGTTGGCGCCACCGGGCTGGTGCTCCCGGCGCCAACGCACGATGTCGGCCAGCACGGCCTCGGAGGCCGCCCGGTCGCCCGCCGCCAACCGCAGATCGGCGCGCAGCACCACCTGGTGCGGCAGCAGGTTGGAGGTTCGGTAGCCCAGATCCAGGGCGTCGACCGGCACGTCACTATCCTCGCCGCGACGGAGGTCCCACACGCGGACCCTCACCAGCGACGCCGCCATGTCCGAGCCGTGCCCACCGGCGTTCATGCGCACCGCACCGCCGATGGAGCCCGGCACGCCCACGGCCCACTCGAACCCGGTCAGCCCCGCGGCGACCGTTCGACGGGCCACGACCGGCAACGCGGCCGCCGCGCCGGCGCGCACCAGCGTCCCGTCGAACCCGACGGCCGCGTAGGCGTCCCCCAGCACCACGACCAGCCCCGCGAAGCCCCGGTCGGCCACGAGCAGGTTCGAGCCCTTGCCCAGCACCAGCACCGGGATCCCGGTCGACGCGACGGCCGCGCGCACCACCGCCAACTGCTCGTCGTGCTCGATGCGCACCGCCAGCGCGGCGGGACCACCGACCCGGTAGGTCGTGCGCGCCCCCAGCGGGGCATCCCGCTCGACGTCGATGCCCCCGAGGTGCGCCGCGGCGAGCGCCACCACCGCGGGCCAGCGCTGGTCCCCGCCGGGCGCGGTGTCGGACTCCGCGGTCACGCCGCCCCGGTCGTCGCCCGTGCCACCATCAGCTCGTCCGGCAACGTCGTGAGGTCGCCCGCACCGAGTGTCAGACACAGGTCGCCCGGCCGCAGCTCGGCCCGCAGGAACCCCACGACGTCGGCTCGGTGGGGCATCCAGGCCACCCGCTGCCACGGGTGTGCGTCGAGCACGGCCTCGAGCACCAGCTTGCCGGTCACGCCGGGACGGGGGCTCTCGCCGCTGGCGTAGATGTCGGTGACGACCAGCACGTCGGCGTCGCTGAAGGCATCGGCGAAGTCCTGCCACAGCGACCCCGTGCGACTGAAGCGGTGGGGCTGGAACGTGCACACGACCCGCGACCACCCGCCGTCGCGTGCCGCTGCCAACGCTGCGGCCACCTCGGTGGGGAGATGGGCGTAGTCGTCGATGAACGTGACCCCGTCCTGCTCGCCCCGACGCTCGAAGCGGCGGGCCACGCCCCCGAAGTGACGCAGGGCGTCCTCGGCCGCCGCGGCATCGGCACCCAGCTCGAGCGCGGTGACCAGCGCGCCGGCGGCGTTGCGGGCGTTGTGCACACCGGAGGAGGGCAGCTCGACGCGGGCCAGGTGCATACCCTGGCGCACGAGGGAGAAGGACACCCCCGCGCGCGACGTGACGAGGTCGACCATGCGCACGTCCGCTGCGTCGGAGGTGCCGTAGCTCACCGCGCCGACGGCCCGCCCCAACCGGCAGGCGGCCTCGTCGTCGGCGCAGACCACCCGCGGCCCGTCGGTCTCGGCCAGGAAGCGCTCGAAGGCCCGCTCGAGGGCGTCGTAGCCCCCGTAGAACTCCAGGTGGTCGGGCTCCACGTTGGTGACCAGGGCGGCGCGCCGGGGCAGCTCGAGGAAGGTGCCGTCGCTCTCGTCGGCTTCGACCACGAAGAGCTCGCCCGTGCCCCAACCGGCCCCGGTACCCAGCTGGGTGACCTCGCCGCCGATGATGAACGAGGGGTCGAGGCCGGCGCCCGCCAGGATCAGCGCCAGCATCGACGAGGTGGTGGTCTTGCCGTGGGTGCCGGCCACCGCCACGGTGGAGCGGGTGGCCGCGATGGCCGCCAGGATCTCGGCGCGGCGCAGCACCGGGATGCCCCGGGCACGGGCCGCCTGCACCTCGGGGTTGCGTTCCGGGATGGCCGTCGAGATGGCCACCACGTCCACGTCACCGAGGTTGGCGGCGGCGTGGCCGACGTCGACGCGCACTCCCCGCGCGCGCAGCTGCTGCAACGGCGCCGCGTCGCGCAGGTCGCTGCCCGACACGGTGTGGCCCATCTCGGCCAGCACGGTGGCGATGGCGCTCATGCCCGATCCCCCCACACCCACGATGTGCACCCGGTGGGGCCGGTGGAGGTCGATCGATTCCGTGTGCTCAACCATGGCGGGCGTGCTCCTCCACGAGCGCCGCGACGCGATCCGCGGCGTCGGGACGAGCGAGCGTAGCGCCGCGCTCGCCCATCTCCCGCAGCCGCTCGGGCGCCTCCACGAGCGGGGTCAGCTCCTGCTCGAGGCGAGCGGCGTCGAGCTCGCCGTCGGGCACCAGGACGGCGGCACCGACCCGCACGAGCGCCTGGGCGTTCGCGGTCTGGTGGTCCCGGGGGGCGATGGGCAGGGGCACCAGCACCGCGGGGAGGCCCACCTCGGCCAGCTCGGCCACCGTGGTGCCCCCGGACCGGCACACGACGATGTCGGCGGCGGCGAGGAGCAGGTCCATGCGGTCCTCGTAGCGGACCTGCTGGTAGACGAGACCGTCCTCGACCGGGTCCCAGGGTGCCAGTGCCCCCTCGTCCCAGTCCCGGCTGCCGACCACGTGACGCACCGCCACGTCGACCCGCGGGGACCATCGGTCCGCCAGGCCCCGGACGGCGAGGTTGATGCGGCGCGAGCCGAGCGAGCCGGCGAAGGAGGCGACGACGATCCGATCGGTGGGCAGGCCGAGCTGGCGACAGGCGCCGTCGCGGTCCCGGGCCCGGTCGAGTGCCAGCACCTCGGGTCGCACGGGGTTGCCCGTCACCACCGCTCGCGGCAGGTCGGTCTCGGCGAAGGGCACCGCCGCCGCCCGGGCGAAGCGTCCGGCGAGGCGGTTGGCCAACCCGGCGCGGGCGTTCTGCTCGGCCACGACGATGGGCACCCGCCACAGCACCGCGCCGATGACGCAGGGCACGCTGGCGTAGCCACCGAGGGCCACCACGACGCAGGGCCGGAGACGACGGATCAACCCGATGCCCCGCCACACGCCCACCAGGATGCCCATCGCCGCCCGGAGGGTGGCCAGGCTGAGCCGACGCTGCAGGCCCCTGCCCGGCAGCGTCGTGAGGGGGAACCCGGCCTCGGGCACGAGGGTGCGCTCCAGGCCGCGCTCGCTGCCCACGAAGTGCAACGAGTCGGCCGGGTGGCCCCGGGCCGCGAGGGCCCGGGCGATGGCCAGGCCGGGCAGGACGTGTCCGGCGGTGCCGCCCCCGGCGATGCAGGCGTAGGTGCCGGAGGACGTGGCCATCACGGCGTCTGACGGGCCACGTTCGCCAACACGCCCATGGCCGCCATGTTGACCACCAGCGAGGAGCCCCCGGACGACACGAAGGGAAGGGGCACCCCGGTGATGGGGGCCATCCCGACGGCGGCGGCGATGTTCACGAAGGCCTGCACCAGGAACCAGGCGGTGATGCCGGTGGCCAGCAGCATGCCGAAGCGGTCGGGGGCCCGCATGGCGACGCGGATGCCGAGGACGCCGACCGCCAGGAACATCGCCACCACGAGCAACGCACCGATCAGGCCCACCTCCTCGCCGATGATCGTGAAGATGAAGTCCGTGTGGGCCTCGGGCAGGAAGCCCCACTTGGCCCGCCCCTGGCCGAGACCGGTGCCGGTGATGCCGCCGTTGGCCAGTCCCACCTGGGACTGGATCGTCTGGTAGCCCGTGTTCTGCGGGTCGGCCCAGGGGTTGGCGAAGGCCGTGAGCCGACGCATGCGGTAGGGCTCGAGCACCGCCAGTGCGGCGGCACCGGCGGCCACCACGCCCAGCGTCAGCACCAGCTTGCGGAGCTCCACGCCGCTCACGAACAGCATGATCCACAGGACCACGAAGATGATCATGGTCGTACCCAGGTTGGGCTGGAGCAGGATGAGCCCGGCGAAGACCGCGAACACCGTGAGCACGGGCCGCAGCGTGAGCTGGCTGTCGTGGACCCGGTGGGCCCGACGGGCGAGCAGGTCGGCCGTGAACAGCACCAGAGCCAGCTTGGCCAGCTCGGAGGGCTGGATCTGCAAGGGCCCGGCGCCCAACCACCGCGTCGAGCCGTTGACCGAGATCCCCACCCCCGGCACGAGCACGGCGACGAGCATGGCGCCCGTCACCACCAGGGCCAGGCCCACCCACCGGCGCCAGCGGTGGTAGTCGACCCGCAACGACAGCGCCAGGGCTCCGCCGGCGAGCACCAGCCACACGAGCTGGCGCTGGAACTGGTACCAGGGGGAGCCGTAGTCCTCGAGCGAGTTGACCGACGAGGCCGACAGCACCATGGCCAGACCGACGAGGTTGAGCACCGCGACGAGCGTGAGGAGCACGAAGAAGTGGGAGGAGCGGGCCGCGGCGACCGGTTCGGTCGGTGCCGTGGACCCGACGCGGTGCCACGGGTGACGGCTCCCCGCGGCGATGGACCGCAGGCGCGACGGACGGGCCTTCGCCGACGACGCCGAGCCGAGCCGCGGCGGCGCCGACCCGGTGCGGGACGCGCCGGATCGCCGGGTCGGTGACGCGGGACGGCCGGTGGGCGCCGTGCGCGCCGCCGTCGAGCGGGACGACGTCGAGCGGGTGGTTGCGCTGCCGCCGGCGACGCTGCCCGTTCGACCGACGGCGCGGGCTGGTCCGCTCGGGGACCGACGCCGCGGCTTCGATGACGGACGGAGCGGGGTTCCGACGCTCACGGAGCTGCCTCCTCGCTGGACGGGCGACGATGGGTGGACGACGGGGACCGGTGGACCAACCGTCGCACCTCGGCGGCGTAGGCCTCACCGCGCTGCGCGTACGAGTCGAACCAGTCGAACGACGCGCAGCCCGGGCTGAGCAGCACGACGTCGCCGGGCCGGGCCAGGTCGGCGGCGGCGGCGACGGCAGCCGCCATGGTCTCGGCCGACACGACGGGGCGCCGTCCCTCGAAGGCGGCGGCGACCTCCGGGCCGGCCTCGCCGATGGCGACGACGCCCCGGATCCGGGCCACGGCATCGGCGAGCACGGCGAGGTCCAG
>JALOLF010000012.1 GCA_025456085.1 Acidimicrobiales bacterium
CCATGGACGCGCTGTCCATGCTCGAACAGGCCGGCGTGCTCGACCCACAGGACGCCTCGATCCTGGTCGAGTCCTACCGGTTCTGCGAACAGACCCGCAACCGCTGGTACCTGGTCAACTCCAAGCCCGGGAACTCGTTGCCCACCCAGCCCGAGCAGCTCCTGTGGCTGGCGCGCTCGCTGGGTATGCGGCCCGGCGAGCTGCGCGAGCGGTACCGCAAGGTGACGCGTCGCGCCCGCCGCGTCGTCGAACGGGTCTTCTATGGCCAGGAGTGAGACGACCGAGACCGGTCACGGAACCGTCACGGCCGAAGCCGCAGAGGCGACGACGACCGACACCGTCCACACCCTGCGGTTGGCCGCCATGGCCGCGGCGTTCGTCGATGCGGGACGGGTGGTCCCGGGCCTCGGCGTCGGGGAGGACGGCCGCCCCCGGTCGTGGTGGTGGCCGCTGCCCACCGCCGCCGATCGTGGCGCGCTGCGTGGTCTGGTCCGCGACGCCCCCGACCACGACGAGGCCGACGTCGCCGAGGCGCTCGCTCACCTCGTGGACGCGGAGGTGCGCGCCCGGCTGGGTGCGCAGGGCGTCCAGCTCACGCCGCGACGACCCGGACGCCGATCTCTCCCCGAGGCCTGGGCCCTGTCGCTCACGGCGGCGGATCCCCGGCTGTCGGCATCGTTCGATCCCGACCAGGTCCGGGCCCTCGAGCGGACCGTCGGGCAGTGGGTCGCGACCGGCCTACCCGCCGGCGGCCGCAGCCGACTGTGCCTGCGCGTCATCGAACCGCCGGAGGCGCCCGAGCACCCCCACCGCGCCCGAGGCCGACGACACGAGCCCGAGCCGACCTGGCGCATCGAGCTGCTGGCACAGGACGTCGACGAGCCCACGCTGCTGGTACCTGCGGGCGACGTGTGGTCGGGACGGGCGCCCCTCGGCGAGCACGCGGTCGAGGAGCTCCTCGCGGCGCTCGGCCACGCCGTGCGCCTCGCCCCCGAGCTCGCCGCCGTGCTCGACGAGCCCGAGCCGACACACCTCGTTCTCGACACCTCCATGGTCCTGACCATCGTGCAGGAGCGATCCCCGGCGCTGGTCGACGCCGGCATCGTGGTGCAGCTCCCGGCGTGGTGGGTGCAGCGTCGACGCGTCGCGCTGCGCGCCCGGGCGTCGAGCGCCGGCCGCGCCGCCACGGCCGGCACCGAGGCCGGCCTGGGCATGGAGACGATCGTCGCCTTCCGGTGGGAGGCGGCCCTCGGCGGTGAGCGGCTCACCAGGCGCGACCTCTCGCAACTCGCCCGCTCCGCCCGTGCCAAGCGCGACCTGGTGCGCTTCCGTGGCACCTGGGTGGAGGTCGACACGGACGAGGTGGCCACGGTGCTGGCCCAGCTGGGCACCCGGCACGAGGCAACCGTCGCCGAGGTGGTGCGGGCCGAGCTGGGCCTCGATCGCCTCGGTGCGCCCGAGGGTGTCGACCTGGCCGGCGTCACGGCGACCGGCTGGCTGGGACAGCTGCTCGACGATGCCCTGCACGCCACGGTCCGACCGATCGAGGCCCCTGCGGGCTTCGCCGGCGTGCTGCGTCCCTACCAGGCCCGCGGCGTGGGCTGGCTCGCCTTCCTGGGTCGCGTCGGGCTCGGCGCCTGCCTCGCCGACGACATGGGTCTGGGCAAGACGGCACAGACCATCGCCTCGTTGCTGGCCGACCCCCAGGACGGCCCCACCCTGGTCGTGTGTCCGGTGTCGGTACTGGGCAACTGGCAGCGCGAGCTGCACCGGTTCGCGCCGGAGCTGGCGGTGCTCGTCCACCACGGCGCCGCACGCCACCACCACGACGAGCCCTTCGAGGAGCGGGCGGTCGCCCACGACGTGGTGCTCACCACCTACGCCCTGGTGGCCCGCGACGTCGATGCGCTGTCGGCCGTTCGCTGGGGGCGTCTCGTGCTCGACGAGGCCCAACAGGTGAAGAACCCCGGCGCCCGCCAGACCCGGGCGGTCGCGAGGCTGCGAGCGAGCCGCCGGGTGGCGCTCACCGGCACGCCCGTGGAGAACCGCCTCTCGGAGCTGTGGTCGATCATGCACCTGCTCAACCCGGGCCTGCTCGGCAGCGCGAAGAGCTTCCGCGACCGCTTCGCCGTCCCCATCGAGCGTGACCACGACCCCGAGGCGACCGAGACCCTGCGACGGATCACCGCCCCGTTCGTGCTGCGTCGCCTCAAGACCGATCGTTCGATCATCGAGGACCTGCCGGACAAGATCGAGCTGACCGACCACTGCCCGCTCACCAGGGAACAGGCGACGCTGTATCAGGCGGTCGTCGACGAGTTGCTGGCCGACGCCGAACGCGAGGAGGGCATGCGGCGCCGCGGGCTCGTGCTGGCCGGGCTGCTGCGACTGAAGCAGGTGTGCAACCACCCTGCGCACTACCTGGGTGACGGATCGGCCCTGGCAGGACGGTCGGGCAAGCTGGCCCGCACCGAGGAGATCATCGAGGAGTTGCTGGAGGCGGGGGACAAGGCCCTGTGCTTCACGCAGTTCCGCGGCTGGGGCGACCGGCTCCGGCCCTACCTGGCCCGGCGCTTCGACTGCGAGGTGCTGTGGCTGCACGGCGGTGTCACCCGACGACGGCGCGACGACCTGGTGCGGCGGTTCCAGGACGACGACGGGCCGCGTCTGCTGCTGGTGTCACTGAAAGCCGGCGGCACCGGTCTCAACCTCACCGCAGCGACGCACGTCATCCACCTCGACCGCTGGTGGAACCCGGCCGTCGAGGACCAGGCCACCGATCGGGCCTACCGCATCGGACAACGCCACAGCGTGCTGGTCCACAAGCTCGTGACCACCGGCACGGTCGAAGAGCGCATCGACGAGCTCATCCGCGCCAAGCGGGAGCTGGCCGAGCGGGTGGTGGGCGCAGGCGAGGAGTGGATCAGCGAGTTGACGACCGACGAGCTGCGCGACGTTGTGGCGCTGCGCGACGCCGAGTTGGCGGAGGAGGACTGATGCCCGGCAGCGACCGGTACGGGTCTTCCTGGCAGCGCTTCCCCGCCTCCAAGCCCATCCCGGTGGCCGACGGGATCGCCACCTCGAAGCGGCGTGGTGCGATGGCCGCGACCTGGTGGTCGGCCCGATTCGTCGACGTCCTCGAGTCCTACGGCCTGGGTGCCCGCATGCAGCGGGGTCGCCGCTACGCCCGGCAGGGTCAGGTGCTGAGCTTCGAGGTCAGGCCCGGTCAGCTCCTGGCCCAGGTGCAGGGCTCGCGGCGCACGCCGTACCTGGTCACCGTGGATGCTGCCCGTCCGACGACCGGGCAGTGGGAGGCCGTCGACGCGGCCATGGGCGCCCGGGTCGGCTTCGTGGCCCGCCTGCTGACGGGCGAGGTCCCGCCGGACCTCGAGGACGTGTTCGTCGCTGCGTCGGTGCGGCTCTTCCCCGACCGCTGGAGCGATCTGCACGCCACGTGCTCGTGCCCCGACCCGGAGAACCCGTGCAAGCACATCGCCGCCGTGCTCTACGTGTTCGCCGACCGGCTCGACGAGGACCCCTGGCTCCTGCTGCTGTGGCGGGGCCGCACCCGCGACCAGGTGCTCGAACCGCTGCGCGGACGGGCCCGGCGGGCGTCACGTGAGCCGTCGCCGGCCAGCACCACGGACGCCGACCAGCTCCCGCCGTGGTGGCCGCCGATGACGGGCCGGGCCGGTGGGCAGCTCGACGCGAGCGGCGACACACCCGACCTGGCGGAGCTCCTCCGGGCCGAGCCGCCCGACACGCCCCACGCGGTGCTGCAACGGCTCGAGCCGCTGGCCGTGGAGGTCCGGGGCGCGCCGTTCACCGACCTGCTCGCTCCCGCCTACGAGGCACTGGTGTGGCACGACAGCCCCGGTGAGGTCGCTCGTCGGACACATCCCTGACGGTCGGACGGCACACGGTCGTCCTGGCCGAGCCATGTCAGCGGCCCGGCGGCGCAGGCTCGTCAGCTGGGGTCGAGCTCGATCGAGCTGTCGGCGGGGATGCCGCGTCGGATCCCGTCGAGCGCCGCAGCGACGGACTCGCTGGACCCTCTGACCTCGAGATCGAGCCGCACCCTCCCGTCGGCGAGGGCGGTCGGCGGTTCCGAGGACGTCAGGTCGACGCCGTCGGCGTCGGCGACCGCCGTGGCGACGGTGAGAGCGTCGGCCGAGGCGCCTTCGAACCGGATGCGATGCTCCTTCACCACCTCAGCGTGTCACACGTCGGATCCCGAAGTGGCACCGGAGGGCTCCAGCGCCACGCCCGACACGGCGAAGCCCTGGTCACAGCGGCCGTGTCGGTGCCGACCTGCTTGACTGGTCGGGGGTGTCCGCCGGGCTGACGGCCCGCACGGCCGGGCCGGCAGCGGATCCGACGAAGGGACGGCAGCAATGGTGTACGAGTTCACGGACGGCGAGCCCATCACCGAGGGCGAGGCCCTCGAGCAGGTCGCAGCCATGGGGATGCACGGGTTGGCGTTCGATGACGTCCACGAGGAGGACGAGGCCCTGCACTGGCACGAGTTCGAGGCGGTCACCTGGGTGATCTCCGGCACGGGATCGTTTGCCGACGAACACGCAACGTGACCCAGGTGGGGCCGGGATGTCGGCTCCAGGCACCGCCAGGATGGCTCCATCGCACCCTCGCCGGCACCCGGACCCGGTTGGTCATCGGCACGAACCTGCCTGGTGAGGCCTGGACCAGCCCGATCAACAAGGACCCGGCCGATCGCCCTCCCGCGCTCGCGACCTGAGCGAGTCGGGGATCGACGGCTGGAGCCAACGCCCCAGGACGGTGACCTTCGCATCCTCGTAGCCCAGCCGCTCGTAGAACTCCAGTGCGGCGGGGTTGGCGTGTCGGACCATCAGGTTGAGCTTCCGGACACCCCGCTCGCGCAGCCATGTCTCCGCCTCGCGCAGCATCCGGGTCCCGAGTCCTCGCCGCTGGACGGCCGGGTGTACCGCCAGGTGGTAGACCCACCCGCGGTGCCCGTCGTGACCGACCATGACCGTGGCCACCAGTCGCCCTGCGTCGAAGCCACCCAGCACGGTGGACGCCGGGCCGGCGAGCGCGCGGTCGAAGTCGTCGGACGGTTCGTTCCAGGGCCGGGTGAGCCCGGTCGACCGCCACAGGGCGACGGCTTCGTCCCGGTGAGCGGCGCTGAGCTGACGGGTCTCCATCGGGGTCAGTCTGTTCGACGGACGGTCGCGGGGACACCCGGTTCGATCCCGTCTCCCGAGAGGAACGAGCCGTGACGGCACCTCACCCCTCGGGCGAGCCACCCGATCCGCCCCACGACGTCCCCTCTCGGAGCCGGGATCCAGGGCGCGCAGCACTCCAGGTCGCCTCCGGGGAGACATCCGGAACCGTCCCGGCTCCCACGGCACGCCAGTCACCGGGCACGAGAGATCTCGCCGACCGTGCCCGGATCACCGGCTGTCGCCGAGCGGCTCGGCGTGAACGGCTACCGGTCGCGGATGACGACGTCGGGGTGGCCGCTGGCGAGCGGCTCCAGGTCGTCGGGATCACCGGTGAGCACCCCGCCGCCGCGCTCGTCGGCGGAGGTCACCTCACCCACCGGCTTGACCACCCGGTTGACCGACACGTCCTTGGCCGATCCACGCACGGTCTCGGCGATCACGACTGACGAGATGGACACCTCGACGCCGGCCTCCCTCGTGGCGGCCAACGGGGCCGCGGCCCGGAGGTCGTGGCGGGTCGGCGCGACGACCGCCCCGCTGTCCAGCATCAGGCGCTGCGGCGGCGGGACCTCACCAGAGCTGTCGGGCCTCCCCCATCAGGTCTTCGGGGATCGGGCCGGACTCGGCTTCGATATCGGCCAACAGCTCACCGGACGGCCGTTTCCGCAGGTCAGAGGCCGGAAACGACCCCTGACCCGCGGACCGGCCAGACCCGTGGTCTAGATGTCGTAGTACATGGCGAACTCGTACGGGTGGGGCCGCAGGCGCAGCGCGTCCACCTCGTTCTTGCGCTTGTACTCGACCCAGGTCTCGATGAGGTCGTCGGTGAACACGCCACCGGCCTTCAGGAAGTCCTGGTCGGCCTCCAACGCGTCGAGGGCGTCCTCCAGCGAGGCCGGGACCTGCGGGACCTTCGCCAGCTCCTCCGGTGGCAGGTCGTAGAGGTCCTTGTCGACCGGCGCCGGCGGCTCGATGCGGTTCTGGATGCCGTCGAGGCCGGCCAGCATCATGGCCGAGAAGGCCAGGTACGGGTTCGAGGTGCTGTCGGGGCAGCGGAACTCGACCCGCTTGGCCTTCGGGCTCTGCGACGCGAGCGGGATGCGGCACGAGGCCGAGCGGTTCCGCTGCGAGTACACGAGGTTCACCGGCGCCTCGTACCCCGGCACCAGGCGCTTGTAGCTGTTGGTGGTCGGGTTGGTGAACGCGATCACGGCGTGTGCGTGGTGCAGCAGACCGCCGATGTACCAACGGGCCAGATCGCTCAGGCCCGCATAGCCCGTCTCGTCGTAGAACAGCGGGTCGCCGCCCCTCCACAGGGACTGGTGGGTGTGCATGCCCGAGCCGTTGTCCTCGAAGATGGGCTTGGGCATGAAGGTCAGCGACTTGCCGTGGCTCCAGGCGACGCCCTTGAGGATGTACTTGAACGTCATGAGGTTGTCGGCGCAGTCGAGCAGCGTCGAGAACTTCATGCCGATCTCACCCTGGCCGCCGGAGGCCACCTCGTGGTGGTGCAGCTCGGTCTCGATGCCCACGTCGTGCAGTACGAGGGACATCTCGGATCGCATGTCCTGGAAGTGGTCCATGGGCGGCACCGGGAAGTAACCCTGCTTGGTGCGAGGCTTGTAGGAGAGGTTCGGCCCCTCCTCCTTGCCGGTGTTCCAGATGCCCTCCACCGAGTCGACGTGGTAGTAGGACGAGTTGCCGGTGGTGTCGAAGCGCACGTCGTCGAAGATGAAGAACTCGGACTCGGGACCGAAGTAGGCGGTGTCGGCGATGCCGGTGGACTTCAGGTACGCCTCGGCCTTCTTGGCCACGTAGCGCGGGTCGCGCGTGTAGCTCTCACCGGTCACCGGATCGGCCACGAAGCAGTGGATGACCGCGGTCTTGTACTTCATGAACGGGTCGATGTAGACGGTGTCGGGATCGGTGATCAGGACCATGTCCGACTCCTGGATCTCCTGGAAGCCCCGCACCGACGAGCCGTCGAAGCCGTGGCCCTCGGTGAAGTGCCCCTCGCCCAGGACCGAAGCCGGGATCGTGACGTGCTGCATGATGCCGGGGAGGTCCGAGAAGCGCAGGTCGACGAAGTCGCAGCCCTCGTCCTTCACCATCTTCAGCACTTCGTCGGGGGTGCGTTCGATCACGGTTGTCTCCTGGGAGTGGTTCGGTGCCCCGCCAAGGGGGTCGTCTGGATCGTGCTCGCCGGTGCGACGACACCTCGCGGTGCCACCTGTGCCGGGCGCGGCGCCGGAGCCTTGCGGGCCCCGTTGCCGGAGACAGGCTTCCAGGAGGCGGTTTCCCTCCTGTTGCCCGATTGTGAACGCTATGTGAACTGGGGCTGCGGTTCGAAACGGCCGGCCGGGATCGGGTGCCAAGATGGGCCCATGGAACGCCAGCAGGACTACGTGCTGCGCACGGTCGAGGAGCGCGGGGTCCGCCTGATCCGCCTCTGGTTCACCGATGTGCTGGGCCAGCTCAAGTCGGTGGCGATCTCGCCGGCCGAGCTCGAGAACGCCTTCGAGGAGGGCATGCACTTCGACGGCTCGGCCATCGACGGCTTCAGCCGGGTGCAGGAGAGCGACGTGCTGGCCCGACCGGACCCGACCACCTTCGAGCTCATGCCGTGGGGCAAGGGCGAGGACGTGTCGGCCCGCATGTTCTGCGACATCCTCGACCACGACGGTGCCGCCTTCGAGGGCGATCCCCGCCAGGTGCTGAAGCGGAACCTGGACCGCGCCCGTGAGCGGGGCTTCCAGTTCATGGTCGCCCCGGAGATGGAGTTCTTCTACTTCGCCAGCGGCGAGCCCACCCACCCGCTCACACCGCTCGACCTGGGGTCCTACTTCGACCTGACCACGGCCGACGCCTCGAGCGACCTGCGTCGTCGCACCATCCAGGTGCTCGAAGCCATGGGCATTCCGGTGGAGTACTCCTTCCACGAGGACGCCCCCAGCCAGCACGAGATCGATCTGCGCTACACCGACGCCCTCACCATGGCCGACAACGTCATGACCTTCCGCCTGGTGGTGCGCGAGATCGCGCTCGAGCAGGGCGCCTACGCCACGTTCATGCCCAAGCCGCTGCAGGGCGTGCAGGGCTCGGGCATGCACACCCACATGTCCCTGTTCGAGGGTGACGCCAACGCCTTCCACGAGGCCGGCGACCCCTACGGCCTGTCCAAGGTCGCCCGGGGCTTCATCGCCGGTCTGCTGCACCACGCACGGGAGATCACCGCCGTCACCAACCAGTTGGTGAACTCCTACAAGCGCCTCATCACCGGCTACGAGGCCCCCACGTACATCACGTGGGCGCGCAACAACCGCTCGGCCCTGGTGCGGGTGCCCGTGACCAAGCCCGGCAAGCAGTCCTCCAAGCGTGTGGAGTACCGGGCACCCGACCCGGCGTGCAACCCCTACCTGGCCTACTCGGTCATCCTGGCGGCCGGCCTCAAGGGCATCGAGGAGAGCTACGAGCTACCACCGGAAGCCGACGCCAACGTCTTCGAGTTGACCGACGAGGAGCGACTCGCCGAGGGCATCGGCGTGCTGCCGCAGTCCCTGGCCGAGGCCATCGACGCCATGGAGCGGTCCGAGCTCGTCGCGGAGGCCCTGGGCGAGCACATCTTCGAGTGGTTCCTGCGCAACAAGCGCTCCGAGTGGCACGACTACAAGACCCAGGTCACCCCCTTCGAGCTCGAGCGCTACCTGCCCAGCATCTGACGCGCCTGTGGAACCCCTCCTCCTCTACCCGGACCCACCGCCGCCCGAGCTGGCGCAGGCGCTCGACTTCGGCGGCTACCCGTGGAAGGCGGTCGGTGGCGAGCACGATGTCGAGCGCCTCGAGCCCGAGGACGGCTGGGCCGGCGCGGTGGTGTGCGCCGACGCCAGCCCCGACGGGGCGTTCGCCCTGTGCCGCACCCTGCGCAAGCGGGACCTGCCGCTCGAGCCGATGCTGCTGCTCGTGACGGGGGCCCAGCTCGGCGACCTCGAGTTGCGCGACGACCTCTTCGACGACTTCTGCATCACCCCGTTCCACCCGCGCGAGTTCGAGGCACGCCTCAAGCACCTGTTCTGGCGCACCGGTCAGGGGACACGGCCCGAGCTCATCGAGTACGGGGATCTGGTGCTGAACCTGGAGACCTACCAGGCCGCGATGTCCGGCCGGCCACTCGACCTCACCTACATGGAGTACGAGCTGCTGAAGTTCCTGGCCTCGCACCCGGGCAAGGTGTTCACCCGGGAGACCCTGCTCAGTCGGGTGTGGGGCTACGAGTACTACGGCGGCGCCCGCACGGTCGACGTCCACATCCGACGACTGCGCGCCAAGCTGGGTGAGGAGCACGCCAACCTGATCCAGACGGTGCGCTCCGTGGGCTACCGGTTCGGCCAGTCCCGCTGGGGGTTGTGAGCACGCCGAGCGCGACGTCGAGAGCCTCGACGCCCTCCGGCGACGGCGAAGGGATGGACGTCAGTTACCCAGCGCGACGTACTCGGTGCCCTCGTTGCGCGACTCGGCGTCGGAGGTCAGGCCCCAGCCGAGGATGGCGGCAGCGACGGCACCGCTCACGAGCACGGCCACCGGGATGGCCACGACGAGCACGATGACGATGATGAGCGGTCCCACGGCGTCAGTCTGCCCCGTGGCGCCGTCGCCGACCAAGCCGGCGGTGGGCTAGCCGCCCACGTACGCCCAGGCCTCGACCTCCACGAGGGCGTGGGCGGGGAGCTCGACGACCGCCACCGCCGAGCGAGCGGGGCGGTGATCGCCGAACACCTCCATGTAGGCCTCGTTCATCAGCGGGAAGTCCCGCATGTGCTTGAGGAACACGGTGGTCTTGACCACGTTGGTGAGCGAGGCGCCCTCCTGGTCGAGCAAGCCGGCGAGGTTGTGCAGCGCCTGGCGCAGCTCGTCGGCGACACCCCCCGACACCAGACGACCGTCGACCATGCCGATCTGCCCGGACGCGATGAGCCAGTCCCCCGCCCGCACGATGGGGGTGTACGGGCCGATTGGCTTGCTCATGGGTGGTCTCCTCGCCGAAGCCGTAGGGCTGCGAGGCAGTATGGCGCACGGACGCCGTCACCTTCGACGGGCGCATGTCACACCCCGGCCGGCCGCGTCGCACACACCGACCCACCACCCCGCCCAGGGGGTGGTCGTCAGGCGCGCAGGAGCAGCCCGGTCGGCCACACCGGGGGACACCCCTGGTGGTGCCACACGGCAGCGGCCACGGCCGCGAAGACCGCGTCCGATCCGTTCACCGGGGGCCCGAGGGCGTCGAGGATCTCGACCCGGACCTCGGGCATCTGCGTGGCGCGCAGGATGCCGAAGGACCGCATGGTCAGGTCCCGAGGGACGCCGTCGTCGTCGACGGCCAGGCCTTCGGAGGTGACCAGGCCCAGCGCCTGATGCGCCGCCCCGATGCAGTACGAGCGCAGGACGGCCTCGTCGAGCGGGTCGCCGCAGGACACCCGGATGGCCAGCGATCCGTCGGGACGGACCTCTGCCGAGGCCCGCCCGCCGCTCGGCGCGCTCACCTCCCCGGCGGCGCCCCGGGCGCCGGCCAGCAGCGCAACCGCCTCGGCCCACCCTGCGGCACGCAGCGCCGCCGAGGTGGGCGGGCCGGCGACGTCGACCTCCTCCACGGTCACGGCGGGCGCCGAGCGGTGGATGGCCTCGGCGATGCCCGGGGTGCGTGCCACCCGCACGACGCCGGTTCCGTCGCGACGCACGCCTGCTGCGAGCGGCGGGCGTTTCGGTCCCAGGCGGACCACGTCCTCACGCGAGAACAGGACGCGCACGGCCCGGCCGTGCTGGTCGGCCAGCCTCCGGGCCACGGCGGCGACCTCGGAGGCGACCTTGCCACCGAACGCACCGCCGTTGGCCAGGGGGTCGGACGGATCGCCGCCGGGAAGGCACCACGAGGCGTCCGTCTCGAGGTAGCCCGGCTCGACCCACGACGTCTGCAGCGTGACCTGCCAGTCCCCAGCCGGCACCTCGATGGGCGGACGCGCCTCGGCCGTGGTGTGCCGACCCTGGACCTTGCCCGACCGGGCACGAGCCTCGGCGAGCGACTCCGCCACGACCCACTCCCCGCCGGCCGAGCGCACCGCCACCAGTGCGTCGCTCGGCGCGGTGTCGTCTGCGAACCCACCCGCACCGAGGGCCACCGAGGGATCGACCCGCTGTGGGGCACCGCCTTCCAGCGCGGCCCGCCGCGACGCAGCGCCAGGATCGCGGGTCGCCCGGACCGGTCCGCCGTAGGCGCCGTAGGCGTCCACGATCGGCCGCCAGCCGGTGCAGCGACACAGGTGGGCGAGCAGGGCCTGCTCCAGCGCGGGCACGTCGTCGGCTGCCACGCCGCGCTGACGCAGACCCTCGAAGCGACAGATGATGCCCGGCGTGCAGAACCCGCACTGGCTGGCACCTCGGTCGCAGAAGGCCTGCCCCCAGCGCTCTCGCACCTCCGCCTCGAGGCCGTCCACCGTCACCACCGATCGGCCCGCGACCCGCCGGACCGGGGTCACGCAGGCCACGCGGGGCGTACCGTCGACCAGCACCGTGCAGCAACCGCACTGGCCCTGGGGACTGCACCCGTCCTTCGGTCCTCGGACGCCGAGGTGCTCCCGCAGGGCCTCCAGCAACGAAGCGCGGTCGTCGTCCACACTCACGTCGCGGCCATCGAGGACGAAGTTCACCGACATGGGCCCATCCTGGCCCGTCGGAGCCCGGACACGCACGATCCCGCGCCGGGCGCGGGCTCAGGCGGATGGACGCAACAACCCGACCCGGCGGCGACAGGTACGTCGCAGCGGGTACGCCGAGGAAGGAGTCAGCGACGCGGGATCAGCTGAAGGACTGGCCGCAGCCGCAGGTGCGCTGCGCGTTGGGGTTGTTGATGGCGAACCCCGCGCCCTGCAACCCGTCCTTGTAGTCGAGCGTCGCGCCGTCGAGGAGTTGGGCGCTGGACGGGTCGACCACGACCTTCACGCCGTCGTAGTCGACCGTCACGTCATCGGCCTCCTGCTCGGAGTCGAAGAACATCTCGTAGCTGAAGCCCGAGCAGCCACCGGGCCGTACGGCGACCCGCAGCATGAGGGCCTCGTCGCCTTCCTGGGCGATGAGGTCCTTGACCTTGACGGCCGCAGTGTCGGTCAGGGTGATCACGTGTCGTCCTCCTCGGCGGGAATCAACGGGTGAAAGGGTAGCGGTCCCCGGCCACGACGCCACGCTGACGCGGGCGGCGACAGACCAGGTGCCGGCGGGCGGGACGGGGCGCCGTCACCGGGTGACGAGCTCCGCCTGGCAGGGGTTGCGGTCCACCAGCGTCGCGAACCTCGTCACGCGCGCGTCGCCGAAGGAGCCGACCAGCCCCTCGACGAGGCCGCAGTGCAGACCGCATACGAGGTCGGGGTGTCGCTCGGCGAGCTGGCGGAACGGACAGTGGGCGAAGGCCATGACCGCGCCACGGTCGTCCTCCACCACGGTCGGGTCGAATCCGAGCCGGGCCTGTTCGACGATCAGCGCGTCGAGCGCCTCGGTGTCGCGAGGCCAGTGCGCGGCGTCGTCGCGGCCCTGCACGCGGCCGGCCTGCACCATGTCGTCGCGCTCGAGGCCTGCGGCCGCGGCCGCGGCGAGCAGCATGCGGGCCAGCGTCGGAAACGGAGAGGGCTCCACCCCCAGGCTGGGGGCATCCGCCGCCAGTTGATAGCGGTGCTGTGGCCGACCCACCCCACCGCGGGCCTCGGTGTCGACCGCCAGCAGCCCCACCTCCCTCATGCGCTCGAGGTGCGGTCGCACCGTGTTGACGTGCAGATCGAGGATCTCGGCGATCTCACCCGTGGTGAGGGGCAACGGCGAGCGGGCCAGCTCCAGGTAGATGGCGTACCGGGTGTTGTCGCCCAGCGCCTTGAGCAGATCGAGCCGGGGTGCGCGCGGGACCGGCTGGTCACCGGCACCCGGTCCCGGCCCTCGCTCGTCGACTCGGTCCGCCATGGATGCAGATTACACGGGCTATCCCGGTAAAATCCTCGTCATGTCCGACCCGGCGGCCGCTCGCAGGTCCATCCCACCACCTCCCGAGGCCATCATGCAGCTGCTGCGGGGAGTGATCGATCCCGAGCTCGGCAGCGACATCGTCGACCTCGGCATGGCCAAGGGCGCCACGGTGAGCCCCGACGGCGACGTCGTGGTCACCATCGCACTGACCACCGCCGGCTGTCCCCTGCGGGCCCAGATCCAGAAGGACGTGCGGACCCGCATCGAGAGCCACCCCGGCGTCCGGTCGGTGAAGCTGGACTGGACCGAGCTCACGGCCGAGGAGAAGGCCGAGACCATGGCCCGGGCCCGATGGAACGTGCGGGAGAAGGCACCCGACACCGAGGTGCCGCCCACCACGCGGGTGATCGCCGTGGCGAGCGGCAAGGGTGGCGTGGGCAAGTCGTCGGTCACCTCCAACCTGGCCGCGGCCCTCGCCGCCCGAGGCCTCACCGTCGGCGTGCTCGACGCCGACATCTGGGGCTTCTCGCTGCCCCGCATGCTCGGCGTCGACGGTCGCCTCGAAGGCACCGCGGAGGAGGGCGAGCACCGCAAGATCGCACCCCACGAGAAGGCGGTCGGGAAGGGCCTGCTGAAGATCGTGTCTATGGGGTTCCTGGTCGACGACGAGGAGTCCGCCCTGATGTGGCGGGGGCTCATGCTCAACAGGGCCGTGCAGCACTTCTTGGAGGACGTGCGCTGGGGCGACCTCGACTACCTGCTCATCGACATGCCCCCCGGGACCGGTGACGTGCAGATGGGGCTGGCCCGCATGCTGCCCCGCACGGAGCTGATCGTGGTCACCACGCCGGCGAAGGGCGCGCAGAAGGTCGCTGCCCGGGCCGTCAGCATGGCCCGCAAGAGCTATCTGCGGGTGGCGGGCGTGATCGAGAACATGAGCTCGTTCACCTGCGATCACGGCTCGACCTACGCGCTGTTCGGCTCCGGCGGGGGTGAGGCCCTGGCGGCCGACGCCGGCGTCCCACTGCTGGGCAAGGTGCCCCTCGAGCCGTCGGTGGCCGCGGGGGGCGACGCCGGCGAGCCCGTGGTGCTCGGCACGGGTCCGGCGGCGGAGACGTTCCGCGCCATCGCGGCGCGCATCGTGGAGGAGGCCGTGCCGCCGGTGGCCATGGCCGGCTGCTCGGCTCGCATGCTCGAGGCGGCGGTCGCCGCCCTCGACGCCCGCCCCACGACCTGACGCCGCAGCGGACCGTCAGGTGGTGCGGGTTGCCGCCCGTCGCTGGTTTCGCCGAGCCCGGCGCTCGATGGTCCCCTGGAGGGGGAAGGCGAGAGCAGGCAGCACGCCGAGGAGCCGCACGGTCACGCCACGTCGGGGCGGCACCGAGGCCAGCACCCGACGCGAGCGCAGCAGCGCCAGGGCCGCCTCGGCGACCTCGTCGGCTTCGAGCAGGCGCTTCCCCGTGAAGGACATGAGGTTCCTGGGGTCGTGGACGTCGACCATCGGAGTTCGGATCCCGTCGGGCAGCAGGCACTGCACCCGCACCGGCGTGCCGCGCAGTTCGGCCGCAGCTGCCACGCGGTAGGCACGCACCCCGTGTTTGGCAGCGGAGTACGCCGCCAGGTGCGGTACGGGCGCCCACCCGGCCAGTGACGCCACGTTGAGCACGGTGCCTCGGCCGTCGCGCCGCATGGTCGCCACCGCGGCGCGCGTCCCCCAGATCACCCCGAGCAGGTCGACCTCCACCATGCGCCGAACGGCGTCGTCGTCGCCGTCGAGCAGATCGCCGGTTCCGCCGAGCCCGGCGTTGTTCACCCACAGCGCCGGGCGCAGCTCCTCGGCCAGGGCCCGGCACGCCGCCGGATCCGTCACGTCGAGCGGGCGGTCCGTGCCCGACACGTCGACGGGCACCACCTCATAGCCCTCCGCAGCGAAGCGGCGGCACAGGGCCGCCCCGAGTCCGCCCGCTCCCCCCGTCACCACAGCGGTGTCGCGCATCGTCGTCTCCCCGCTACCGGTTCAGGTGTTGGCGGCGCTGTACATGGCGGCGAAGTCGTCGAGGCCCGGCGGGTTCTCGTTCTCGTCGGCGTCGACCAGCACCTGCACCACCGCCGGTCGACCCGCCGCCAGCGACCGCTCGAGGGCCGGCACGACGTCCTCGGCGCGCTCGACCAGCTCGCCGTGGCACCCCAGCGCCTGGGCGACCAGGTCGTAGCGGGCCTCGGAGAGCTTCACCCCGATCGTGGTGCCGGCCACCTTGCGCATGTGGACCGCCTCCATCCCCCAGGCGTGATCGCAGTTGATGATCACCACGACCGCCACGCCCTCACGGGACGCGGTCTCGAGCTCCTGCAGGTTGAAGCCGAACGCGCCGTCGCCGCTGAACAGCACGACGGGGCGGTCGGGGCACGCCAGCTTGGCGCCGATGGCGTAGGGCAGGCCCGTTCCCAGGTGGCCGTAGTGGCCCGTCCACAGCAACGACCGCGGCCGGCGATGAACCGTCGCCAGATGGGCCCAGAGTCCGGTGTCGCCGCCATCGACGCACAGCACCGCGTCCTCGGGGAGGTGACGCGCCACGTCGACCGCCAGTCGTCCCGGGTGCACGGGCGAGCCGTCGAGCTCGGCGTAGGAGTCGAGCAGCAGACGCTTGAAGTCGCGGTACTCCGAGGCGTAGCCCGCCGCGGCCGCTGAGGGCGAGCGGGGCGAGGACAAGGTCCGCAGGGTCTCCGCCAACGCCGCCAGCCCGGCCTTGGCGTCACCGACCAACGCCACGTCGGTGGCTCGGTTCACCCCGATCTGGGTGGGGTCGGCGTCGAGGTGCACGAGGCGTTGACCCGGCGGACCCGCCCACGCCGGCGGGGAGAGGTACTGCACCGGCTCACCCAGCTGGGTCCCGACGGCGAGGATCACGTCGCTGTCGAGGTGCGCCGGTGTGCCCCACGGGAAGGTCATCCCAACCGACTGCGGGTGGTCCTCTGGGAACGCCCCCCGGGCGCCCGGTGTGGTCATGACCAGCGCCCCCAGGTGCTCGGCCACGGCCCGCAGCTCGGCCGCGGCGTCGCCTCGGTGCACGCCGTGCCCGGCCAGCACCACCGGGAACTCGGCTGACGCCAGGAGCTCGGCCGCGGCGAGCAACGCCGCTGCGTCGGGCGCTCCCGGTCCGAAGCGGTGCCACTCGGGTTCGCCGATGACGACCTCGTCCTCGTCCACCACCTCCAGCAGGACGTCGGTCGGGATCTCCAGGAACACGGGTCCCTGTCGACCGCTCAGCGCCTGCCGGGTCGCCTCCCGCACGAACTCCGGCAGCCGGCGGGCCTCCTCGACCGTGGCCGCGAACTTGGTGACCGGACGCACCACCTCGACCTGCGGACCGAACTGGAACCGCCCGCGGCGCACGGCGTGCGTCGAGCGCCGCACGCGCTGGGTGCCGATGGCCAGCACCGGGACACCCTCCATCCACGCGCACATCAGGCCCGGGACCATGTTGGCCACGCCGGGGCCCGCGGCCCCCACGACCACCGCCGGTGCGCCGGTGCAGCGAGCCCAGGCATCGGCCATGTGCACCGCCGCGCTCTCGTGGCGGGGTCCCACGTGCCGCAGGCCCGCCGCTTCGGCGCTGCGCAGCATCGGACTGGAGGCGATGTCCGAGATCGAGAACACCACCTCGATCCCCTCCGCCTGCAACGCCCGCACCAGGACCTCGCCACCGTCGATTCGTGCCATGTCGTTCCCCCCTGGCAGACCGGATCGCCGACGATCCGTCGGTGCCTGGCTACCACGAACGGACCCGCCCCACCATGGTCCTCGGTCCCGGGAGGCACGGGACACCGGATCGGGTCGGGCCGGGTCAGCGGATGCGCAGGTGCCGAAGGGCCTCCGGCAGCTCGCCGGCGATCCGGGACGGTCCACCCGTGGCAACGGTGGGTGTGACCTCGGCCGGTTCGGCGATGCACCGCGCGTCGCTGCCGGAATCGACACCGAACCCCCGCAGGAACAGCCGGCAGGCCCACTCCGTCTCGATCGACAACGACTCGGCGTCGATCCCCTCGAGCACGTCGACCACGACACCGTCGTCGCCCGGGTACGAGTGGCGGAGGTACTCCGGGGCATAGACCGGCACGCCGTCCACCTCGCCCACCACGGCCTGATCGGGGCCAGGCCAGAAGTCCTCGTAGAGGAACGGCGCCGTGGACTCGCAACAGCCGGTGCCGATGGTGATGGTGAGCGTGCCCGACCGGGCCGCACGGGCCCGGGCCACCACGGCGACGGCACGAGGGGTGGACTCGATCTTCATCCGACCATGGTACGCATCCGAGCGGCACGACACCGGCGCCGGCGCCGTCGGTCACCGGGCCGACGCGGCACGGACCCGGCCGCGTGACAGGCTTCGCACACCACGACCCCCTGAAGCCGCGCCCCATGCCCGTCGCCCCCCACCCCACCGACACGACCCCCGCCGGTCGCGCCCGACCACGTCGGGCCGGTCGGGCGCTCCTGGTCGTCGTGGCCGCGACGAGCCTCGCCGCATCGTGCGTCGGATCCAACTCGGGCGGCCAGGAGGTGCGCGCCGACGTGCCGGCAGCGCCAGCCGACCCCGATGCCGTGCCCGACGGTGTGCTGGCGGTCAACGCCTTCGGGGTCGACCTCTATCGGGTCGTGGCCCCGGGCAGGGCGAACGTGGTGATCGCGCCGTACCCCATCGCGCTGACGCTGGGGCAGGCCCGAACCGGCGCGGCCGGAGACACCCTGGCCCAGCTCGACACGGTGCTGCACGCCGATCTGGCCGCCGACCTCGACCTGTCGCTGCGCAGCGTGGACGAGTCCCTCGACGCGCTCGGCGGGCAGCGCAGCAACGAGCTGCGCCGGGGTGACATCGACATCTCGGTGGTCGACGCGCTGTGGGCCCAACGCGGCACCAACTTCTCCCAACAGTGGCTCGACACCCTGGCCACGAACTACGACACCGGCGTCCGGGTCGCCGACTTCCGATCCGATCCGGAGGCGGCGCGGCGTGCCGTCAACGAGTGGGTCGCCTCCCAGAGCGGCGACGAGGTGCGCGAGCTCGTCCCGAAGGGCACGGTCACCCAGCTCACCCGCATGTCCGCCACCTCGGCCATGGTGGTCCAGGCGCCCTGGGCCGTGCGCTTCGACGAGCAGCGCACCCGACTGGCGCCGTTCACCCTGTCGAGCGGCCAGACCGTGGACACCTCGATGCTCCAGCTGCTCGACCGAGGCGCCGTTCGGTACGCGGAGCGAGACGCGTGGCGGGCGGTGGAGCTCCCCTACCTCGGCGACGAGCTGACCATGCTGGTCATCGTGCCCACGGGTGACCTCGCCAGCTTCGAACAGGCCCTCACGCCGGAGGTGCTGCGCGACATCGACGGCCAACTGCGGTCGGCGACCATCGATCTGCGGCTGCCCGCCTTCTCGTTCACCACGAACCTGAGCCTCAACGACCCCCTACGGGCCCTGGGCGCGACGGCAGCCTTCGACCTCGACGCCGCCGACTTCTCGGGCATCACCTCCGACGAGCCGCTCGTGCTGTCGGAGACCCCCTTCGAGACCTACGTCGCCGTCGACGAGGAGGGGACCGGCGCCACCGCGGCGACGGTCACCCCGTCGGAGGAGCCCACGTTGGTCGGTCCCCGCCGGGTCGTCGTCGACCAGCCCTTCCTGTTCGCGGTGCGGGACACCTCCACCGGTCTGATCCTGCTGTTGGGACGGGTGGCCGATCCCACCCAGTGACCAGGGCCCACCCGGGGATCAGGACCCGCTCGAGCGCCCCCGCACCCTGCCGGTCGTGTGGACGGTGCCCGCCGAACGGCTCGCCGGGCCACCCACCAGCCACAGGTCGAACCCGTCGGCGCGGTCGACCACCACCACCTCGACCTCATCGCCCCGCTCGACCGGCACCCGATACTCGAGCTCCGCCCGGAGCGCTCCGGAGAGGTCCGGCCGCTCGGCCAGCACCTCCTCGACGACGATCCAGGAGGCGGCGTTGTTCACGTGGTCGAGCACGTCGAAGTCGGTGGCCCGCAGCGGCCAGGGCCGCAACACCGGCTCGCTGCCAGCAGGTCCGGGCCCCGGGAGTGACGGCGGCAGCGAGGGGTGCTGCAACCGGGACGACACCGTGCGTCCGCGCGCCGCCTCCCCGAAGCGCTCCCGCCAGGCGGCACCGAGGGCAAGGGGACGACCCGTCGTGGCATCGACGTGCACCCAGAGCCCCGCGACCTCGACCGCGGCGCCACCCGAGCCACCGAGCGAGACCCGGCGCTCGGCCCACCGGGCACCGACGCCGCCGCACCACGTCCGCAGCGCGACCTGCTCGCCGAGGCGGGCGGGCCTGCGGACCTCGATCAGGGTCCGACGCACGACCCAGGTGGTGCCCTCGCGCAGACCGGACGTGGCGGCATCGGCGGTGTCGTCCGCGGCGACGTCCTGGACGTAGCGGGCCAGCGCGTCGAGGCGACACGTCCCGTCGGGGCGCACGTCCCCGACCCGTACGCGTCGTCGACCGGACCACACCCGCCCGAGCGTCGGCTCGGGCACCAGGACGTCGGCAGCGGGCTCGGCCATCGGGGGAGGCTACGAAAATCGGTTGACGGCCGTCGAACGGCATGATCCGATGAGACGACGCCCTTCCGGACCCGACACGGGGCCGAGGGTGCGTCAGATCGAGAACCGTACCGGCCCTCCCCACGGAAGCAACCCGATGGCAGACACGAACCGCACCGCAGTAGCGCACCACACCGCCGGTGTCGCCACGCGCCGTCGGGCCCTGTCTGCCGCGACGGCGACCTGGTACACCGACACCCGTCGTTGCGCGATGCCCGGCTCCGCCAAGCCGACCGCCGACAACCTCGACTTCGCCACACGGCCGAAGGAGGCTTCGCACTGAGACCCAGCAGCGAAGCGAGCACTCCAGAGGCCGTCGGGTGAACCCGGCGGCCTTTCTGCTTTCCGGGCCTCGACACCCAGCGGAGGACGCGTCCGCCGCCACACCCGCACGGGACAACCACCGACACACGTCGACACGAGCCAGCACGGAAACGGCTGGGACGAAAGGAAAGGGAACAGACATGTCGTCGCCGCTGAACAGTGGCGAGGAGACGCTCGACCGGGACTGGTGGGGAGACGCTCTCTGCCGGGACGGCGAAGGCTCGCTGAGCAAGGTGTTCTTCTCCGAGGAGCTCCAGGACATCGCCCGGGCGAAGTCCATCTGCGCGGCGTGCCCGGCGATGCTCACCTGTCTCGAGGGCGCCATCGCCCGGCGTGAACCGTGGGGTGTGTGGGGAGGCCAGCTCTTCCTGAACGGCAAGATCCTCGCCACCAAGCGGCGGCGGGGACGGCCACCGAAGCATCCCCGTCCGGAGGACCAGCTCCCGGACATCCCCGTCCCGGTCCACCTGCGCGTCCACCTGCGCAGCGCCTGACCGACGGCATCCGGGCACGGGTCCCGCTCGATCCCCCCCCGAGCGGGACCCGCTCGCGTCGGCGGTCGGGACCCCGCACCCACGTGCCTCGTGGCCGACTGTCGGAGCGCACCGGTACGGCGGTACCGTCGAGATCACCCATGCCCGCCGAACGCCACCCCGACGACCTCCCACCCCTGCGGCGCGACGACCTGCCCGACGGCGCCCGCGGGCTGCCCCGGGGTCTGGTGTGGGCGACGGCCCTGGGGGTGGTGGTGCTGGCCATCGCCAGCTGGACGGCCCTTCGCACCGACACGGGGGACCCCGGCGAACCCACCCCCGTCGAGGATCTGCTCGAGCAGGTCGAACAGCCGCCCGCCCCCGATCAGCAACAGACCGAGAGCGACGCCGTGGGCGTGGCGACGCCCGGCACGCCGTTCGAGCGCGCCGACGGCTCGTCGGGCACGCTGGCCGACTACCGGGGCCGGCCGCTCGTGGTGAACTTCTTCGGCTCGTGGTGCGGGCCCTGCATCACCGAGATGCCGATGCTCGAGGAGGTCCACCAGGCCACCGCCGACCAGGCGACGTTCCTCGGACTGAACGTGGCCGAACCGCTGGCGAGCGGCCTGCGCCTCGTCGAGTCGACGGGAGTGACCTACGACGTCGCCAGCGACGCCGACGGGGAGCTGCTGGCGGCGTTCGGTCTCGTGAACCTCCCGGCCACCGTGGTGCTCGACGCCGACGGCGAGGTGGCCCGGGTCCACACCGGCATCATCGAGCGCAGCGAGCTCGAGGGCTACCTCGCCGAGTTGACGCCGTGATCGACGCTCCGTTGGCTCTGGCCTTCGGTGCCGGCATGGTCGCCACCGTCAACCCCTGCGGGTTCGCCATGCTCCCCGCCTACCTGGGCTACTTCCTCGGTCTCGACGACCCGTCCCGCGATGCGGGCGGGGGTGTGCGCCGCGCCCTCGCCGTCGGGCTCGCGGTGTCCGCCGGGTTCCTCGTCGTGTTCGCGATGATCGGCGCCGCCATCCAGGGCTTCTCCCTGGCGATCGACGAGCACCTGCCCTGGTTCACGATGGTCATCGGGGTGATGCTGGTGGTGCTGGGCATCGCCATGCTCGCCGGGTTCGAACCCACGATCGCGCTCCCCAAGCTGGACAAGGGCGGCGAAGGCGTCCAGCTGTGGTCGATGTTCCTGTTCGGCGTGTCCTACGCCGTCGCCTCGCTGTCGTGCACGATGCCGCTGTTCCTGATCAACGTGGTCGGCACGTTCACCAGCGAGAACCTCCTGTCGGGCATCGCGGTGTTCCTGGCCTACGCCGCCGGCATGGCCGTCGTGCTCATGGCCCTCACGCTCACCATGGCGCTGGCCCGCCAGTCGCTGGTCCACCACCTCCGCCGTGCCCTGCCCTACATCCATCGGATCTCGGGGGCGCTGCTCGTGCTCGCCGGCGGCTACCTCGTGTACTACGGCTGGTACGAGCTGCAGCTCTACTCGGACAGCGGGAGCGCGCCGGGCGGCCCCGCCGAGTGGGTGTTCGAGTGGAACAGCGACATCTCCAACTGGATCGATCGGATGGGCGCCGTGCGCCTGGGTCTGGGGCTCGCCGCGGCCATCCTGGCGGTGTGGATCGTCGCCAACGCCTGGCGGGCACCGCGCCGCCGCCGGGGCTGACGCAGCAGGCGACGCGCGCCGCGCTCAGGGCAGCAGACGCAGGACCTGTTCGCCCAACAGGTGCAGGTGCTCGAGATCGTCGAGGTCGAGCACCTGCAGGTAGATCCGCTCCGCCCCGGCCTCGAAGTAGGTCGCGAGCTTGTCCAGCACCTCGGCGGGCCGTCCGGCCGCGCCGTTGCGCTTGAGGTCCTCGACGGTGCGACCGATGTGGCCCGCCCGCAGCTCGACCTCCTCGTCGTTCTCGCCGGCGCACACCACCAGCGCCACCGAGTAGCGCAGATCGTCGGGATCGCGCCCGATCCGCTCGCACGCGGCACGCACCCGGCCCACCTGGTCGGTGAAGACCTCCAGGGGCGGGAACGGGACGTTGAACTCGCTGGCATACGCCGCAGCCAGCCGCGGCGTACGGCGGGCACCGTAGCCGCCCATGATGAGCGGGGGTCCGCCCGGCTGCAGCGGCTTGGGCAGGGCCGGCGAACCCACCAGGGTGAAGTGGTGCCCCTCGAACGAGAACTGCCCGTCGACGGGGGCGCGCCACAGTCCGGTCACGATCTGGAGCTGTTCCTCCAGGATGTCGAAACGCTCGCCCAGGGGTGGGAACGGGACGCCGTAGGCGAGGTGCTCGTCGTCGAACCAGCCCGCACCGATCCCAAGCTCCACCCGACCGCCGCTCATCCGGTCCACCTGGGCGACGGCCACGGCGAGTGGGCCGGGGAGGCGGAACGTCGCCGAGCAGACCAGCGTGCCCAGGCGGATGCGGCTCGTCTCCCGGGCGATGGCGCCGAGGGTGACCCAGCTGTCGGTGGGGCCGGGAAGACCGCTCACGTCGCCCATCTTGAGGTAGTGGTCCGACCGGAAGAACCCGTCGAACCCGAGCGTCTCCGCGGCGCGGGCCACGCGCAACTGCTGTTCGTAGCTGGCCCCCTGCTGGGGTTCGACGAAGATCCGCAGGTCCATGGCCGCAGGCTAGCCGTCACCCGGTGACGGCTCGCCTGCTCGGGACGGCCAGGTCGGCACCCGGGCGATCAGGGGGAGAGGCGCTCGAGGTCCCAGCCCCCGTCGACACGGGTGTAGCGGAAGCGGTCGTGCAGACGATCGGGACGCCCCTGCCAGAACTCGAGCTCGACCGGGACGAGCGCGAACCCGCCCCAGTGCTCCGGCCGCTGGACGGCTCGACCCTCCCACCGCTCGGTCTGCGCCGCGACGCGGGCCTCGAGCTCGGCCCGAGCCACCAACGGGTGGCTCTGGGTGGAGGCCCAGGCACCGAGCTGGCTGCCCCGGGGCCTCGTGGCGAAGTACGCATCAGAGGCGGCCGGTTCGAGGCGATGGGCCGAACCGCAGACCCGGACCTGACGCGACACCTCGTGCCAGGGGAAGACCATGGCCGCCCAGGGGTTGGCGTCGAGCTCGGTCGCCTTGCGGCTGCCGTAGTTCGTGAAGAACAGGAAGGCGCCGTCCTCCACGCCCTTGAGCAGCACATGGCGGACCGAGGGACGACCCCGGACGTCCGCGGTGGCCAGCGCCACGGCCTCGGGTTGGTGCACGCCCACCTGTTGCGCCTGCGCGAACCACCGCTCGAACTGCACGAGCGGGTCGCCGTCGACGTCGGCGCGTCGCAACCCCTGTTCTTCGAACGCCGCGCGGGTGGCCGTCAGATCCATGCCCCGCAGTCAAGCGCCCCGACGAGCTCAGGGCCACTCGTAGGTGCCGGCCACCGAGGTCACCAGCAGCACCGCCAGCACCGCCGCGGCCACGACCACGACCTCGCTGCCCTGGCGCAGCCAGCTCGAGCGGATCGCCGCCACACGGGGCTGCAACGCCAGCGCCCCGTGGACCACCGCCAGCACGGGGACGAGCCAGTCGAGCGCCCGCAGCCAGACCGACTCCCACCGGCCGTCCACCCGGTAGGCCGTGAGCTCGGACAGGTCCGGCAGCACCACGACGGCCAGCACGTGCAGGGGCAGGACGAGCGCCAGGAGCAGACCGGTGACGCGGGTCGTCAACCACAGCCGGCCGGCGGGCGGCGGCTGCTCCGGCGCCGGCGGCTCCGACTCGCCCCGGTCGTCGGGGCTCGTCACCGCAGCACGTCCTGCACGACGGGCCACAGCACGACGGCCGCAGCCGGGATCCCCAGGGCGAAGGTGCCGAAGCGGGCGGCAGCCCGGGTCACGGGCTCGAACCGGGCCGTGGAGGGCACCAGGTCGGCCACCGCCACCCGGGCACCGTCGAGGCCGTGGAAGAGGAGCGCGAAGAGCACGACGCACACCGTCACCCGACCGGCCACGCCGTCGTACACGTCGACGAGATCGTCGTAGGCTCGGGCGCTGGCGTCGAGCACGACGAGCTCCACGACCCGCCACGACACCCACGCGAGGGCCACGAAGCCGGTGACGGAGCGCAGGGTCACCGGCGGCCCGGTGCGCTCGGCGCGAGGCCGGCGTCGCTCCGACGGCACGGCGCGGACGCCCCGCTCAGACCCGAGGGCCGATGGTCGTGGCCCCCCGCAGGTACGGCCACAGCACCTCGGGCAGGGCGATCGAGCCGTCGAGCTGACGGTGCGTCTCCACCAACGCCGCCCACACCCGGGGGACGGCCAGAGCCGAGCCGTTGAGCGTGTGCACGACCTCGGTGCCCTTCCCGCCGGTGGGCCGGTAGCGCACGTTCGCCCGGCGGGCCTGGTAGTCGCTGAACCACGACACCGACGACACCTCCAGCCACTGGTCGACACCGGGGGCGTAGACCTCGATGTCGAAGGTACGGGCGGCGGAGTTCCCGATGTCGCCGGTGCACAGGTCGACGATCCGGTAGACGAGCCCCAACGCCGCGATCAGCCCCTCCGCCCGCGCCAGCAGTTCGGCGTGCAGATCCCGGGCCTGGTCGGGGGTCGCATAGGCGAGGATCTCGACCTTGTCGAACTCGTGGACCCGCAGCAGGCCGCGGGTGTCACGACCCGCGGAACCCGCCTCGCGGCGGAAGCACGGGGTGTAGGCCATCATCCGCATGGGCAGGTCGGCCTCGGCCAGGATCTCGCCGCGGGCCATCGAGGTCAGCGGCACCTCCGCCGTGGGGATCGCCCACAGGTCGTCGCGCTCGAGGTGGTACGCGTCGTCCTCGAACTTGGGCAGGTGACCCGTGCTGACCATCGTGTCGGTGAGCACCACGGTCGGCGGTCGGATCTCCTCGAAGGCGTCCGCGTTGCGGTCGAGGGCGGCCTGGCACAACGCCCGCGCCAACGTGGCCCCCTGCCGGCGGTACATGGTGAACATGGCACCGGAGAGCTTCACCGCCCGCTCCAGGTCGAGGATGCCCAGCTCGGCCCCGATGTCCCAGTGGGGGACGCGCTGGTGCTCACCGTAGGCGTCGGGGTCGTAGCCCTCGACGCGCACGACGACGTTGTCCTCGGGCCCGGTCCCGTCCGGACAGTCCTCGGCCGGGAGGTTGGGGATGCGCAGCAGCAGGTCCTTGAGCTCCCCACCCAACGCGTCGGCCTCGGCCGCGAGCTGCTGCTCCTGGCCGCCGAGGCTGCGGCTCTCCGTCTGCAGCGCCTCGGCTTCGTCGCCCCTGCCGACCCGACGCAGATCGCCGACCTCGCGCGACAGCCCCTTGACCCGGTTGCGCAGATCGTCGCGGCGGGCGATGAGCTCCCGCTGGCGCACGTCGAGCTCGCGGACCCGATCGAAGGCGGACAGGTCCTCGTGGCGCCGGGCCAGAGCGGCACGGACCGCGTCGGCGTCGGCTCTGATGCGGCGGATGTCGATCACCTGCGAACCGTACCGCGCCGGTCGTGTTCCTCCGGCTGCGCGCCAGGGGCGACGACGCCGACCACGGGGGTGCCCGGGTTCCCGCCGTGAGCGGACGACCGGTAGCGTCCTGGCGTGTCGCCGACCGCGCCAGGACCGGACCCACTGCCCCCACCCGATGGGCCGGCGATCGAGGTGCGCGACCTGGTGGTGCGCTACGGCGACGTGGCGGCCGTGGACGGCCTCACGTTCAGCGTGCCCCGGGGATCGATCCTCGCGCTGCTGGGCCCCAACGGCGCCGGGAAGACCACGACGGTCGAGGCGCTCGAGGGCTACCGACGCCCCGACGGGGGCACGGTGCGCGTGCTGGGACTCGACCCACGACGCGACCGAGGCTCGCTCACGCCGCGGATCGGCGTGATGCTCCAGGAGGGCGGTGTCTACACCGGCATCCGCCCGGCCGAAGTGCTGTCGCTGTTCGCGTCGTACTACGACGACCCGGCCGACCCCGACGAGCTGGTGGGGCGCGTGGGGTTGCACGACCGGCGCCGCACCACCTGGCGTCACCTGTCGGGCGGGGAGAAGCAGCGCCTCTCGCTGGCCCTGGCGCTCGTGGGACGACCGGAGGTGGCGTTCCTCGACGAGCCCACGGCCGGCGTCGACCCGGAGGGACGGCAGTTGATCCGCTCGGTCGTCGCCGCCCTGCGCGACGACGGGGTGACGGTGCTGTTGACCACCCACGACCTCGACGAGGCCGAGCGCCTGGCCGACCACGTGGTCATCATCGACCACGGGCGGATCCTGGCCTCGGGCACGCCGGCGGAGCTGATGCAGTCCGGCACCTCGGAGGAGATCCGCTTCGGCGCGCCGGCGGGGCTGGACGTGCGCGCGCTCACGGCGCGGCTTGGCGCAGCCACCGAGGAGGTCGCCCCCGGGGAGTACCGGGTCGGCGCGGCGCCGACTCCGGCAACGGTGGCTGCGCTCACCGCCTGGTTGGCCGAGCACGACCTCCCCCTGGCGGACCTGCGCGCCGGCCGTCAGCGGCTGGAGGACGTGTTCCTGCGTCTCACTGCCGAGCAGGGCAGCGCCGCGACCGACGACGTCGAGGGTCGCGACAGGGCCGGGCGTCGGGGCGCCCGCGGACGCAGGGCGCGACGATGAGGGCGCTGCGCGCCCAGCTGCGCGCCGAGCTCGTGCTGAGCCTGCGCCAGGGCGAACAGCTCCTGGTGAGCCTGGGCATCCCCTTCGGCCTGCTCGTGTTCTTCTCGCTCGTCGACGTGCTGCCCTTGCCCGACGGGGTGGACGACCCGGTGCAGTTCCTGGCTCCGGGCATCCTGGCTCTGGCCGTCATGTCGGTCGCCATGGTCAGCCTGGGCATCGGCACCGGGTTCGAGCGGGAGTACCGGGTGCTGAAGCGCCTGGGCTCGACGCCGCTGGGCCGTCCCCGCCTCGTCGCCGCCAAGATCGCCATGGTGCTGGCGATCGAGGCGCTGCAGATCGCGATCCTGGTTCCAACGGCCCTCGCGCTCGGCTGGGACCCGTCGCCGACGACCCCGCTGGCCCTGGTGGGTGTCGTCGCGGGCACCGCGGCGTTCGCCGGCATCGGCCTGCTCATGGCGGGCAGCCTGCGTGGGCCGCTCACGCTGGCGCTCGCCAACGCCGTCTACCTGGTGCTCCTGCTGCTGGGCGACATGATCATCCCGCTCGAGGACCTGCCCGCCACCCTGGCGACGATCGCCGAGCTTTTGCCCGCCGCGGCGCTGTCGGAGGTGCTGCGAGGAGCGCTGACCGAGGGCCAGTCCGCCGGGGCTCAGGCCTGGCTGGTCCTGGTGGCCTGGGCGGTGGCGGCACCGGTCGCGGCGGCCTCCACGTTCCGCTGGGACTGAGCGTCCGCCGCCGGTGCCGGGGCCGGGTCCTCCCCCGCGCCGATCCCGTCCTCGAGGCGCACGATGCGCGCCGGCGACGTGGTGCGCTCCTGGCCCAGGGCCCAGCGGAAGAACAGCACCACGATGATGCCCCACAGGTACATGCCGCCACCCACCTTCATGAACAGCCCCGCATACTGCTGGTCCTCGGTGACGGTCACCCCCCAGATCCGCTCGCTCGTGTCGTACACCGAGTAGACGGCCCGTTCGGCCAGGGTGAGCCACGCCCCCGGCACGGTCGGGATCACCGACAGCAGGAACAGGTACACCATCTGCGCCGGCACCGAGATGCGCAGCTCGGGCCACGGGCCGCACACCGGCGTCCACACCAGGAACGCCGAGGCGACGATCACGGTGTGCACGACGTAGTGGAAGGGCCCCACCTCCACGGAGGTGTTGACCACGACCGTCCAGTGGGTGGCGATGGTCAGGGCGTTGAACACGATGGCCGCCACCACCGGGTGGGCGAGGCGGCGGAGCCACGGGTACAGCCCGCTCCCTGGGGGCACGACGAGGCGGGCCAGCCAGGTGGGGATGGCCAGCAGGAACAGCGGCGGCATGACGTAGGTGAGCAGGAAGTGCTGCACCATGTGCATGCTGTACAGGTACTGCTCGGCCAGGTCGTGCATGGGCCAGTCCGAGCCCAGCCACAGCACCAGCACGCCGGCGGTGAAGAAGGCCTTCTGGCGGAACGTCGCCACGGGCTCCCCGGGCTCGACGACCTTCGGCCCGATCACCCGCGTGGCGTACAGACCCAGCCCGACGACGCAGGCCACGAGCAGCCACACCTCGGGGTGGGCCTGCCAGCGCAGCGGGTCGGCCTGGGCGAGCACGATCAGCTCACAACGGCGACATGTGGCCGCCGCTGTCGAAGATGCGGAACGCCAGCAGCACAGCGATGTAGACGAGCAGGGCGAGGGCCAGACCGGAGTAGAAGATCCCGCTCAGCAGCTTCTTGTCGAAGCGCAGGTGCATGAAGAACCCGGCGACCATCCAGAACTTGACCGCCATGAGCAGCATGAGCACGGAGATCACACCGAAGTTCTCGTGGTCGCCCCAGCCCCAGCCCCACAGGACGAAGTCCTCGGCGAAGTAGGTCGCGACCTCGATGGCGGTCAGCGCGGCCAGCACCAGGGCCACGATGACGTAGAGCTTCTCGCGCTCGACGTCGTCGTGCGGCGGCGCGGCGTCGGTGGCGTTGTCGGCGGTGAGCGTGGACATCGGCGCTGCTCCTAGGAAGCCACGGGGATGAGGTAGACGATGGCGAAGATCACGATCCAGACCACGTCGACGAAGTGCCAGTAGAGGCCCACCGTCTCGACGGCCTCGGCGCGCTCCTGGTTCAGCATCCCGCGGAACGAGAACCACACCAGCGACAGCAACATGATGATGCCCGCCGTGACGTGCACACCGTGGAAGCCGGTGAGCGTGTAGAAGGCCGAGCTGAACCGGTTGGTGGTGTAGCCCAGGCCCTCCTCGTAGAAGGCGTTGAACTCGTAGATCTGGCCCGAGATGAAGATGGCACCCAGGCCTGCGGTGGCGGCGAGCCAGATGCGGTTGCCCCGCAGGTCGCCCTTCTCGATGGCGGCGACGGCCAGCACCATGGTGAGCGAGCTCATCAGCAGCACGAACGAGCTCACCGAGGTGAAGGGGATGTCGAACAGGTCCGTTCCGGGGCCGGTCCCCGGCAGGGGATCCTTGTAGAGCAGGAAGGTCGTGATCAGCCCGCCGAAGAGCAGGCAGTCCGAGCCCAGGAAGAGCCACATCGCCAGCTTGGTGTTGGAGATGCCGGTGTTCGTCGGGTACCCCGGGCCGCCGTGGGCGACGTCGAGGTCGGGCATGGGGGCGAACAGGTCCGGCGCCGTCGAGCTAGCCAACGGTCTCGACCTCCTTGTCACGCGTGGGGAGGGGCTCGGCACCGGGTTCGATCTCCCGGTCACCGGTGGGGAGCTCTTCCGGCTCGTGGTCGTGGCCGTGCGCCCGCTCCGGGTCGTCCGGCGGCTCGAGGAGCCAGCCGTAGATGCCCACGATGATGACCAGACCGCCCAGGAGAGCCAGCCACAGGCTGTAGATGAGGCCGTAGCCGAGGAAGGGCAGGCCGATGGCGATCACCAGTGGCCAGTACGAGGGCGAGGGCAGGTGCACATCGGTGGCGTCACCGGCCTGCACGAGATCCTCGGTCTTGGCGATCCGCACCAGGCGGCCGTCCTCGGTCTCGCCGTACTTGCGGTACCAGAAGTCGTCCACGTGGGTGATCGTGGGGATCGGCTCGTAGTTGTAGGCCGGCGGCGGCGACTGGATCATCCACTCGATGGTGCGCGCGTCCCACGGGTCGGGCCCGGGGGGCGGGAGGTCCTTCGCCTTCTTCTTGCTCCAGAAGATGTTGAAGATGAACATCGCCACGCTGGTGGCGAGGGTGAAGGCCCCGATGGTGGCGATCTTGTTCCAGAGCTCGAAGCCGTAGCCGGCGTCGTAGGTGTAGATGCGCCGGCTCATGCCCTGCAGGCCCAGGATGTGCATCGGGCCGAACGTGAGGTTGAACCCGAGCAGCATGACCCAGAAGTTCCACTTGCCCAGCGACTCGTTCAGCCGGTAGCCGAAGACCTTGGGCCAGTAGAAGTAGAAGCCGCCCATGAAGCCGAAGAAGGCACCGCCGAACAGCACGTAGTGGAAGTGGGCGACGATGTAGTACGTGTCGGTCTGCTGGGTGTCGGCCGGCGCGATGGCGTGGCTCACACCGGACAGGCCACCGATGGTGAACATCGTGATCAGGCCGATGGAGAACAGCATCGGCGTGTCGAAGCGCAACCTGCCACCCCACATGGTGGCGGTCCAGTTGAGGATCTTCACGCCGGTGGGCACGGCGATGAACATCGTGGTCAGCGAGAACACGGTCACCGACACCGGACCGATGCCCGACACGAACATGTGGTGGGCCCACACGCCCCAGCCCATGAAGCCGATGGCCACGCCCGAGAACACGATGAACGGGTAGCCGAAGATCGGCTTGCGGCTGAACACCGGGAGCATGTCCGACACCAGGCCGAAGGAGGGCAGGATCATCAGGTACACCTCGGGGTGCCCGAAGATCCAGAAGAGGTGCTCCCACAGCAGCGGACTGCCGCCCTGGGAGACGTCGAAGAAGTTGGCGTCGAAGAGCCGGTCGAACATGAGCAGGAACAGCGCCACGGTGATGACCGGGAGGGCGAACACCAGCAGGAACTGGGTCACCAGGGTCATCCAGGTGAAGATGGGCATCTTCATGAGCGTCATGCCCGGGGCCCGCATGTTCAGCACCGTGACGATCAGGTTGATCGAGCCCACGGTCGAGGCGATGCCGGTCATGATCAGGCCGAGCACCCAGAAGTCGATGCCGTGGGTGGGCGAGAACTGCACGCCGTTGTTGGGTGCGTACATGAACCAGCCACCGTCGGCGCCACCGCCGAGCAACCAGCTCGAGTTCAGGAAGATCCCGCCGGCGAGGAAGCACCAGTAGCTGAGGGCGTTCATGCGGGGGAACGCCACGTCGCGGGCGCCGATCTGCAGCGGGATCAGGTAGTTGGCGAAGGCGGCACCGATCGGCATCACCACGAGGAACACCATGGTGGTGCCGTGCATGGTGAAGACCTCGTTGTAGTTCTCCGCGCTCAGCAGCGTGGAGCGGGGCGCCCACAGCTGGGCGCGGATCAACAGGGCCTCGAGGCCGCCGACGATCAGGAAGAAGATGGCTGTCGCCCCGTAGAGGATGCCGATCTTCTTGTGGTCGACCGTGGAGATCCACGACCGCCAGCCGGTGGCGGTCCGCGGCCGGGTGAAGACCCCCAGCGGCGAGTCGTTCGCCGCCGCTGGTTCGCCGGACGGCAGTGCGAGCGGTTCGGCTTCGGTCAGCGCCATGGTGCGTGCTCCGGGGTGATCGTCGAGAGGGAGGTTCGGGTCGGCGTCACGGATGTGCTCACTTCAGGGAGTTCAGGTAGGCGACCAGGGCGTCGATCTGGTCCTCGCCGAGGCCCAGGTTGGGCATGCCACGGCCGTCGTCGGCCGCCATCGGCTTCATGACCGTCGGGTCGCGCAGCCAGTCTTCCAGATCCACGTTGTAGGCCGGGTTGGCCGGGTTGCCGGGCAGTGCCTCGTCCTCGGGGTCGCCGCAGTTCTGAGCCACGTTCTCGCCGGCTCGACAGGCGGCGACCTCCTCGGGCGTGGCGCCCGGCTTGTCCGGGTAGTGGCTGTTGAAGATCGAACCGGCGAAGGTGCCACGGCTCGAGAAGTGCGTCAGGTCCGGGGCGATGCCCGACACCAACAGGCTCTCCACGCCGGACTCCGGGTCCGCGACCTTCTCGTCGTTGACCCCCCGGATGAGGTGGCAGGACGAGCACAGCTGGTTCAGGTACACGTCCTTGCCCTCGGCTGCGAGGGAGCCTTCCTCGGGCTCGACGGCCGGCTCGAGCTGGTTGGCCAGCCAGGCGTTGTACTCCGCCCGGGGAAGGGCCCGCACCAGCATGCGCATGTTGGCGTGGGACAAGCCGCAGAACTCGGTGCACTGCCCGCGGTAGACGCCGGGCTCGTCGGCCTGGATCTTCCAGAAGTTCCGCATCCCGGGCACGGCGTCCTTCTTGCCGTTCAGTTCGGGGATCCAGTAGCTGTGGATGACGTCGTTGCCGGTGGTGTAGATCTCCACCACCGTGTCCTCGGGGATCACCAGCTCCGTGGCGGTGATCAGGTCGTTCTCGGGGTCGTCGTAGACGCCGTCGTCGTTGAGGTCGTAGCGGAAGGCCCACCACCACTGCTGGCCCTCGACCTGCACCTTCATGGCGTCGGGCTCGCGGGCCTCGAGGTCGGCGATGGTGGCCACGGTCAGCACGGCGACCACCAGCAGGATGGCGGCGGGAGCGAGGGTCCAACCGATCTCCAGCACGGTGTTGCCGTGCAGTTGCGCGGGGATCTCGTCCTCGTCGGGGCGCTCCCGGAACCGGAAGGCGATGTAGAGCACGGCCCCCATGACCAGCACCAGGATCACCCCGGCGATGATGAACACCGGACTCACCAGGTTCTGGATGGTCTGGGCGTACTGGCCCCGCGGGGAGAGGGTGGTGAGGGGTTTGCCGTCGTTGTCGAAGATCGACGCCCACACCTGGGACACGACAAGGGCGGTGATCACCAGGACGACGAAGCCGCCGAATAGGGACCGCAAGCGGTGCTTGCCTTTCACTTCTCGCTCTCCTCAACCGTCGCGGGGACTCGGGATCGGGGATGGCCTCGACGGCCGGGATGATTGCTCACGCGTGCTCGCTGCTACTCGCTGTGCTCGGTGTCGGCGCCGTGCTTCTCGAAGTCTCGAGCGCCCTCGGACAACCCGAACACGCCGGCGGCGAAGACCAGGACGACGCCCACCACCGCCAGCACCACGATCACGTTCTTGCTGACCTTGGGCAGCAGCGCCAGCGCCGCCATCACCAGGAACAGCAGCAGTGCCGCGATGCCGAAGATGGCCGTCGAGGCGTCCTTGTTCACGGCCAGCAGGAGCCGGGAGATGCCGTAGCCGAAGGCGACGACGCCCACGACGGCCAGCACCGGCACCCGCACCGGGTCGATGAACTTGTGGTAGATCTCGAGGTTGGTCGTGTCGTCGCCCGTCGAGCTCTCGGCCCAGGCACGCAGCGCCCAGAGGAGCAGGGCGATGACCACTGCGACGATGCCGCCCCGGAAGAAGGCCTGGTTCGTGCCCGCGTCCGATCCGGCCAGCCCGACGGCGACGGCGGCCAGCCCGAGAGCGCCGATCAGCGGGGCGTAGCTCGAACCGGCCGGCGGCCGGGTGCGCGGCACGCGCTCCACCTGCACCAGGGAGGCCTGGGCGTCGGGATCGGCGTCGCGGCTGGCGATGAGCACACCGGCCAGGCCGGCGGCGACGACAGCCACGCTGAGCAGCAGCACGTAGGTGAGGTGACTGCCGACGGAGCCCTTCCAGCCGAGGCTGATCGGGCCGAGCACCAGGTCGAGGACGCCGACGTCGTCGAGCGACTGCTCGTCGAGCGTGGTGGAGATGGCGGTGACCAGCGCGAACACCAGCGACCAGATGGCGAGACCCGTATAGAAGCGGAACGCCGGGGTGAACAAGCGGGAGCGGAACATGGGGCCTACTTCGTGACGAAGATCGAGATCCAGATCAGCGCGTAGAGCGCAACCATGGTGTGCCAGTAGAGGGCGGCGGCCGAGATCCCGTCGTGCTGGCGGCTGGTGAACTGCCCGCCCAGGGCACGGAAGGAGATGACAGCCAGATAGGTCATGGCAGCGAGGAGCATCACCAGATGCGCTCCGCTGACGGTGTAGAGGAGCACGGCCTGGGAGGTCTCGGCCGGCAGTGCCATCTTGTTGTAGAAGAAGTACATCAGGTTCACGGTGGCGAACCCGAGCAGGAAGGTCAGGCCGATCGCCAGGTAGGTGTGGACCCGGTCGTTGCGGCCGATGGCGTCGACGGCCCACTGCACCAGCGCAGAGGACATCAGCAGCGTGAACAGCGCCATCGTGGGCTGGGTGAGCGGGATGACCGTGCCCTCGGGCAGCCAGGTCCCGCCCCCGGCGAGGACCGCGCCTCGCTGGGCCAGGTAGATCCCCAGCACGCCGAGGATGCCCAGCGCCGAGGCGGCGGCGGCGAAGGCGGTGCCGATGAGGGCGACCCGGGGTCGGGCGACGGGTGCGGCGGGGGCCTCACCCGGCAACAGGGCGACAGCCATCAGGACTCCTTCCCGGTCTCGTCGAGCAGCGGCTCGGCGGAGTCGACCGACGGCTGGGTGGCGAAGTTGCCCCGCGCCGGCGGCGACGCCGTGGCCCACTCGAGGGTCTGGCCGACCCCCCAGGCGTCGGGCTCGTCGGTGCCCCGGGCGCCGAGCAGGGCGACGGCGACGGCCAGGAGTCCGACGACCACCAGGGCGGCGCCGCCGGCGCTGGCCACGAAGAAGACATCCGAGGCGTCGGCCAGCGGCTCGAGCTCGTTGCCGAGCCCGACGAGCAGGAGGGGCAGGCCGTGCAGCAGCCCGCCGACGAGCAGCAGCAGACCGGCGAGCTTGCCGAGGCCGTCGGCGGCCCTGCGCCCGGAGATCTTGGGCGACCAGAAGAGCAGGGCGGCAGCGGCACCCAGCATGCCGACCGTCGCGGCGAGGGCGGCGACGCCCCACGAGTAGATCGACGAGCCCACCATGGCGTCCGCGAGCTGACCGAGGTTCTCGAGGAACTCCGAGGCGTCCTGGAGCTGCAGCGAGTCGAGCACGAACGGAGCCGACAGCAGCACTGCGACCACGAGGGCGACGGTGCCGAAGAGGCCGGTCAGCGCCGGCGACGAGAGCTTGACCTTGCCCACCATGACGCTGTGGATCCAACCCGCCGCCAGCACCATGGCGGGCACGATCAGCAGCAGTGACTGCAGCACGTAGACCGGCTGGGTTCGTATCGGTTCGACGAAGGCGGCCTGGGCGTAGGGAGCGATGGTGAACACGCCGAACGCCGCGATGGCGTGCATCATGAGCGCCCGGTGGGCCTGACGCACGCCCGCGAAGGACGCCACGGTCTCGCTGATGGCGCCCAGGGCCGGGATGGCCACGATGAACACCTGCGGCAACACGATCAGCCACGCGATCTGCGGCCATTGTGCGCTGGTGAAGGCGTCGGCGGTGCCGTACTTGAGGTCGACCCAGATCAGCACCAGGTTGCCGACCAGGACCGAGAGGCTCAGGATCCACGCCGAGCAGGCCACGATCATCGACCACGTGAAGAGCGGTGCACGCCACAGGGTCATGCCCGCAGCCCGCTGGGTGAACGCGGTCGTGGCAACCGAGATCGACGCCAGGATGAGGCCACCCAGGATGCCCGCCAGGGCCAGGTAGAACAGGCTCACGGCCTGGGGGTCGGTGCCGTCGGGCCCGCCGTCGGTGGCGTAGCTCGCGAGCAGCAGGCCGGCACCGGCCAGCCACGTCCAGAACGAAGCGGCCGCACCCCGGGCGAACGCCAGCGTCGACGCACCGATCTGGAGCGGCACCACCACCATGGCGATGCCCAGCGCGAGCGGCACGAGGAACAGGAGCACGACGCTCAGCTGGGACAGGGTGAAGACCCGGAAGACCCAGTCGTCGGGAAGCAGGTCGGCGTCGAGGCCCTCGAGGACGTACAGCGCCGCCAACACGAAGGCGCCGACGCCGAAGATCAGCGAGGCGCCGATGTAGAGCCGGCCGATCGTCTTGTGGTCGCCGCTGCCGAAGACCTCGGCGAGGCCGCCCTGGTCGACAGGGGAGGCGTCCGATGACGAGCTCGTCGCCTCGGACTGGGGACGGGTGTCGGTGATCGCCATGTCGGTCGTTGTTACCTCACCACCACCGGGCCCGACGGTCTACCGAAGACGGCACGAGAGCCGCGTCGGCAGGCCTGTCGAGCGCCTTTGCCTGTGGGAACGGATCAGGTCGGGACACTACACGCGCCCGACGGAGGGACAGAAAACGAGACCCCACGCTCACACCCCGTTGCGCACCAGGACGTCGACCGCCATGACGGCGAACAGGAGGGTCACGTAGGAGATCGAGAAGGTGAACAGACGCATGGCCCGACCCGAATCGCCGGAGCGCAGCAGGTCGACGGCCATCCACAGGAAGACCGCGCCGAGCGCGGCCGCCGTCCCGAGGTAGAGGAAGCCCAACGAGGCGGCAGGCCCGAAGACCAGGCTGAGGGCGACCACGACCACCGTGTAGGCCACGATCTTGCGTGCCGTGGCTTCGAAGCTCGCCACGGAGGGCAGCATGGGCACCGAGGCCGATGCGTAGTCGTCCTTGTAGCGGATGGCCAGCGCCCAGAAGTGGGGCGGCGTCCAGAAGAAGATGACCCCGAACAGCACGACGGGGGCCAGGGCGAGCGCGTCGGTGACGGCGGTCCAACCGATCAGGACCGGCACCGCTCCGGCCGCTCCCCCGATCACGATGTTGCTCGACGAGGTGCGCTTGAGCCAGAGGGTGTACACGAACACGTAGAACAGGCAGGCGGCCACGGCCAGCCCGGCCGACAGCAGGTTCACGAAGCGCCACAGCCACAGGAAGGCGATGACCTCGATGCTGATGGCGAACACCAGGGCACTGCGGGGCGTGATCACACCGGTGACCAGGGGCCGGTTCCGCGTCCGCTTCATCAGGGCGTCGATGTCGCGGTCCACGTACATGTTGATGGCGTTGGCGCCACCGGCAGCCAGGGTGCCGCCGACCACGGTGGCCACCATCAGCCACACGGAGGGCAGGCCCTCCTCGGCGACGACCATCGTCGGCACCGTGGTGACCAGGAGGAGCTCGATGATGCGCGGCTTGGTGAGGGCCACGTAAGCACCCAGACGGGCGCGCAACGAGATCTCGGCCGTGGCGTACATCGTCCCCAACGCTAGGCGCGCCCGGGTGAGCGACGACAATCCATCCCACCCGAGTGCGGGGCTCTGCGACGCTCCGACACGACGGAGCCCGAAGCGCCGCCCGGGCGACGGCGGTGCCCCCGCTTGGAGAGCGACGGTCTGCGAGCCCTACCCTGACCCCGTGGCCGTTCCGACCGTCTCCCCCAGGACCTTCCGGCGCATCACCGCGGTCGTGCTGTTCGCCATGACCCTGATCGTGGTCACCGGAGGAGCCGTGCGCCTGACCGGATCCGGGCTGGGCTGCTCCGACTGGCCCAACTGCCACGAGGACCAGTTCGTCCCGGCGCGGGGGTTCCACGACTGGGTCGAGTTCGGCAATCGTCTGGTCACCGGGCTCATCTCCATCCCCGTGCTCCTGGCCATCGTCGGCGCCCTGCGCCGCCGGCCGTACCGTCGGGATCTGCTCTGGTGGTCCGTGGCCATCGCGGCGGGTATCTTCGCCCAGGCGTTGGTGGGGGCCGTCGTGGTGTGGATGGAGCTGACGCCCTCGACCGTCATGGTCCACTTCCTGTTGTCGATGGTCGTCATCTGGTGTGCCGTTGTGCTGTACGAGCGTGCTCGGCAGCCGGCAACCGAACCCGTCCCGGCGGTTCCCGCCGAGGTGCGGACCATGAGCCGGCTGCTGGTGGCGTCGACGATGCTCGTGCTGTTCGTCGGCACCCTGGTGACGGGCTCGGGCCCCCACGGCGGCGACCCCGACGTGGAGCGGCTGCCCTTCGACGTCCCCGACGTCGTTCGCCTGCACAGCATCGCCGCCTGGCTCACGGTGGCGGCCGCGCTGGTGACCACGGTGATGGCCCGACGGGCCGGCGGCGCACGGGTCCTGGTCGACCGCGGCCACCAGCTGCTCGTGGTGCTGGTGCTCCAGGGCGTGATCGGCTACGCCCAGTACTTCAACGGCGTGCCAGTGGGACTGGTGGCCCTGCACCTGCTGGGTGCCTCGCTCGTGTGGATCGCCGTGGTGCGCTTCCATCTGGCGCTCGTGGTTCGCCCCGAAGAAGGCCGCGCCGACCTCTCGGCGCCCGCAGCCGCGACGGCGTCGGGGTGACGCCGTCGCGGTGACGCTGCGGCGGTCACGGTCGCACCCGGACGGCGATCGCGGCGAGAATGGCGGTCATGCGAGCGGCCGCGCCCATGACCAACCCGGTCGAGGTCGACCAGCCCACCGGTGACACGGCCCCCGTCGAGCAACGACCCTGGGTGGTCATCGTCTGGAACGACCCCATCAACCTCATGGACTACGTGACCTACGTGTTCCAGAAGCTGTTCGGCTATTCGCTGCACGAAGCCGAGCGCCTGATGCTCGACGTGCACCAGAAGGGCCGGGCGGTGGTGTCGCAGGGCACGAAGGACGAGGCGGAGCGCGACGTGTTCCGCCTCCACGAACACGGCCTGTGGGCCACGATGCAGCAGGACTGAGCGGTGCCGACCCGCTGGCGACGACCGATCCGGCGACAGGGCGACGGACGGTTCCGCATCGAGCTGACCGAGCCCGAGCGCGACCTGATCGCCTCGGCCGGGCAGCAGCTGCGCGAACTGCTGTTCACCGACTCGCCGGTCATCCGCCGACTGTTCCCCACCGCCTACACCGAGGACCCGCAAGCCGATCAGGCCTACCGCGACCGCCAGGGCATGGCACTGCTCGACGTCCGGTTCCGGTCCCTCGACGTCCTGGACGACACGATCCGGGCCGAGATCGTGACCGAGGAGCAGCTGACCGAGTGGATGCAGTCGATCAACGCGGTGCGGCTGGTGATCGGCACAGCCCTCGATGTCGACGAGCACGGGGAACCGAGCGCAGCGGACCAGGACGAGCAACAGCAGCTCCTCGCCTACTACGAGATCCTCGGCATGCTGCTCATGCAGATCGTCCACGCCCTGCGCGACAGCCTCCCGCCCGGGTCCCGACGCTGAGCCGGCCCGAGCGCGACCGCGCCGGAGCGACGCGCGGCCCGAACGTCACCGGCAGCTCGCGTCCGCCTCTGCGTAGAGCTGCTGCACCCGGTCCACGTCTGGCTCCTCGGCCGCCAGGTCCTCCATCGTGAGCTCGGCGGTGAAGGCCTCCGCCAGGCACCTCGCCTCGGCGTCGGAGAGCCCGGCGGTGAGCGCTCCCATCCACACGTAGAGACGAGCGGACGGGAGCTGCAGCGCCTCCTGGGCGCGACCCTCGACCTCGACGGAGGCATCGGGCCCGGGGTCGCACGCGTCCACGGTGACGACGTCGACACCGTTGGCGTCCCTGGCCCGCTCGAGGGCCACGCCGGGCAGACCCTCGGACCAGGACGTCAGGGCGTCCTGGAGTCGGTCGGTCGCCGTCGCCGTGTCGCCCGTGACGGCGAGCTGGACACACGGCACGCCGTCGCGCTCGTACAGGGCATACGAATCGCCACCCCAGCCGTCGACGGCGGCGAGGGCGTCGTGCACGTCGATCCGCTCGGCCAGCACCAGATACCACGCCAGCGCACCCCACCCCCCCTCCTCCAGCACCTCGCCGTCGGGCGGCGACGGATCGACCTCCTCGGCGGCGTCGGCCTCCTCGTAGCGGCCGGGGTCGAGGAGCTGGTCCTCGTTCGCCGGTGGATCCCGCAACACGTCCCAGGCGGCGTCGGGACCGTCGCGCTCCTCGATGATGCCCACGAAGGGCGCACCCAGCAGATAGGGGGCCGAGAACTGGGCGACGAGCACGTCGGGCACGCCCTCGGTGTCGACCTCCTCGACCTGGGCGGCGAGCTCCTCGTCGTAGGCGGCGCGCTCGTCGTCGTCCAGCTGCTCGATCCAGGCCTGCTCCACCACCGAGGCGTGACCCTCGACGACCGCCCGGAACGCGCTCGCCTCCTCGTCGGACTCCAGGTCGTCGAGGCGGCCCAGATCCACGACCTGGTCCTGCAGGGCGTGGGTGAGCTCGTGGACCAGCGTGACCTCGACCGGCTGGGTCAGCTCCGTGCCCCGCACCCGGATGCGCCGGTCCTCGGCGTCGTAGTAGGCCGCGGTCGACTCACCCAGCACGGTCTCCGAGTCGGCCAGCAGGTCCACGTCACCCTCCACCACGCCCAGCGCCCGCAGGATCCCCTCGTAGCGGTCCGCGTCGGCACGGTCCTCGGCGCTGGGCTCGGGCTCCTCGGCGCCCGTGATGTCGGCGACGAACGCTTCCTCGGTGAGGAACTCGACGTCCACCGGGTGCTCGAAGCGCTCGCCGGTCGTGCGCTCCACGAAGGCGACGTACTCCTCGACCCGAGGATCCCACTGATCGGGGTAGGGATCGGGAGCGGGCACCACGAGCACGAGGATGCCCAGGCCCACGAGGAAGGCGACCACCGCCGCGAGCACCGCCGTGCCGATGACGCGGTTCTTCGAACGCTCCACCGTCGGCGGCCACGGCGCGCCCGGTGACCGGGCTCCCGGATCACCCCACGGCGGCGGAGTCGTCCCGGCGGGAGGGGGCGGTGGGCCACCCGGGTAGGTGGGGCCCGGCTCCGGGGTCATCCCCGGCGGGACGGTCCATCCCCCGGGCGGCGCCATCGGTGGAGCCGGGGGCTGCGGCCACGGCCGGTCGGGACGTGGAGGGGGGTCGGCATCGGGGGGAGCCACGCATCGCCATGGTGCCACGGAGGCGCGGCGCCAGACCGACGCGGTGCTCGGCCGGGCGAGGCGAGCAGACGTCCGGGGTGCGGCGGACGATCCGAGTTGAGCGCCCCGTTGGGCCTGCTATGGTGACCGGCGCCCTCAGGGTAAGAGCCCCCATCGTCCAGTGGCCTAGGACGCCGCCCTTTCAAGGCGGTAACACGGGTTCGAATCCCGTTGGGGGTGCGGCCTCGAGCCACATAGCGAGTCGAGGTCCCGTGGTGCAGTTTGGAGTGCACGCCGGCCTGTCAAGCCGGAGGTCGCGGGTTCAAATCCCGTCGGGACCGCCCTCGCCGCTCAGCGGCGACATCCTCCCCCACGTCGGTGGGGGTGGAACCTGGTCGGGTAGCTCAGTTGGCAGAGCGTCCGCCTGAAAAGCGGAAGGTCACCGGATCGACGCCGGTCCCGACCACCACACGAACCACCAGGTCAGACCGGGTTTCCGGTCTGACCTGCGGTCGTTTTCCGGCGCGGGATCCGACCGTCGTGCAGCGCTGGCGGGCGTCACCCCAGCCCCTCCGTCGGGGTCGAGCCTCGACCCCGACGATCCCTGCGTGGTCCCGCCCCGGGTTCCGGCAACGCGAGCAGCTGTCGGAATCCGACAGCCCCACGCCGAACCAACCCGCCCCCGACCAGCAGCGCGAGTGGTCGGGCGAGGCACCAGGCCCCGCCCGACCACGACACCCGCGGACGTCACCGCCGCAGCAGGTGTTCACTCCGTCCACTCGCACGACCAGGTGCCCTTGGGGCCGCCCTCGGCCTCGAAGGTGCCGCCCGTGCCGTCGGCATCGACGGTCATCGTCCCCTCGTAGTTGGTGGTGGTGGCCACATCGGACTGGCCCAGGCCGACGCCGATCACCACGGGAGCCGTCTCGCCGACGTCGATGCCCTCCTCGACCGTGAGGTTGAACACACCCACCGGAGTAGGTGGATCGGTTGCCGGCGGGGCGTTGAAGGCCAACACGAAGATGGCGCTGCCGGGCTGCGAGCAGTTGGCGAAGCCGGCCAGGCCCACCATGTCGAGGCTGTCGAGCGTCGTCGTACCGGCCATCTCGGCGGGCTCCTCGATGGTCACCTCGAAGTCCACCAGCGTGCCGGGTACGGCGTCGCCGTCGTCGGACGCCCCCTCCTCGCCGTCGGTCGAGCCGCCCTCCATGGCGGTGAACGGCACCAGCACACGCTCGAGGTACTCGGCCAGCTCGACGGCCCCAGCGCGGGGATCGTCGGTGTCTGCGACCGTCAGGTTGACGTACCAGTCGTTGATGACGGCGTCGAGGGTGGCGTTCTCACCGGTCTCACCCTCCACCACCTTGATGACCGCCTGGTCACCGAGGTCGAGCTCCTCGACGCCCTCGGACACCTCGAGGTACTGCATGACGCCGTCGTAGGCCTCCTGGCCGGGGCGCTCGGTCTCCAGCCGGTAGGACATGTACGGTCCCGACGAGGCCGACCAGTCGCAGCCGATCTCGTAGGTCTGCAGGTTCGGCGACGGGAACTCGACCGGCTCACCGAGCACGTCCTCGATCGTGGAGGAGGGGAAGATCGTGCACGGGTCGTCGAGCGCCCGTGGGTCGACCTCGCCCGAGGCCTCGTCGCCGCCGCCTCCCCCGCCGCCGTCGCTGGACGCGTCGCCGTCGGTGGCCGCAGACTCGTCGGTGGCGACGTCGCCGTCGTCATCCCCGGAGCAGCCGGCGAGAGCCAGGGCGAGCACGACGAGGACGGCGGCGGTGCGGGCTCGATGCGAGCGCGCACCGGGAACGGGTTGCGACATCGGGCGTATCAGGGACATCAGGGGTTCTCCTCGGGGGTGGGTGCCGCCCATGGCGACAGCGGGTCCGCCTCATCGGCGGGTAGGGCGAAGAGCTGATCGAGACGAAGGCCGTCCTGTCGTCGCAGCCGGCGATCCAGACGGGCGAGCTCGTCGTCGGTCAACTCCCACTCGGCCAGCACCGACGCAGGCTCCAGCTGCAGGCGCTGGGCCAGATCGGGATCACCGGCCAGCGCGTCCAGCAACGCAGCGAGATCGGCGCGAGATGCAGGCACGGGTGCAACAGACCACACGACGGCGTACCGGTGCATGAGTGGCGGCCACACAACGCGACGACGGGATACTCAGCCGTCCACGGCCCCCAGCACACCGGCGAGGTCGGCGCGTGATCCGACGCCCAGCTTGATGAACACCCGGTAGAGGTGGTTCTCGACGGTGCGCTCCGAGACCACCAGCAGCGTGGCGATGTCCCGGTTGGAGCGACCGGCGGCAGCCAGCTCCGCGACCTGTCGCTCCCGCGGCGACAGGGGTCCCTGGCCGTGTCGTGACGCCAACGGCGGCGTGCTGGCCGCCGGCAGGCTCTCCAGCAGCGCACCCGTGCGCCCCTCGTTTCGAAGCGCCGCTCGTCGCTGGCCCGCACCGCGCCGCAACCGGGCGGCACGAGCGTGGGACTCGGCCGCGAAGAGTGCCGCGCCCATCGCCTCGAAGCCGTCCGCGACGGCGTCGAAGGCGGCCGGGTCCCGCGCCAGGCCTGCCCGCACATAGGCCACACGGGCGGCAGACAACGGCGACCGCTCGCCCGGGAGCGCGTCCACCACGACGGCGGCCAGGTCGTCGAGGCCCAGGCGGGCGAGGTCGTGGGCGATCCACGACGCGAACGCCCAGGCACCCCGCACGCGGGCCAGTTCCGAGGCCTCGGCACCGAGGGAACGGGCCCGGGCCTGGTCGTGCTCGGCCATCGCCACCCAGGCACCGGCGAGACGCTGCAACGGCTCGAACAGCTCGAAGCACTCCGCCGGGTAGGCAGCCATGCGCGCCAGCGCCGCCCGAGCGGTGGCGGTCTCGCCGAGACCGGCCGCGGCGAGGGCCACGCCGGTGCCACACCAGCGTGCCGGCCCGCGCAGTCCGCACTCCATCCACAACAGCTCGGCTTCGAGCAGGCGCCGCAGGGCCAGATCGAGATCACCCGCCACCAGCGCGCTCGACCCTCGCAGCACGGCACCCCACGCCCGCGCCTGACGGTCGGGGCGGGACCGGGCCGCGCCGTCGACCAGCTCCGCGAGCGAGACGGCCTCGGCCAGCCGGCCGTCGTAGAGCAACCCGAGCTGCAACCCGACGACGTGCAGGTCGACGTCGCCGAGCAGATCCGCGCGCTCGTCCTGGAGGGCGCGGTGCAGCTCGCCGGCGATCTCGGCCGCCTCGGCGCCCCGGTCGGCATAGGCGAGGGACTGGGCCAGGGCCAGCCCGGCGATGAAGCGCACCCACGCCCGCCGGTGTCCCACGTACCGCCGGCCCACGACCTCGGCTTCGGTGATGCGCCCGTCGAGCACCGCGAACACGCCGAGCTGCGCCTGCAGCAGCGCACCTTCGTCGCCCGTCCCGTCGAGCCCGGCATGCAGCGCAGCCAGCGCGCGCCCGCGGTCCTGGTCCCCCCACCAGTGCTCCTCGGCCACCCGCAGGTCCATGGCCGCCCGCTCCCAGGGGTCCTCGACCAGGGGCCTGAACCGTTGAACGAGCTCGATGGCCTCGGCGTGCGCGCCGCGCTGACCCAGGCACCACGCGGCCACGAGGGCGGACCGGGCGTCGGGACGGGCCTCGCAGGCAGCGAGCGCGAGACGTGCGCCCAACCCGGTGTCGCCGAGCTCCGTGGCCGTCGTCGCCGCTGCGAGCAGCTCGTCGGCCGGTGGGGTCACGCCGCCGTTGAGGTACCAGGCGGCCATCTGGACGCGGGCCTCACCGCGCTCGGGGAGGGTCCCGTCGGCGAGCGCCCCCTGTGTCGCCTCGGCCAGGGAACGACACAGCCGCAGCGAGCCGAGGGCGGGGAGGCGGGCGCGCAACAGCTCGCGCACCAACGGGTGGCCGACGTCGACCACGGTGCGACCGGCGACGCGACGTACCCGGAGGTGCGCGCCGCGCTCCAGGCGCTCGAGGCGCGCCGGGGTCACGAGTCGGCCGAGCACGGCGAGATCCAACTCGCCGGCGACGGCGACCAGCTCGACCGCATCGAGCTCGTCGCCCGGCAGACTGAGCAGCCGCGCGAGCACCACGTCCTCGAGCACGGGCGTGACCGTCAGCTCGCCCCGCAGGCGCCACAGACCGGCCTCCTCCACCAGGGCCCCGGTCGCCAGGGCCCCTTCCACGATCTCGCGCAGGTAGAGCGGGTTGCCGTGCGCCACCCCCACGATGCGATCCGCCGAGTGCGGCTCGAGGCGGCCGCCCAGCCGGGCCGCCACCGCGCGCCGGGCGGCAGCGTCGTCGAGCGGGCCGGGCGTCAGGATGGTCGTGTGGCCGTCGGCGAGCACCGCCGCGACGGCGTCGGGCAGCTCGACCCCGGTGCGGGCCAGCAGGAGCAACCGCAGCGACGAACCGCCCACCGGCGGTCGATGCACGGCGAGCTGCTGCACCAGGCCGGCCGAGGTCGGGTCGAGGTTGTGGGCGTCGTCGACCACCAGCACCGACGACGCCGCGTCGCGCGGGGTGCCGGTGGGCGCCGCCAGCGCGTCGAGGACCGCAGCCAGCGGGTCGTCGAGGCGGCCGTCGAGCAGACCGAGGAACGGGGCCAGCCGGAACGACACGTCGCCGGGTGTGGCGACCACCCGGCGCACGGCGCCGCCACGGGCGACCAGCGCGTCGGCCACCGCTTCGGCGAGTCGGGTCTTGCCCAGGCCGGCCACGCCCAGGATGGCGACGTGGTGGTCCCCGTCGAGGGCTCGCACCGTGGCGTCGAGGTCCGCCTGGCGCCCTTCCAGGGGCCACCCACCGGTCGTCACGGCGCAGACGGTACCGTCCCCCGGCGCCAGCCCGCGCCGCCGGTCAGGCCGGTGGCGTCCAGGTCTTGGCCAGCACCCTGCGCACCAGGGGCTCGAAGGTGCTCATGGGCTCGCTGTCGTAGTCGGGGTCGAAGCTGACCTCGTCGTAGAGGGCACAGAACTCGGCCGTGCGGTCGAAGTACGGGCTCGAGCGGTACGCCTCCCGCGCATCGGGGTCGATGCCCAGGTGCGTGCCGTAGAAGTACACCTGGAACACGGGGTGGTGCTCCAACATCCAGTGGTTCGCCTCGGACACGAACGGCCTCAGGACGGCCGCGATGACCTCGCCGTGGTTGAACGGCCCGAGGCTCTCACCCACATCGTGGAGCAGCGCACAGACCACGTACTCCTCGTCCCTGCCGTCTCGCAGGGCCCGGGTCGCCGTCTGCAGGCTGTGCTCCAGCCGGTCGACGGGGTAGGCCTCGTCGGCCGACAGGTCCGTCAGCAGCCCCATGAGGAGATCGGGCAGCTTGCGGATGTTCTCCTCGTGCACACGTGCGAGCACCGCGAAGTCGGCGTCGGTCCCCTCGTCCATGCGCCGGAAGTGCATCTTGTCGGCGTCACCCGCCGCCCCCGTCGGGTCGCCCGCTCCGGCCGTCTCCGCCTCTGGTGCCATGGCCGCCGACGGTAGCCGCGGGACGGTCCGCTCGGCGCCGCCCCGCAGGCGGCGCCGGCGCAGCGCCGTGGACCGCCATGTCGCAGGCTCAGCGGGCCGCGAACGTGACAGCCAGACGGTCGGGGCCGGTGATGCCCACCGGCGGGCGCCACTGTCCGCCGTCGACCAGGACGGGGCAGGTGACGCGGCGCGCCAGCACGTCGAGCACGATCTGCAGCTCGGCGCGTGCCAGCGCGGCGCCGAGGCAGTGATGGGGGCCGTGTCCGAAGGCCACGTGGCCGGCGCCGGCGGACCGGGTCGGGTCGAAGACCTCGGGTTCCGGGAAGGCCGACGGGTCGTGATCGGCTCCCCACAGCGACACCAGCACCGGCTCGCCGGCACGCACGGGTACGCCGTGGCGGGTGTCGTCCTCGGTCGCCACCCGTACGACGCTGGTGGCCGTGGAGCGCAAGCGCAGCACCTCCTCCACCACCGCCGCACTGCTGACGGCGCCGGACGCCACGGCGTCCCACACCTCGGGATGCGCCGACAGGACCCAGACGAGCAACCCGATCTGGTTGCGCGTGGTCTCGTGGCCGGCGAAGACCAGCCCGGCCACGAACGAGGCGATGTCGTCGGTGGACCAGGGCGGGCCGCCGTCGGCCGCGGCGGGATCGTCGATCGTCGCAGCCAGGCGACTCACCAGGTCGTCCGCCGGCTCGCGGCGGCGCGCGTCGACGAGCGTGGTGGCGTACGCCAACAGCTCGGTGAGTGCTGCGTCGACCTCGTGGATGTGCAGCGGCAGCATGATGGCGTTGAACCCGAGGCCGATCGTGTTGGCGAGGTCGCAGAACCGGTCGCGGTCCTCCTCCGGCACGCCGATCAGCTCGCCGAGTCCCCACGACGGGAGCACGTCGGCCAGCTCGGTCATCACCTCGCACTCGCCCCGCTCGACGAAGCCGTCGACGAGTCGCTCCGTCATGGCCACGAGTGCCGGCCGGAGCCGCTCCACGCGGCGCGGGGTGAAGGTCCGGCTCATGAGCGCACGCCAGCGCCGGTGCTCCTCGCCGTCGTGGTCGAGGGGCGAACGCGCCATCCAGTCGTGGAAGGGCCCGCTGGTCACACCCTGCAGGGCGAGCACGGTGGTGATGCGATCCTCGTAGCGGCGGTCGGTGAGGACCTCGCGGACCGCCTCGTAGCCCACGACGACGGGGCCCATCTCGTTGTGGCACACCGGCCCCGTGCTCCGAGCCTGCGCCAACGCGCCGATCGGGTCGGACAGGAGCCGATCGAGCGGCAACGCAGGCTGGACCACGGACGTGGTGTCGTCCACGTCGACCTCCCCGGCCCTGGCGACGGGTCCCCCGACCCATCGCGGCGCCGGGTGCGAAGCGTAGACGAGCCCCGACCACACCCGATCCGCGTCGGTGGCACGGCGGGGCACCGACGGATGAACGCTGTCCGGGCCGTGCAGACCGACAATACGGGGGTGATCACCCTCGCCGAGGCCTTCCGGAGCACGCACACACGGACACTGCCCGACCTGCTGCACGAGCTCGACGTCTCGCTGGTGCTGTCCACGTACCAGCGCGGTCGGGTCATCGTCCTGCGCCCGGACCACGGGCACCTGAGCGCGCTGTTCCCCCCGTTCCCCCGCCCGATGGGGCTCGCCCTGCACCGGGACCTGCTCGCCATCGCCACCCGTCACGAGGTCTGGATCTACCAGGATCACCCGATCGTCGCCGCATCGCTACGACCGCCGGACCGCTACGACGCGTGCTACCTGCCTCGTGCCTGCCACGTCACCGGCGACATCCGGGTCCACGACGTCGCCTTCGCAGGCAACAAGCTGTGGATCGTCAACACCAGGTTCTCGTGTCTGGCGACCCTGGACTCGCTGTACAGCTTCGTGCCCCGATGGCAGCCGTCCTTCGTCACGGCGCTGAGCGCCGAGGACCGCTGCCACCTCAACGGGCTGGCCGTGGTCGACGACGAGCCACGGTTCGTGACCGCGCTGGCGGTGAGCGACGAGCCCGAAGGCTGGCGGGCCGACAAGGAGGACGGCGGCGTCGTCCTCGACGTGCCGAGCGGCGGGGTCGTCGTCGCAGGGCTCTGCATGCCCCACTCGCCCCGGTGGCACGACGGCCGACTCTGGGTCCTCGAATCCGGTCACGGCAGGCTCGGCGTCGTCGACGTCGAGCGGGGCACCGTCGAGACGGTCGTCGAGCTACCGGGTTTCACGCGCGGCCTCGACTTCGTCGGCCCCTACGCGTTCGTCGGGTTGTCCCAGGTCCGGGACAAGGTGTTCGAGGGCATCCCGGTCACCGACAACGGCCCGGATCGGCGGTGCGGCGTGTGGGTCGTCGACACCCGTTCGGGCGGGGTCGTGGGCTTCGTGCGCTTCGAGGAGCTCGTCCGGGAGATCTTCGCCGTCATCGCCCTGCCCGGCCGGACCTACCCCCAGCTCGTCGACCCGGCGTCACGCCAGGTCGCCAACGCCTTCCGCCTGGCTGCCGACCCGCGCCTCGGGCACGACCCCCGATAGGGAATCAGCCGACGCCCAGCACGAGGGGCAACTCGGCGTGATCGTCGATGACGTGATCCGCCTCGATCTCGCCCTCCGGACCGAGCTCGTGGTCGTCGTTCACCCCCCGGTAGCGCACCGCGATCAAGCCGTGGGCCAGCGCGCCGGCGACGTCGGTGCGGCGCAGGTCGCCCACGTGGGCCGCCTGCGCCGGGTCGTCGATGCCCAGGCCGGCGAGGGCGTGGGCGAAGATGGACCCGTCGGGCTTGTAGACGCCGACCTCGTCCGAGAAGGACCAGTGGTCGAAGTACCGGAGCAGGTCGTGGTGCTCGAGGTAGCTGCGCAGCACCCAGGACGGGCTGAGCCCGACGTCGCAGATGATCCCGATGCGCACACCGGCATCCCGCAGCGTCGCCAGGGTGGCGGCGATGTTCGCGGCCGGGTCGACCGGGGCTCGCAGGCCCGACGAGGCGAAGCACTCGGTGAGCGCCTCGTGTCGAGCGGTGTCGACGGGCACCATGAGGTCGTCGGCCAGGGATCGGGCCGCGTCCACCGCGGTGAACTGGCGGTTCGCCGCCCACGCCTCGTCGAAGGCACGCACGATCGCGTCGAGACCGACGTCGATCCGCTGGGCCGGGAGGTCGAGTCCCCAGGCGGCGAACAGCTCCCCCAGGGCGGCCACGCGAGCGGCGCGGGTCGCCCGCCCGTCGGGCACCATCAACGTGTTCCAGAAGTCGAAGGTGACGGCCCGGGGTGCGTCCACGGCTCAGGGACGGCAGACGCCCGCGTCGCGGGCGGCGCGGGCGGCGGCCTCGGCGACCAGGTAACCCACGCGCTTGTCGAACACCGACGGGATGACGAAGCCGGGAGCGAGGTCGTCGTCGGCCACCGCGGAGGCGATGGCGTCGGCAGCGGCCAGCTTCATGCTCTCCGTGATCGAGGTGGCGCCCGCGTCGAGCGCGCCCCGGAAGATGCCGGGGAAGCACAGGACGTTGTTGATCTGGTTCGGGTAGTCGCTGCGGCCGGTCGCCATCACCGCCACGAGGCCCTCCACGGCCTCGGGTCGGATCTCGGGCTCGGGGTTGGCCAGCGCGAACACGATCGGGGCGCTGCCCATGCGGGCGACGTCGTCGCGGCCGAGCAGGCCCGGCCCGCTCACCCCCACGAACACGTCGGCTCCCGGGAGGAGCTCGGGGAGGGTGCCCTGCGCGCCCGTCGGGTTGGTGTGCTCGGCGAACCACCGCTTGGCCGGGTTGAGGTCGTCTCGCCCCTCCCAGATCGCGCCGATGCGGTCGCTGCCGATCACCTCGGGCACGCCTGCCTCCATCAGGATCTTGCTGATGGCCACGCCGGCGGCGCCCACCCCGGAGATGACCACCCTGAGGTCGGCCATCTTCTTGTCGACGATGCGCAGTGCGTTGACCAGTGCCGCCAGCACGACCACCGCCGTGCCGTGCTGGTCGTCGTGGAACACCGGGATGTCGAGCGACGCCTGCAGCCGCTGCTCGATCTCGAAGCACTGCGGAGCGGCGATGTCCTCCAGGTTGATGCCCCCGAACACGGGCGCCAACCGCTGCACGGTCTCGATCGTCTCCTCCGCGCTGGAGGTGTCGAGGCAGATGGGGAAGGCGTCGACGCCGGCGAACTCCTTGAACAGCAGGGCTTTGCCCTCCATGACCGGCAGCGCCGCTGCGGGACCGATGTCGCCCAGGCCGAGCACGGCGGTGCCGTCGGTGACGATGGCCACCGTGTTGCGCTTGATCGTGTACCGGTGCGCCAGCGCCGGGTTCTCGGCGATGGCCGTGCACACCCGGGCCACACCGGGCGTGTAGGCCATCGAGAGGTCGTCGCGGTCGCCCACCGGCGACAGGGCCAGCACCTCGATCTTGCCGCCCTCGTGCATGGTGAAGGTGCGGTCGTCCCACTCGAGCACCTCGATGCCGTCGAGGCCCTCGATGGCCGTCAGCACCAGCCGTTGGTGGTCCTCGCTGGCGCAGTTGACGACGATGTCCTCGTCGAGGTGGCTCAGCTTGGCCTCGAAGCCCTCCAGCCCGCTGATGTTGCCGCCGGCGTCGCCGATGGCGACGGCCAACCGTCCCAGCATGCCCGGTCGGTTCTCCAGGCGGACACGGATGCGGACGGAGAACGCGGCGGTGGGGGTCTCGGCCATGGCGCGCAGACGCTAGCGTAGTCGAAGCCCAGATCGGGCGCCGTCACCAGTGCGTGGAAGGCGATCCCCTGCTCCGCGGCCAGGGCGCCACAGGTGCCACCGCGGTCCACCACGACCAGGATCATCACCGGCTCGGCACCGAGCTCGCGCACCACGCGTGCCGCCTCGAGCGGCGATGCGCCCCTGGTGACGGTGTCCTCGGTGATGACCACCCGATCGCCGGGCAGCAGCGCCCCGGCCAGTCGGCCCGCGACGCCGTGGTCCTTGGCCTCCTTGCGGATGGTGAAGGACCGCAGGGCACGGCCCCGGGTCGCCGCCACCGCGGCGACGCCGTAGGCGACGGGATCGGCGCCCACGGTGAGGCCTCCGATGGCGCTGACGTCGGCGGGGATCACCTCGAGCGCGGCGTCGGCCACCAGCAGGATGCCGTCGGGCCGACAGACCGTCTGCTTCGAATCGATGAACCAGCTCGACCGACGGCCCGACTTGAGCACGAAGTCCCCGGTGCGCACGGAATGCGACAGCAGATGGGCGACCAGATCGGCACGGCTCACGTCGACGACGTTACCGGGTGTGACATGCGACCCGACGGCCATCCTCGAGCGGGTGGTCGAGGACCGCGATCGCCCAGCTCAGCGGCCATTCGGCGCCCCCGACGGGAGCCGGTCGAGCGGATCGGGCGCCTTCGACCGCGGGCGGAGCCGTGCCTACACTCGCCGCATGACCCGCGTCATCGCCGTCGCCAACCAGAAGGGTGGCGTGGCCAAGACGACGACCGTCCACGCGCTGGGCGCGGCGCTGGCGGAGCAGGGCCAGCGGGTGCTCGTGGTCGATCTCGACCCCCAGGCCTGCCTGACCTTCTCCTTCGGCGTCGACCCCGACGCACTGGAACGATCGCTCCACGACGTCATGCTCGGTCGGGCGAAGGCCGCCGAGGTGCTGGTCAAGGTGGGAGACGTGCACCTGCTCCCCGCCACCATCGATCTCGCCGGCGCCGAGGTGCACCTGCTGAGCCGCACCGGGCGGGAGTTCCAGCTCAAGCGGGCACTCGGACCGCTGGTCGGCTCCTACGACGTCGTGCTGATCGACTGCCCTCCGTCGCTGGGGATCCTGACCATCAACGGGCTGACCGCCGCCGGCGAGGTGCTCGTACCCCTGCAGTGCGAGACGCTCAGCAACCGCGGCGTCGGCCAACTGCTCGAGACCATCGAGGACGTCCGGGCCTACACCAACCCGGATCTGCGCGTGCTCGGCGTCGTGGCCACACTGTTCGACCGGCGCACCCGCCTGGCCCAGGAGGTCGTCGATTCGGTGCCCGAGCGGTACGGGTTGCGCGTCCTCGAACCACCCGTGCCCAAGTCGGTCAAGGTGGCCGAAGCGCCTGCGCAGGGTCGGTCGATCCTGGAGCACGCGCCCTCGTCGAAACCGGCCCAGGCCTACCGCCAACTGGCCCGCAGCCTCCTGGAGGCCCGATGACCCCGATCGGCGACGACGAGTCGACCCCCCGGGGGACGGGGCGTCCCGGCCCACATCGGGGCGCCGCAGGCACCACACCTCGCCACATGGACCCCGCCGGCAAGGCAGCCCTGTTCTCCTCGCCGCCGGTGGCGGCGCGCGACCAGCTCGGTGTCGGCAACCAGAAGGAGGGTCGCGCCGCGTTCTTCTCGACGGGCCCGCGCCAGGTGGGCACCGTGGTCGTCGCGTGCTCGTCGTGCGGGTCCCGCAGCCGGGTCTCGCTCGTCGACCTGGGCGTGCGTCTGGTGAGCATCTCGGTGTGGCTGCCCGCCCGTCGTCACGGCCACTGGATGCGCTGCCCGGCCTGCCACACCCACACGTGGTGCCGCATCGGCTGGAACGAGTGACCTGCCCGTCGGCCGGGAGGCGGGCCGGCCGCTGCTCAGCGGATCAGCGCAGCACGACCTGACCGTCGCCCGGTTCGATCCGACCCACCTCGACGGCACGGTGGCCCGCGCCCCGCAGCACGTCGAGCGCCTTGAACACCTCGGCCGCGGGCACGACCGCGATCATGCCCAGACCCAGGTTGAACACCCGGGCCATCTCGTCGTCGCTCACCTTGCCGAGTCGCTGGATCTCGGTGAAGACCTGCGGCACGTCCCAGCTGCCGCGCTCGACCACGGCCGCGGTGCCGGGCGGCAGCACCCGGCTGAGGTTGCCGGGGATGCCACCACCGGTGATGTGGGCCACGGCCCGCACGTCCACCGCATCGAGCAGCTTCAGCACCGCCGGCGAGTAGATGACCGAGGGGCTCAGCAGCTCGTCGGCCAGCGAGTGCGCCGCCCCCTCGTAGGGCGGCTCGTCGAGGTCCCGCCCGGCCACGTCGAAGAACACCCGGCGGACGAGCGAGTAGCCGTTGCTGCGCAGGTTGGGTGACGGCAGTCCGATCAGCACGTCGCCGGGTCGGATGTGCGCGCCGGCGAGGATGCGGTCCTGCTCGGCGACCCCCACGGCGAAACCCACCAGGTCGAACTCACCGGGCTCCATGGCGCCGGGGTGTTCGGCCATCTCGCCCCCGATCAGCGCGCACCCGGCCTGACGGCACCCCTCGGCGACGCCTTCCACGAGCTGTTCGATGTGGTCGGGATCGAGTCGTCCGACGGCGATGTAGTCGAGGAAGAACAGGGGCTCCGCGCCCTGGCACACGAGATCGTCGACGCACATCGCCACGAGATCGATGCCGATCGTCTCGAACTGCCCCGCCGCCTGGGCCACGAGCGCCTTGGTGCCCACGCCGTCGGTGGAGGACACGAGCACGGGACGCCGGTAGCGGCCGGTGTCGAAGCGGAACAGGCCGCCGAACCCGCCGATGTCGCCGATCACCTCGGGCCGGAAGGTCGACCGGACCTTGGCCTTGATCCGCTCCACCGCTTCTTCGCCGGCGGTGATGCTCACACCGGCGGCTTCGTAGGTCTCACCCATGGGTCGTTCGGCTCCGGGACTGGTCGGCGGGGGCGTGCACCGGCGCTCACGCGCCGTGTCGGCGCGCCTCGTCGGCGGGCAGCGAGGCGTCGTCGAACAGCAGGCTGAGGGTGCTCGGTGCGTCAGCGGGCCGGGCCGGCGACGCTTCGAGCACGCCCTTGGTGAGGCTGACAGGCACCTCGACCGGGTACAGCCCGGTGAAGCAGGCGTCGCAGAATCCGGCGCCGGCGGTGCCGGTCGCTGCCTTCAGGCGGTCGAGCTCCAGGTAGGCGAGGCTGTCGACGTTGAGGTAGTCGCGGATCTCGCCGACCGCGAGGTTGGCGGCGATGAGCTCGCCCCTCGTGCCGGTGTCCATGCCGTAGAAGCAGGGCCACGTGTAGGGCGGGGAGGAGATGCGCAGGTGAACCTCGACGGCGCCGGCCTCGCGCAGCATGCCCACCATGGCCCGGGTGGTCGTGCCGCGCACGATCGAGTCGTCCACCACGATGAGGCGCTTGCCCTCGATGTTGTCGCGCAGCGGGTTGAGCTTCAGGCGCACCCCGAGGGCTCGCATCTCCTGGTTGGGGGCGATGAAGGTGCGGCCGATGTAGCGGTTCTTGACCAGGCCCTGGCCGAAGGGGATCCCCGAGTGCCGCGAGAAGCCCTCGGCGGCGGGCAGGCCCGACTCGGGTACACCCATGACCAGGTCGGCGTCGACGGGCGCCTGCTCGGCGAGCTGCTCGCCCATCTGCACGCGGGCCCGGTGGACGTTCTGGCCGTAGAGGCTGCCGTCGGGCCGGTGGAAGTACACGAACTCCATGAGGCAGAGGCGGGGGTCGATGGTGTGCTGCGACCAGGGCTGCACCGAGCGGACCCCGGCGGCGTCGATGATCACCATCTCCCCGGGGGCGATCTCGCGGACCTGGCGGGCACCCACGATGTCGAGCGCCGGGCTCTCCGAGGCCAGCGCCCAGCCGTCGTCGAGCTTGCCCAGGCACAGCGGCCAGAAGCCGTGGGGATCCCGGACGCCGATGACGTGGCCCTCGTCCATGACCACGAAGGAGAAGGCGCCCTCGAGATGGGGCAGCACCCGCATGAGCGCCCGCTCCAACGCCCGCCCGTCGCTGGAGGGCTCGGGATCGCGGGCCAGCTCCTGGGTGATGAGCTCGGCCACCAGGTCGCTGTCGCTCGTGACGGCGCCGGGCAGCATGCCCGCCTGCGCGGCGAGATCCTCGGTGTTGACCAGGTTCCCGTTGTGGCCGAGGGCGAAGGAGTGGGCGCCGACCGTCCGGTAGAAGGGCTGGGCGTTGCGCCAGGTGCTCGACCCCGTCGTCGAGTACCTGGTGTGGCCGATGGCCAGGTGCCCGGTGAGCGCGGCCAGGGTGCGGTCGTCGAACACGTTCGACACGAGCCCCATGTCCTTCACGACGGTGATGGTGTGTCCGTCGCTCACCGCGATGCCGGCGGATTCCTGGCCGCGGTGCTGCAGGGCGTACAGACCGAGGTAGCTCAGGTGGGCGACCGGCTGGGCCGGGGCGTACACCCCGAACACCCCGCACTCGTGACCCGGGGTCTCGTCGAGGTGGGCCGCTCCGTCGGCGTCCGGATCGTGCACGGCGCCCATGCTAGCGACGGCTCGGGGCCAACCCCGAACCAGCCCGTCCCACCGGTGGCCGCGCCGCGGCGTGCCGGGTGATCACCCCTGGGTGGTTCCCGACCCGAGCGCCTCGGGCAGGCGCTGCTGCCACACGGTGCCGAGCTCGGCCACGGACACGTCGAGCAGGCCCTTCACCGATAGCCGATCACCCGAGGCCACGCCGATGCGGGCGAAGGGCACACCGGCGTTGCCGAGCACCCGCTCGACGTAGGGCAGCGAGTCGGGGGTCACGCAGGCCACGACGCGCGACGGCGACTCCGAGAACAGCTCGGCCGCGTCGGCCACCCGGGCCACCTGTGCACCGAGCCCGGAGCGCACGCACAGCTCGGCCAGGGCCAGCGCGAGCCCGCCGCTGGAGATGTCGTGGACGCCGGCCAGCAGGCCGCCGTTCACCAGGTCGCGCACCACACCGGCCACCCGCAGGTGCAGCTCGGGATCGAGGGCGGGGAGGCGACCGCCGCGATGGCCCTTGTCCCGGGCCCACAGCGAGCCCGACAGCTCGGGCTGCGTGGCCCCGACGAGCACCAGACGGCCACCCTCCACGAGGCGCACACCCGGCGGGCGGCGTCGGAGGTCGTCGATGCAGCCGAGGACCCCCACCACCGGCGTCGGGTCGATGTCCATTCCCCGGGACTCGTTGTAGAGGCTCACGTTGCCGCCGACGACCGGGAGGTCGAACGACGAGCAGGCCTCCGCCATGCCGTCGATCGCCTCCGACAGCTGCCACATGACCTCGGGGTGCTCCGGGTTGCCGAAGTTGAGGCAGTTCACCAGGGCCAGGGGCCGCGCCCCCACACTGGCGAGGTTGAGCACCGCCTCGGCCACGACGAGCGCCGTGCCGAGTCGGGGATCGACCGCGCACCAGCGGTGGTTGCCGTCGGTGCTGAGCGCCAGGCCGCGACCGGTGTCGGCACCGGTGGCCGGGTGCTTGAGGCGCAGCACGGTGGCGTCGCCGCCGGGCCCCTCGACGGTGTTCAGGTACAGCTGGTGGTCGTACTGGCTCCACACCCAGGAGGTGTCGGCCACCATCGCCAGCAGGTCGGCAGCCGGGTCCTCGCAGGGGGGGAGCTCGGGGCCGGCCAGGGTGCGCCCGGCCTCGTCCCAGCCCGACGGAGCCGCCCGCGGTCGGTCGTAGAGCGGCGCGTCGTCGTGGAGCGAAGCCGCCGGCACGTCGGCCAGCACGGCACCGCCGAAGCCGTCCAGGATGCGCAGCCGGCCACCCGCCTCGTCCCCGGTCGCCGGACCCGAGGTGACGTGCCCGATGACGTTGGCGCGGATGTCCCATTTCCGACAGATCCCGAGCACGGCGTCGAGCCCGCTCGGCTCGACGATGGCGAGCATCCGCTCCTGGGACTCGCTGGTCATGATCTCGAAGGGCTCCATGCCGGCTTCCCGCAGCGGGATGGCCGTCACGTCGACGTCCATGCCCATGCCGCCCCGGGAGGCGGTCTCGCTGGTGGCGCAGGTGATGCCGGCACCGCCCAGGTCCTGGATGCCGACCACCAGGCCGGCCTCGAGCAGCTCCAGGCACGCCTCGATGAGCCGCTTCTCCTCGAAGGGGTCGCCGACCTGCACGCTGGGGCGCTTCTGGGCGTCAGCCTCGGCGTCGGAGAAACCGGCCGACGCCAGCACGCTCACCCCGCCGATGCCGTCGCGCCCGGTGGTCGAGCCGAGCAGCACGGCGAGGTTCCCCTCACCGGTGGCCTGGCCGAGGACCAACCGCTCGGCAGGCAGCAGACCGAGGCAGAGCACGTTCACGAGCGGGTTGTCGGCGTAGGTCTCGTCGAAGACGGTCTCACCGCCCACGGTGGGGACCCCGACGGAGTTGCCGTAGCCGGAGATGCCGTTGACCACGCCCTCGGCGATCCAGCGGCTGCGAGCGTCGTCGAGCGACCCGAACCGCAACGGGTCCATGACGGCGATGGGTCGAGCCCCCATGGTGAAGATGTCGCGCAGGATCCCCCCGACGCCCGTGGCCGCCCCCTGGTAGGGCTCGATGGCCGAGGGATGGTTGTGGCTCTCGATGCGGATCGCCGCCGCGATGCCGTCACCCACGTCGACGACCCCGGCGTTCTCACCTGGGCCCACGAGCACCCAGGGCGCGTCGGTCGGGAGCCGCTTGAGGTGCAGGCGCGAGGACTTGTAGGAGCAGTGCTCGGACCACATCACCGCGAACATGGCCAGCTCGAGGTGGTTGGGCGCACGACCGAGGATGCGCTCGATCGAGGCCGCCTCGTCGTCGGTGAGGCCAAGGGCGCGGTGCAGCGGTTGGTCCATGGGTGCACGCTACCCGAGCACGTCGCCGGCCCCGGTCGTGGCCGGCGCCGACGATGCGGACCCATGGCTGCAAAGGAACCTCCATGGTCAGCGACAATGCAACGCGGTCGAGATGTTTGAAATCCACAAATCAACCGTGTTGAATTCAGGTCAATGACTCCATCACCGAAAGCCGCGAGCGGGATGTCCGACGAGCACAAGGCGGCGCTCGCCGAGGGGCGCGCACAGGGGCGGGCGATCCGGGCCTATCTCGAAGCACTCGAGACGCACCGCCCACGACGAGGTCGCAAGCGGACCCCGGAGAGCATGCGCAAGCGGCTCCAACGCATCGACACCGAGCTGGAGACGGCCGATCCGATGCGCCGCCTGCACCTCGTCCAGGAGCGCCTGGACCTCGAGGGGGAGCTGTCCGCCGCCGATGCCAAGGTCGACCTGACGGCCCTCGAGGAGGAGTTCGTGCAGGCAGCCAAGGCGTACTCCCAACGCAAGGGGATCTCCTACGCCGCATGGCGTGAGCTGGGCGTCTCCGCGGCCACGCTGCGCGCCGCCGGCATCTCCCGAGGCGCCGCTTGACGGCCCGCGCCGGTCAGACGCGGGAGGGCGCGTCCAGCAGGGACCGCAACAGCACCGTGCCGTCCACGCTGCCCAGCAGCTCCGAGATCGCCCGTTCGGGATGGGGCATCAATCCCACGACGTTGCCGGCCGCATTGCAGATCCCGGCGATGTCGTCGACCGAGCCATTGGGGTTGTCCAGATAGCGCAACACGATGCGGTCCTCGGCCTGCAGGAGAGCCAACGTGTCGGCATCGCAGGTGTAGTTGCCCTCGAAATGGTTGATGGGGACACGCAGGATCTGCCCGACCTCGGCACCGGCCGTCAGCGCCGATCTCGTCGTCTCGACCCGCAGGTCGACGGTGGTGCAGAGGAACTTCAGGCCGGCGTTCTTCTGCAGTGCCCCCGGGAGCAGACCAGCCTCGGTCAGCACCTGGAAGCCGTTGCAGATCCCCACGACCGGCCCGCCCTCCTCGGCGAAGGCCTGCACCGCCGCCATGACCGGGGAGAACCGGGCGATCGCCCCGGGACGCAGGTAGTCGCCGTGGGCGAACCCACCCGGGACGATGACGGCGTCGACGCCCTGCACGGTGGCCTCGCCGTGCCAGAGCACGACTGCGTCACCACCCAACGACGAGACGGCCTCCATGGCGTCGAGCTCGCAGTTCGAACCGGGGAAGAGCACGACGCCCACACGGGTGGTCATGCCGGGGAGCCCTCCAGTGCCTCGACCGCGACGACGGCATCCTCGATCACCGGGTTGGTGAGGAAGCGCCGGCACATGTCCTCGACCTCGACCCGGGCCGAGGCCTCGTCGGCTGCCTCGAGGGAGAAGCGGATGCTCTTGCCCACCTGAACCCCGCTGATCCCCTCGAACCCGAGGTGGGGCAACGACCGCTCGATGGTGGCGCCAGCCGGGTCGGCGATCCCCGGTCGGAGCCGGACTTCCACGTGCACCGAGAACATCATGCGACCACTCTCCCACAGGGTCGGCCGCGCCGCGACCATCGCTCGATCATCACCCCGCCCTGCTCGTCCACCACGCCCCCACACTCGACATCGCGCGTCTCGACGCCGGAGACCGACGCCGTCGGACCCGATTTCGTGGTCGGCGCGGTGGCGGGGGCTCCGGACACGGAGCCGGACCGGTCAGGTGCCGGCGCCGGGCCACTCGGCGAAGGCGCGACCGGTGATGCGCTCGTAGGCCTCCACGTAGCGGGCGCTGGTGGTGGTCACGACCTCGGCCGGGAGCGGCGGGGGTGGCGGCTGCTTGTCCCAGTCCAGCCCGTCGAGGTAATCCCGCACCGGCTGCTTGTCGAACGACGGCGGCGTCGAGCCCGGCGTCCAGGCGTCCGCAGGCCAGAACCGCGACGAGTCGGGGGTCAACACCTCGTCGGCCACGACGAGCTCCCCGTCGACGAGGCCGAGCTCGAACTTGGTGTCGGCGATGATGATCCCCCGTTCCGCCGCCCAGGCGGCGCCCCGGCGGTAGAGCTCGAGCGACACGTCACGGGCCCGCTCCGCGTGGTCCTCGCCGATCAGGTCGGCGGCCTGCGCGAAGGAGATGTTGACGTCGTGGCCCTCGGCGGCCTTCGTCGACGGGGTGAACACCGGCTCGGGGAGCTGGGACGACTCGAGCAGCCCTTCCGGCAGGACGGCGCCGTGCATGGTCCCCGCCGTGCGGTACTCCTTCCATGCCGAGCCGGTGATGTAGCCGCGCACGATGCACTCGATGGGCAGCATCTCGGCGCGCCGGCACAGCATGGACCTGCCGGCCAGATCCGGCGAACGGGCACCCTCGGGCAGGTCGTCCAGGCTGGTGGAGAGCAGGTGGCTCCCGACGACGTCGGCCAGGTGCTCGAACCAGAAGGCCGACATGGCGGTGAGGACGCGACCCTTGTCGGGGATGGGTTCGGCCATCACCACGTCGAACGCGGAGATCCGGTCCGACGTGACCAGCAGCAGGCGGTCATCGCCCGCGTCGTAGATGTCACGGACCTTGCCGGAGTAGAGGTGGGGGAGATCGACCGTGGACACAGCACAACTCCTGGAGCAGTCGGGATGGGAGGATCCGGGCGGGTCAGAGCATCGAGTCGGGGGTGTACGCCGCGGCCTCGGGATGGCGCTCGGCGATGGCCTCGACCTGGGCGACGAACGCCGCGACCTGGGGCGCCGCGGCACCGGTGAACGACAACGGCTCGGCCAGCACGTCGGCCAGCGCGTCGCGGCCCAGGCCGAGCCGCCCGTCCGCGCCCAACCGCGCCAGCAGGTCGTTGTCGTCCGCACCCCGACGCTGGTCGAGCGCCACGGCCACCGCGTGCTCCTTGATGGCCTCGTGGGCCTGCTCCCTGCCGGCGCCGGCCCGCACCGCCGCCATGAGGACCTTGGTCGTGGCCAGGAAGGGCAGGTAGCGGCGCAGCTCCCGCTCGATCACCGCGGGGAACGCACCGAACTCGTCGAGTACGTGCAGCAGGGTCTCGAACAGCCCGTCGACGGCGAAGAAGGCGTCGGGGAGGGCGACCCGACGCACGACCGAGCAGCTCACGTCGCCCTCGTTCCACTGGTCGCCCGCCAGCTCCGCCACCATGGTCAGGTGGCCCCGCAGGATGGCCTGGAACCCGTTGATGCGCTCACAGGACCGGGTGTTCATCTTGTGCGGCATGGCCGAGGAACCGACCTGGCCCTCCTGGAAGCCCTCGGTCACCAGCTCGTGGCCCGCCATGAGCCGGATCGTCGTGGCGAGGCTCGACGGACCGGCGCCCGCCTGCACCAACGAGGCGACGACGTCGAGGTCGAGGGAGCGCGGATAGACCTGCCCGACGTTGGTGAGCACCTCCGAGAAGCCCAGGTGGGCGGCGACCCGACGCTCGAGCTCGTCGACGAGGGCGGGCTCGCCGAGCAGATCGAGCTGATCCTGCTGGGTGCCGACCGGGCCCTTGACGCCCCGGAGGGGGTACCGGGCCAGCAGTTCCTCCACGCGACGCAACGCCTGCAGGAGCTCTTCTCCGCTGTTGGCGAAGCGCTTGCCCAGCGTGGTGGCCTGCGCGGCGACGTTGTGGCTGCGTCCTGCCATGACCAGGGTCTGGTGGGTGGCGGCGTGCTCGGCCAGACGGGCCAGCGCAGCGACCATGCGATCGCGCACCAGTTCCAGCGCCGAGCGGATCTGGAGCTGCTCCACGTTCTCGGTGAGGTCCCGGGACGTCATGCCCTTGTGGATGTGCTCGTGGCCCGCGAGCTCGCAGAACTCCTCGATGCGCGCCTTCACGTCGTGGCGCGTGCGCCGCTCGCGCGCGTCGATGGAGGCCAGGTCGACCTGGTCGACCACCTTGCGGTAGGCCTCCACGACGTCGTCACCCACGTCGACACCCAACGTCTGCTGCGCCTCGAGCACGGCGATCCACAGCCGCCGCTCCAGCACCACCTTGTGCTCCGGCGACCACAGCCGCACCATCTCGGCGCTGGCATACCGCCCGGCCAGCACGTTGGGGATCCTGGGTTTGCTCACTCGTCTCGCCTCGGTCGATCGGCCGGTCGCCTCGCAGGTCGGCGTGCCGCGCACCGGTCCCCGACCAGCGGTAGGCCGAGAGACCTAAATTCCCACGCCGGCAGACCGATCCGTAAAGCACCGACGATAACTGGTCGAAGCACGGACCGGGCTCCCGCGGGAATCGGTGGAGGACACCGACTCCGGCGACGGGTCCGACAGCCGACACCCACGGGTCGGACGAGATCGAGGTGGAGATGGACGGTCGTTGCACCCGGCACCAGTTCGAGCAGGCCGAGGGCACCTGTAGGAACTGCGGGTTCGAGTTCTGCTCCGAGTGCCTCGTGTTCGCGTTCGGTCCGGACAAGCCGCCCTACTGCATCCCGTGTGCCCTCGCCGCGTCCGGGGTCCGGGCCAACACCTCCCAGCCCCGCATGTCGCGCCGAGAGGTCCGACGCCGGGACAAGGAGCGTCGCCGCGCCGACAAGGCCGCCGCCCGCCAGGGCCACGGCTCGACCTCCCCCACAGAGGTCACGCCGGCGCCGGTCGCGCCGGCACGGCCATCGGGCTTGTCGGTCGACGACGCCGGCGAGGTCGTCCCCTTCTGAGGTCCCGGGTGCCGTCGGGCGACGACCCGACGGACGGTCAGGACCCGCCGATCTCCGCCCGGTGCGCAGCCAACTCGGCAGCCAGGCCGGCGTCGGAGATGGCCAGCATCTCGACCACCAGGAGCGCGGCGTTCATGGAGCCGTCGACCGCGACGGTGGCCACCGGGATGCCCTTGGGCATCTGCACCGTGGAGTACAGGGCGTCCACGCCGTTGAGGGCGCCACCCGACAGGGGAACCCCCACGACCGGGAGCGTGGTGTGCGCCGCCACGACGCCGGCGAGGTGGGCGGCCATGCCCGCCCCGCAGATGAAGGCGACGTAGCCCGCCTCCCGCGCCGTCGAGGCCAGCGCGGTCACCTGCGCCGGGTTCCGGTGCGCCGAGAGCACGCGCACGTCGGCCTCGAGGCCGAAGCGCTCCAGGGTCTCGGCCGCGGGGCGCATCTTGTCCATGTCGTTGGGCGACCCCATGAGCACGGCGACCTTCACGACGACTCCTCCTGAGCGAACGGGGCTGGGACGGGCAGCGGGTCAGTCGAACCTCGACGCCTCGAGGGCGATGTCGCTGCGGTGGTGCATGCCCGGCCACCGAAGGTGGCCGACGGCGGCGTAGGCCTGCTCGCGGGCGCGCCGCAGGGTGGGCGCGAGCGCGGTCACGTTCAGGACCCGACCCCCGGCGGTGACGAGGCGCCCCTGGCCGTCGCGGTCGACACCCGCCATGTACACGCTCACCCCGTCGACGGCGGCGGCCTCGGCGAGACCCTCGATGACGTCGCCCACCCGTGGCGAGCGGGGGTAGCCGTCCGACGCGCACACGACGGTGACGGCCGCGACCTGTCGGAACTCGACGATGTCCTGCATCCGCCCGGTCGCCGCCTGGCGCAGCAGCTCGGCCAGGTCGGTCGACAGTCGGGGGAGCACGACCTGTGCCTCCGGATCGCCGAAGCGAACGTTGTACTCGATCAGCTTGGGGCCCTCGGGGGTGAACATCAGCCCGGCGTAGAGCACGCCGCGGTAGTCGATGCCCCGGCCCCGCAACGCGTGGATGGTCGGCATCACATGACGGTCCATCACCTCGGTCACCGTCACGGGGGACACGAAGGGCACGGGTGAATAGGCGCCCATCCCGCCCGTGTTGGGACCGAGGTCGTCGTCGCCCACCCGCTTGAAGTCCTGGGCCGGAGCGAGCGCGATGGCCCGGGTGCCGTCGCAGATGGCCAGCAGCGAGAGCTCGGGGCCGCGCAGCCCCTCCTCGATGACCACGGTGCGACCGGCGTCGCCGAACGCCGAGCCGGACAGGTAGGACCGCACGGCATCGCGCGCCTCGGCCAGCGACTCGGTGACCAGCACCCCCTTGCCCGCAGCGAGCCCATCGGTCTTGACCACGTACAGCCCGGGCAGCGTCTCCAGGAAAGCCAGCGCCGGCGCCTCCTCGGTGAAGCTGGCGTAGCGAGCCGTGGGAACGCCGGCATCGCTCGCCACCTGCTTCATCCAGGCCTTCGAGCCCTCGAGGCGGGCGCCGTCCGCACCGGGACCGAACACCGCCTTGCCCTGGGCCCGCAGCCGATCCGCCAGGCCGTCGACGAGCGGCGCCTCGGGGCCGATGACGAACAGGTCGGCGGCGAGCTCCTCGGCGGGCATGTCCACCGAACCGGGGATGCCCGGATTGCCCGGTGTCACCACCACCTCGGCGGATCGTCCCAGGACGTGGGCCAGGACGTGCTCGCGTCCACCACTGCCGACCACGCAGACCTTCACGGCGTTGGACCTCCTACCGGGTGGGAGCGATGTGCCCGCAGCACAGGACGTGGGGACGGATGACGCGGCGAGGTCACGCGGCGAAGTGCAGGAACTGCTCGCGACCCGGTCCGACACCCACCAGGCGGATCGGCACGCCGATCTGCTCCTCGAGGAAGGCGATGTAGGCGAGCGCCGGCTTGGGCAGGTGCGTGCGCTCGGTCGCGGAGGACAGGTCGCGCTTCCACCCGGGCAGCTCCTCGTAGACGGGCGTCACGTGGTGCATGACCGACTGGTGGTACGGGAGGTGGCGGTAGCGCTCGCCCTCGAGCTCGTAGGCGACGCACACCTTCACCGTGTCGAGGGTGTCGAGCACGTCGAGCTTGGTCAGCGCGACCTCCGACAGCGAGTTGAGGCGAACCGCATGGCGCAGCATCACCGCGTCGAACCAGCCGGTGCGCCGGCGGCGACCGGTGTTGGTGCCGAACTCGCCACCCCGGTCGACCAGGAGGTCGCCCGTCTCGTCGTGGAGCTCGGTGGGGAAGGGACCGGCCCCCACCCGGGTGACGTACGCCTTGGCGATGCCGATCACCCGGTCGATGTAGCGCGGCCCGATGCCGGCACCGACGCAGGCCCCGCCCGCGACCGGGTTCGAGGAGGTCACGTAGGGATAGGTGCCGTGGTCGAGATCGAGGAAGGTGGCCTGTGCCCCCTCGAGCAGCACGTGCTGGCCGGCGTCCAGTGCGTCGTGCACGAGGCCCACCGTGTCCCCGATCATGGACTCCAGCCGGGGTCGGCAGACGTCGAGGTACTCCTCGGCGATGCCGGCGGGATCGAGCGGAAGCTGGTTGTAGACCTTCGCCAGGATGGCGTTCTTCTCCTTCAGCACCACCTCGAGCTTCTCCCGGAAGATCTTCGGGTCGAGCAGGTCCTGCACCCGAAGGCCAACACGGGAGGCCTTGTCGGCGTAGGCAGGGCCGATGCCGCGCTTGGTGGTGCCGATCTTGTTCTTGCCCAGCCGGCGCTCGGTGACCTTGTCGATCTCCTGGTGGTACGGCAGGATCAGGTGGGCGTTGCCGCTGATGCGCAGCCGGGACGTGTCCACGCCCTTTCGATCGAGCATGTCGAGCTCGGCCAGCAGCACACGCGGGTCGACCACGACGCCGTTGCCGATGACCGGCACGATGTGGTCGTAGAGGATGCCGCTGGGCACCAGCTGCAGCGCGAAGTGCTCACCGTCCACCACGATCGTGTGACCGGCGTTGTGGCCGCCCTGGTACCGCACCACGAGGTGCATCTCCTTGGCGACGAGGTCGGTGAACTTCCCCTTGCCCTCATCGCCCCACTGTGTTCCGACGACGACCGTCGCAGGCACGCGTGACTCCCTTGTCGGTAGCGGCGTCTTACCGGACCAGCGTAGTCCTGCACCCCGGTGGCCCCGCCACTGGCAGCCACCGTGGACGCGGGACCGGGGGCCCGAAGGCCCCCGGTCGGTGCGTCAGCGTCGCTCAGCGGGCTGTCGGGGTCAGGCTCGGCCGACCCGACGGTTGCCCTCCAGCAGCAGCGCACCTGCCAGCACCAGCGACAGGGCGATCACGAGGTAGCCCGCGGTCTGACGACCGGTCACCGGCAACGTGCCCGTGGACGGGGTCTGCTGCACGCCGGCGACCTGTGCGGGCGGCTCCGCAGGCGGGGCCGGAGGAACCGTGGTCTCCTCGCAGTTGCGGGTGAGCTCCAGCTCCTCGATCACGACCTCGTCGTGCCTGACGGTGAGCGTGGCCTGCTCGTCCTCGATCATCGGGACCGTGATCTCGGCCGTGTCACCGGCCGGGATCCTGACCGTCTCGATCTCGGCGCCGTTCTTCTCCACCTCGACCACCGTCGGGCTTCCGCCGTCGTTGGAGAAGCGGATCACGATGCCGTCCTCGGCGCACTCCTGCACCACACCGTCGACCGCAGGCTGTTCGCAGTCGACCTGGACGACCAGCGGCTCGAGCGCTTCGCCGTCGGCGCTGACCTCGACGGTGTAGTCACCGTCGGCCAGCTCGTCGTAGACGACCTCCTCCGACTCGCCGGCGGCCACCGTCACCGTGGTCTCGGTCCCGTCGGTGGGATCGGTGACCACGAACTCGATGGGCTCCGCCTCGCCTGCCGGCGAGGTGTTCGTGAGGGTCACGACCAGCCGTCCGCCGTCGGCGACGCAGCCGAGCGCCACGTCGACGTCGGCGACGCCGGGCCGGTCGCAGTCGACCGTCACCTGCTGGCCGAGATCGTTCCCGTCGGCGGTGACGTCGAGGTCGTAGACCCCGTCGGCAAGGCCTTCGAACACGACCGTCTGGGACTGGCCGACCGCCACCGTGTACTGGGTGACCTCGTCGGTCACCGGGTCGGTGACGCTGAACTCGACGGGCAGGTCACCACCGGTGTTCGACAGCTCGACGGTGACGACACCGTCGAAGTCGGTGCAGGCCTGGGTGACCTCGACCTCGGGCACGCCGGGCCGGTCGCAGTCGACGGTGATGGTCTGGTCGAGGTTCTCACCGTCGGCGGTGATGCCGATGGTGTGGGTGCCGTCGGGCAGATCGCCCAGCACCGGGCAGATCGCCCAGCACCACCTGCTCGCTCTCGCCCACCGCCACCGTGACGGTGGTCTTGTCGTTCGTGGCCGGGTTGGTGACCTCGAACTCGATGGGCAGGTCGCCGCTGGTGTTCGACAGGGTCACGGTGACGACGCCGTCACCCTCCACGCAGACCTGGCTCACCGAGACCGAGCCCACGCCGGGCCGGTCGCAGGAGACCGTGATGGTCTGGTCGAAGTTCTGCGTACCGCTGCGGATCTCCACGGTGTGGGTGCCGTCGGGCAGATCGCCCAGCACCACCGTCTTGGTCTGGCCCACCGCCACCTGGTGGTTGGTGGTCTGGCCGGTGGCCGGGTTCCGCACCGAGAAGGTGACCGGCAGATCACCGCCGGTGTTGCGCAGGGTGACCGTGGCGACGCCGTCGCCCTCGACGCACTCGAGCGACACGGTGGCCTCGGGCACGCCGGGCCGGTCGCAGGTCACCTGGACCGTCTGGGCGTACGAGGTGTTGCCGGCGCTCACCGGGATCGTGTGCTCGCCGTCGGCGAAGCCGGTCAGCGTCACGGTCTTGGTCTCGCCCACCGCGACCTGGACCTGCTGGGCCTGGTTCGTGCGGGGGTCGGTCACCGTGAAGGTCACCGGGAGGTAGCCGGCGGTGTTCTTCAGCGTGATGGTGACGTCGCCGTTGCCGTTGGCGCAGGCCACGGCGCTGGAGACCTGCGGCGTGCCCTGGCAGCCGGTGGGTACCGGCACGGACAGGTACGTCCCCACACCCTGACCCCAGTTGCCGTTGGGGGCCGGGTCACCGGGCTTGAGGAAGTTGTTGGCCGACTTCACCCAGACCTTCACGATCGGGTTCGCCGGGTCGTTGGGGAACGTGTAGGTGAGACCGCTGAGGCCGTCGAACTTGCCTTCGGCGCCGTTCTGGGCCTGCCACACGATGTTGGAGATGTCCTTCGTGGACGTCACCGTGACGGTCGTGCAGGTGGCGCTGACGCCGACCTCCGGCGTCGGGCAGTTCGTGGGCAACGAGACCGTGGTCGAGCGGGCGGAACCGATGCCCGCCCCGTTGGCCCAGTTCTGCTGCTCCTGGACGTAGAGCACGAGTGACGTCGCCCCGGCGTCCGGCCAGGTGAACGAGCCATCGAACTGGTAGCCGTTGGCCTTGTTGAAGGACCCGGTCGCCACGTCGACGGCGGAGCCGCCGCCGATGCGGTACCAGACCTTCACGGATCCGTTGGTGCGCTCCGCCTCTGTCGAGCCGTTCCACGCTTCGGCAGTCCAGGTGACGAGTCCGTCACAGTCGGCCGACCCGGAGATCTCCGAGTGATGGGCCGACGCACTGCCGGTGAAGACGAGGAACGTCCCGAAGAGCGCGAGCAGCGCGCTCACCGCGAGGAGCACGCGTCGAGTTGGACTGCTCTTCAGTGTTACCGCCATGGATGGGCCTCCGAATCAACCGCCACGCCGATCCGGCTGGCGCACCGGCGGCGTCTCCCTCAGGAATGGCAGGGTCGGGTTCGCTCTCGCTCCCTACGGGCGCAGCGACCAACTTCAGCCCGTAGCTCACAGCATCCCAGCCGACGACCACGCTCCGAAGCGGGCCGCCACGGGCAAGGTAACACTCAGCGTGAGGGAAACGAAACCCTTGACTTTGACGAAGATCCGTGAAAGTGGCTCCAGAAGGGGGAAGTGTCGACGGAACGCACGTGACCAACCACTCTGAGTGGCTACTCCTGCCCCAGAACGATGCTGCCGTCGGCGTCGGCATCGACCGTGACGGCGTCACCCTCCGTGAACCGGCCTTCGAGCAGCGCCAAGGCCAGGCGATCACCGATCTCACGCTGGATGACCCGCTTGAGCGGGCGGGCACCGAACGCCGGGTCGTAGCCGTCCCGGGCCAGCGCGGCCTGGGCGGCGTCGGTGACCTCCAACGTGATGCGACGCTCGCCCAGGCGCCGCCGGAGGTGCTCGAGCTGGATCGTGACGATCCGGGTGAGGTCGTGCTCGTCGAGCGGCCGGAAGCGCACGATGTCGTCGATGCGGTTGATGAACTCCGGCTTGAAGTAGTCCCGGGGATCACCGGGGAGGTTGGAGGTCATGATCAGCACGACGTTGGTGAAATCGACCGTGCGCCCCTGACCGTCGGTGAGCCGGCCGTCGTCGAGGAGCTGCAGCAGCACGTTGAACACGTCGTTGTGTGCCTTCTCGATCTCGTCGAGCAGCACCACCGCGTAGGGGCGGCGCCGGACGGCCTCGGTGAGCTGACCCCCCTCCTCGTAGCCGACGTAGCCGGGCGGTGCGCCGATGAGCCGGCTCACCGAGTGCTTCTCCATGTACTCGCTCATGTCGATGCGCACCATGGCCCGCTCGTCGTCGAACAGGAAGTCCGCCAGGGCCCGGGCCAGCTCGGTCTTGCCCACGCCCGTGGGGCCGAGGAAGAGGAAGCTGCCGATGGGCCGGTCGGGGTCCGACAGCCCGGCGCGGCTGCGACGGATGGCGTTGGCCACCGCGGTGACCGCGTCGTCCTGGCCCACGACCCGTTCGTGGAGGACGTCCTCGAGGCGCACCAGCTTGGCCATCTCGCCCTCCATGAGGCGCGACACCGGCACGCCGGTCCACTTGCTCACGACCTCCGCTATGTCCTCCTCGTCGACCTCCTCCTTGAGCATCTTCTGGGTGGCCTGCAGCTCGTCGAGGCGCTCGGAGGCCTCCTCCACCTGACGCTCCAGCTCGGGGAGCTGCCCGTAGCGGATCTCCGCCGCCTTCTCGAGGTCGGTCTCGCGCTCCAGCTCCCCCCGCTTCAGCTCGAGCTGCTCCTTGAGGGCCTGGATCTGGGTGATGGCGTCCTTCTCGGCCTGCCAGTGGGCCTTCATGGCCGAGCTCCGCTCGGTCAGGTTGGCGAGCTCCTCGTCGAGTGCCGCCAGGCGCTCCAGCGACGGGACGTCGGTCTCCTTGGCCAGGGCCACCCGCTCGATCTCGAGCTGACGGATCCGTCGTTCGACCACGTCGATCTCCGTGGGGAGCGAGTCGATCTCGATGCGCAGCTTGGAGGCCGCCTCGTCGACCAGGTCGATGGCTTTGTCGGGCAGGAAGCGGCCGGTGAGGTAGCGATCGGACAGCACGGCGGCACCCACGAGCGCTGCGTCCTGGATGCGCACGCCGTGGTGCACCTCGTAGCGCTCCTTGAGGCCCCGCAGGATGGCGATCGTGTCCTCCACCGAGGGCTGGTCGACGTAGACGGGCTGGAACCGGCGCTCGAGTGCCGGGTCCTTCTCGACGTACTTGCGGTACTCGTCGAGGGTCGTGGCACCGATCATCCGCAGCTCGCCCCGGGCCAGGAGAGGTTTGAGCATGTTGCCGGCATCCATCGAGCCCTCGGCGGCCCCGGCCCCCACGACGGTGTGCATCTCGTCGATGAAGGTGATGACCTCGCCCTCGGCGTCCGTGATCTCCTTGAGGACGGCCTTCAGCCGCTCCTCGAACTCGCCGCGGTACTTGGCTCCCGCCACCATGGCGCCCAGGTCCAGCGCGATGAGGCGCTTGTGCTTGAGGCTCTCGGGTACGTCGCCCTCCACGATGCGGCGGGCCAGGCCCTCGACGATGGCGGTCTTGCCCACGCCCGGCTCGCCGATCAGCACCGGGTTGTTCTTCGTGCGCCGGCTGAGCACCTGGATCACCCGGCGGATCTCGTCGTCTCGCCCGATGACGGGGTCGATCTTGCCGCGCCGGGCGGCCTCGGTGAGGTCCCGCCCGTACTTCTCGAGGGCCTGGTACTGCTCCTCGGGGTTCTGGCTCGTCACCCGGTGACTGCCCCGGACCTGCTGCAGCGCCGTCAGCAGGTCGTCGCGCGTGACCCCGATGCGGTCGGCGAGGGCGAGCAGGAGGTGCTCGGTGGAGAGGTACTCGTCATGCAGCTCCCGCCTCGCCTCGTCACCCGCACGCAGCACCTCGTTGAGCTCCCGACTCATGCGCGACTCGCCCCCGTAGGCCTTGGGCAGCTTGGCGATCGTCTCGTCGGCCTTGTTGCGCAGCGCCAGCGGCGCGACGCCCACCTTCTGCAGGATGGGGAGCACGACGCCCTCCTCCTGGCCCAGCAGGGCCAGCAGGAGGTGATCGGGGGTGACCTCGGGATTGCTGTTGGACCGGGCCTGCTCGATGGCGGCGTTGAAGGCCTCCTGGGTCTTCAGGGTCCAGCGGTTCGGGTCGAGCGCCATGGTGTCGGGGAGTCCTCCGGTGGAGCGGTTCGGTGGGTGGGCGATCAGGTCGTCAGGTGCCTACGACAACCCTACCCAGGAAACTTGATACTGTCGCTATCAACTTCAGGAGACGGGCGCGCATTCCCGCGCCGAGGGCCGATCGCCGCCCCGTGGCCCGAGACCCGTCGCCCGAGGCCCGCGCCACGGTCCCCGCTGGCCACCGGGCCGCGCCGCTAGGCTCCCCCCGGTGGGGGGGACGCCGGCCATCCGACTCGTCGGCGTGCACAAGGAGTTCCCCGGCGCCCGCCGGCCGGCCGTGACGGCGTTGACCATCGACGTGCCCGAAGGCACCGTCACCGTGCTGGTCGGGCCGTCGGGCTGCGGCAAGACCACCACCCTCAAGATGATCAACCGGCTCATCGAGCCCACGGGTGGCCACATCGAGGTCGAGGGCGTCGACGTCATGGAGCAGCCCCGGCACGAGCTGCGACGCCGGATCGGCTACGTCATCCAACAGGCCGGCCTGTTCCCCCACCGCACCATCGCCGCCAACATCGCCACCGTCCCGCGTTTGCTCGGCTGGGACAAGCGCCGGATCGCGGCCCGAGTCGGGGAGTTGGCGGAGCTGGTGGGCCTCGACCCCGAGCTGCTCGACCGATACCCCTCGGCGCTGTCGGGCGGTCAGCAACAGCGCGTCGGCGTCGCCCGGGCCTTGGCGGCCGATCCTCCGGTGCTGTTGATGGACGAGCCCTACAGCGCGGTCGATCCCATCGTGCGCGCCCATCTCCAGGACGAGCTGCTGGCCCTCCAGGACCGGGTGCACAAGACGATCGTGCTGGTGACCCACGACATCGACGAGGCCATCAAGCTCGGGGACCGCATCGCGCTGCTCAACGTGGGCGGCGTGCTCGAGCAGTACGACACCCCCGAGGCCGTCCTGCGCGACCCGGCGTCACCGTTCGTGGAGCGCTTCCTCGGCGCCGAGCGCGGGCTCAAGCGCATGGCCCTGCGACGGGTCGCCGACGTGGGTCTGTCCGCCGGCTGCGTGGTCGCCCCGTCGGCGACGAGCGTCGAGGCAGCCGCGGTCATGGACCGCTACGGCGTCGACTGGGTGGGCGTGCTCGACCGCAACGAGCTGCGCGGCTGGGTGTGGCGCCACGACCTGGGCGACGGCGGGTTGGACGGGGCACCGTGCCACCCGTTCCGGGCCACCGTGCGGCCCGACACCGCGTTGCGCGAGGCGCTCGACATCCTCGTGACGTCCCAGACCCGGGTGGCGGTGGTGCTCGACGACGACGGCGCCTACCTCGGCATGCTCACCATCGACCAGATCAGCGAGGGTGTGCGGTGAGCCTCGCGTGGGCGGTGCTCGCTGCCAACGGCCCCGACTCCTTCGTGTGGTGGGAGTGGATCGGCCGCAACCTCGACGAGATCCGGGAGCGCACCGTCGAGCACCTCCAGCTCACCGCGGTGGCGCTGGGCGTGGGGCTCGTGCTGTCGGTGCTGCTGTCGGCCATCGCCCTGCGCTGGCGACGCACGTACACCCCCATCACGTGGGTCACCGGCCTGCTCTACGCCATCCCCAGCGTCGCCCTGTTCGCCTTCCTGGTACCGGTGACGGGCCTGGGTTTCGTCACCGCCGAGATCGGCCTCGTCAGCTACACGTTGCTCATCCTGGTGCGCAACATCGTCGCCGGCGTCGACGGCGTGCCCGCCGCCGTCGTCGAGGCGGCGGACGGCATGGGCTACACGCCGGCCCGGCGTTTCGTCGACGTGGACCTTCGCCTGGCCACCCCGGCCATCATCGCCGGACTGCGCATCGCCTCGGTCACCATCGTCGGGCTCGTGACCGTCACCGCGCTGGTGGGCTCGGGAGGCTACGGGGCGCTGATCCTGGACGGGCTCAGCCGCGACTTCTCCACGCCCATCGTCGTCGGCGCCACGCTGTCCATCGCCCTGGCCGTGGTGCTCGACCTGGCCCTGCTCGGGCTCCAGCACGTCCTGACCCCGTGGACCCGGCACCGGGAGCGCCCGGCGTGAGCGCCATCGGCGAGGCCTGGAGCTACGTGACGACGGGCGCCAACTGGACCGGCGACGACGGGATCCTGGTCCTGACCTGGAACCACCTGCGGCTCTCGGCCTTCGCCACGGTGAGCGCCGCCGTGGTCGCGGTCCCGGCCGGGGTGCTCATCGGACACCGACGCCGGGGAGGGGCGCTGGCCGCCTCGGTCGTCAACATCGGCCGGGCCCTGCCTTCCTTCGCCGTGCTCGTGCTGGCCTTCGGTGTCTTCAGCCAATGGGGCAGGGGACTCACCATCTGGCCCACCTACGTGGCACTCGTGCTGCTGGCCATCCCCCCCATGTTCACCAACACCCTGACCGGGGTGCAGGAGGTGCCGGCCGAGGTGCGCGAGGCCGCCACCGGCATGGGGATGCGTGCCCGACAGCTCCTGTGGCGGGTGGAGACCCCCGTCGCCCTCCCGCTCATCCTGACGGGGTTGCGGGTCTCGGCCGTGCAGGTCGTGGCCACCGCGACGCTGGGTGCCTGGGTCGGCTACCAGTGCCTGGGTACGCTCATCTACGAGGGGTTCGCACAACAGGACGACGCGAAGATCCTCACGGGCGCGACGCTCGTGGCGCTACTGACCATCCTGGTCGACACCGCCTTCTCGTTCCTCGAGCGGGCGGTCACGCCGTGGACCAGGCCGCAGCGAGGCAGAGCGGCGCGGCCGACGGTGCGAGAGCTCGAGCCGGACCGACCGGCTCCGGCGACGGGGTAGGGCGGCTCGACCGCTCGGAAAGGGAACGTATGAAGAAGCACACCCGCTGGATGGTCGCCCTGTTGGCGGTCACGCTGTTCTTCGCCGCTGCGTGCAGCGACGACGACGACGAGACGAGCACCGGGGGCGGCGGGACCTCGACGACGGAGGCCGGCAGCGAGGCCGCTGCGAAGGAGGGACCGACGATCGTGATCGGCGCCCAGGACTTCGGCGAGTCCGCCATCCTGGCCGAGATCTACGGCCAGGGTCTGGCCGCCCAGGGCTACAGCGTCGAGCAGCAGACGCTCGGCGGGTTCCGCGACATCCAGATGGCGGCGTTCGAGTCCGGCGACATCAACTTCGCGCCCGAGTACGCGGCGTCGATGCTCGAGTTCCTCAACGACAAGGCCGGCGAGGCCACGGGCGACGTCGACGAGACCGTCACCGCCCTGCAGGGCTACCTCGACGAGCTCGGTCTGGTCGCGCTCACCCCGGCGCCCGGCGTCGACACCAACGGCTTCGTCGTCACCCAGGAGACCGCCGACGAGCTGGGCCTGGCGACGCTCAGCGACCTGGCCGCCAACGGTTCCGACCTGACGCTGGGCGCGCCGGCCGACTGCGAGACCAACCCGTTCTGCCTGCCGGGCCTGCAGGAGGTCTACGGCCTCGACCTCTCGGGCAGCTTCGTGGGTCTCGACACCGGCGTGGTCGCCACCGCCCTCGAGAACGGCGAGGTCGACGTGGCGGTGCTGTTCACCACCGACGGCCGCATCTCGGAGAAGGGCTTCGTGCTCCTCGAGGACGACCAGGGCATGCTGGCCGCCGACAACATCGTCCCGGTGACCACCACCGAGGTGGCCGACGCCTACGGCCAGGAGATGGTCGACCTGGTCGACTCGATCAGCGCCAAGCTCGACACCGCCACGCTGACCGCGTTGAACAAGCGCTACGACATCGACAAGGAGAGCGCCGAGGACATCGCCCAGGCCTGGTTGCAGGAGAACGGCTTCCTGTAGGCCGACGCGTCGACGGCGCCCGCGGCGACGACGAGGAGAAGGATCGGGGCCGGCCGCGAGGCCGGCCCCGACGCGTGACCGATCGGCCCGTCGCCGCTCAGTCCCGCTCGAAGATGGCCCGCTGGTGCCCGTACACCAGCACGGCCTGGTTCACCGGGACGAGGTCGCGGCGGTACTGGCGTCGGGTCTCCTCCACGGCCTGGCGGGTGTGGTGGCGCAGGTCCTCGACCTCCGCCCGCAGCCGCTCCACCTCGCCCTCGAGCTCCAGCACCCGCTTGACACCCGCCAGGTTGAGCCCTTCGTCGGTCAGCTCCTGGATGCGCCGCAGCAGCGAGATGTCGTCGTCGCTGTAGCGACGGCTGCCGCCCTGCGTGCGGGCCGGTTCCAGCAGACCCTTGCGCTCGTAGATGCGCAGGGTCTGCGGGTGCATGCCCGCCAGCTCGGCAGCCACGGAGATCACGTAGACGGCCCGACGTCGGCGTTCGCTCATGACTGGATCCCCAACGAGGCACGCGGTGATTCGGGTGACGCGGCCGCGAACGCCTCGATGGCGTCGCGTTGCTCGGGTGTCAGGCTGGACGGCACGACGACCTTGACCGTGACGAGCAGGTCACCGGTGCCCTTGCGGTCCTTGATGCCGCGACCCTTCACCCGCAGCACCTTGCCCGATCCCGTGCCGGCCGGCAGGCGCAGCGTCACCGCCTCGCCGTCGAGCGTCGGCACCGTGAGCTGGTCGGTGCCGAGCGCCGCCTCGGGGAACGTCACCGGAACCGTGAGCCGCAGGTTGCGTCCGTCCCGGGTGAACAACGGATCGGGCTCGATGGCGACCTTCACGTACAGGTCGCCGGCCGGGCCACCGTTGCGGCCGGGAGCACCGCGGCCCTTCAGCTTGATCTTCTGGCCGTCGTCGACGCCGGCCGGGATGCGGACCTTGACCGCACGCGGCCGGTGCTCGGTGCCGGTGCCGTCGCAGGTGGGGCAGGGGTCGGTGACGTGCATGCCACGCCCGGCACAGGCCTGGCACGGCGCGCTGAACGAGAAGAGGCCCTGGTTCTCGTCGAGCACGCCACGACCGTGGCAGGTCTGGCAGATGGTGGGAGCGCTGCCGGGGCGCGAGCCCGTGCCGTTGCAGTTCGAGCAGGAGGCCTCGCTGGTCAGGTGCAGGGTGGTGGTGATGCCCCGCACCGCGTCGCGGAACTCCATGCGCAGCTCGGCCTCGAGATCGGCGCCGCGGTGGGGACCGGTGCCTCGCGGGCCGCTTCGTGGCGCGCCGCGACGACCCCCACGACCGAACAAACCTCCGAACAGGTCGCCCAGGTCACCCAGGTCGCTGGCGTCGAAGCTGAACCCACCCGAGCCGCCGCCGAAGGGTCCGCCCTGGCCGCCGAAGCCCACGCCGCCGAGGGGGCCGAGCTTGCGGACCTCGTCGTACTCCTTGCGCTTGGCCTCGTCGCCCAGCACCTCGTACGCCGCCGAGACGTCCTTGAAGCGGTCCTCGGCCGAGGCGTCGCCCGGGTTCGCGTCGGGGTGCAGCTCACGGGCGAGCTTGCGGTAGGCGCGGGTGATCTCCTTGGCCGTGGCCGTCTCGGAGACCCCGAGCACCTTGTAGTAGTCCTTCTCGAACCACTCCGGCTGGGGTGTCACCCGAGCTCACCTCCCTCCCGATCGGCTCGCACCCGAGCGTCGCCGTACCCGGCACCACGCTGGTCCACGCGCCGCTCAGCCCTTCACCTTCACCATGGCAGGCCGCAGGACGTAGCCCTTCCACAGGTAGCCCGACCGCAGGATCTCCGCGACGACCTCCTCGCCGCCGTCGCCGGGCTCGTGCAGCACCGCCTCGTGGAAGGTGGGGTCGAACGGTGTGCCCACGGCCGCCATGGGCTCGAGCCCTTCGCGTCCCAGCGCCTCGACGAGCGACCGGAAGATGGGCTCGACATCGGTGGCGCCCTGCGCGAGCGCCGCTTCGCAGGCGTCCAGGACCGGCAGCAGCGCGTTCACGAGCTGCTCGGCGGCGCGGGCCACCATCAGGGACTGATCCTTGGCGACGCGCTTCTTGTAGTTGTCGAAGTCGGCCTTGATCCGCAGGAGGGCGTCGCGGAACTCGTCGCGCTCGGCCGCCAGCTCGGAACGGCCGAGCGTGCCGTCCACGAAGCGCTCCTCGTCGTCGGCCACCTCGTCGGCGGCGTGGTGCACGGCCTCCTCGACGATCACCTCGTCGAGGTCGCTGAGCTCGCCCGCGACCTCGGGCAGGTCCTCTTCGGGGTCGGCGGAGCCGGAGGCAGCAGCCCCCGGCTCCGCACGTCCGTCAGCGTTCGCAGCGGGGTCGGACATCACTTGTCCTCGTCGACGATCTCGGCGTCCACGACGTCGTCGTCGTCGGCACCCGACGCCCCGGCGCCGGCGCCGCCCGCTCCCCCTGCACCGCCGGCTCCAGCCGAGGCGTAGTCGCCCTCGGCGGCCGCAGCCTGCTGGTACAGCTTGGTGGTGAACTCCTGGCTGGCGCTCATGAGCAGGTCCATGGTCGAGCGGATCTTGCCCATGTCGTCGCCGGCGAGGGCCTCCTTGAGATCCTTGAGCCGGCTCTCGACCGTCGATCGCTCGTCGGCGGAGATCTTGTCGCCCTGGTCACGGAGCAGCTTCTCGGTCTGGTACACGAGGGTGTCGGCCTTGTTGCGCTCCTCGATCTCGTCCTTGCGGCGGCGGTCCTCGGCCTCGTGGGCCTCGGCGTCACGAACCATGCGGGAGATGTCGTCGTTGCTCAGCGACGACTGCCCGGTGATGGTGATCGACTGCTCCTTGCCGGTGGCGCGGTCCTTGGCCGAGACGTGCACGATGCCGTTGGCGTCGATGTCGAAGGTGACCTCGATCTGGGGCACGCCACGGGGGGCCGGCGGCAGGTCCACGAGCTGGAACTTGCCCAGCGTCTTGTTGAACTCGGCCATCTCGCGCTCGCCCTGCAGCACGTGGATCTCCACCGAGGGCTGGTTGTCCTCGGCCGTGGTGAAGACCTGGCTGCGCCGAGCGGGGATGGTGGTGTTGCGCTCGATGAGGCGGGTGAGCACGCCGCCCTTGGTCTCGATGCCCAGCGACAGCGGGGTGACGTCGAGCAACAGGACGTCCTTCACCTCGCCCTTCAGGACGCCCGCCTGCACGGCGGCTCCCACGGCCACGACCTCGTCGGGGTTGACGCCCTTGTGCGGGTCCTTGCCGGTGAGCTCCTTGACCAGATCGACGACGGCGGGCATGCGGGTGGAGCCACCCACCAGGACCACGTGGTCGAGGTCGCCCTTGGACAGCCCCGCATCCTTGATGGCCTGCTCGAAGGGGGACTTGCAGCGGGCCAGCAGCGGCGCGGTGAGCTCCTGGAACTTCGCCCGGGTGAGCGTGGTGTCCAGGTGCAGCGGCCCTTCCGGGGTGGCGGTGATGAAGGGCAGGTTGATCGAGGTCTGCTGGGTCTGCGACAGCTCGATCTTGGCCTTCTCGGCGGCCTCCTTGAGGCGCTGGACCGCCATGTTGTCCTTGCTCAGGTCGACGCCGTGCTCGTTGCGGAAGGAGTCGACGAGCCAGTCGATGACCGCCTCGTCCCAGTCGTCCCCGCCCAGGTGCGTGTCGCCATGGGTGGACTTGACCTCGAACACCCCGTCGCCGATCTCGAGCACCGACACGTCGAAGGTGCCGCCGCCGAGGTCGAACACCAGGATGGTCTGGTCCGTGCTCTCCTTCTCGAGGCCGTAGGCGAGGGCCGCCGCGGTCGGCTCGTTGATGATGCGCAACACCTCGAGGCCCGCGATCTGACCGGCTTCCTTGGTGGCCGTGCGCTGGGCATCGTCGAAGTAGGCGGGCACCGTGATGACGGCCTGGTTCACCGTGTCGCCGAGATAGGCCTCCGCGTCGCGCTTGAGCTTCATGAGCGTGCGGGCGGAGATCTCCTGGGAGGTGTACGCCTTGCCGTCGATGTCGATCTTCCAGGAGGTGCCCATGTGGCGCTTGACCGACCGGATCGTGCGATCGGGGTTGGTGATGGCCTGGCGCTTGGCGACCTCACCCACCAGGACCTCGCCGTTCTTGGCGAACGCCACCACCGACGGCGTCGTGCGCGACCCTTCGGCGTTGGGGATGACGACCGGGTCACCGCCCTCGAGGACGGAGACCACGGAGTTGGTGGTACCGAGGTCGATACCGACGGCCTTGGGCATGGGTGCTTTCTCCTGTTTCGGGTGAACCGTGTGAGCCGCCGAGACCGGCTCCGACCTCTCGGAACCGACGCATCGGCCGCTTCATTTCAGATCTCAGTGCTGACAAGCCTAAAAGTTGAGCGCGTGTTTGACAACTTCGTCGCCGAGGGAAGCCTCCACCCGGTCGGAGGCCGCCGACCGGCCCGCGCAGAGGGGTCCTGTGACCCTGGGGGCAGGGCGAGCGCCTTCGATACTGTCCGGGCATGACCTACACCCTCGTGCTGCTCCGCCACGGCGAGAGCGTCTGGAACAAGGAGAACCTGTTCACCGGCTGGCACGACCCCGACCTGACCGTGCTCGGCCGCGAGCAGGCCCGACAGGCCGGCCGCGACCTCGCCGCGGCCGGGGTCACGCCCGAGGTGTTGCACACCTCCCTGCTCACCAGGGCGATCCGCACCGCCCAGATGGCCCTCGACGAGATGGGGCTCCTCTGGCTCCCGGTCCGGCGCTCGTGGCGGCTGAACGAACGGCACTACGGCGCCCTCGAGAGCCTCGACAAGAAGGCCACGTCCGACAAGTACGGCCTCGACCAGGTGAAGATCTGGCGGCGCAGCTACGACGTCCCACCACCGCCGCTCGAGCTCGACGACGAGCGACACCCGCGCTTCGACGCCCGGTACGCCGGCCTGCCCCCCGATCTGCTGCCGGCATCGGAGTGCCTGAAGGACGTCGTGTCCCGGATGCTCCCGTACTGGTACGACGACCTGGTGCCCGACCTGGCCGCAGGCCGGACCGTGCTGGTCGCCGCCCACGGCAACAGCCTGCGCGCCCTCGTCATGCACCTCGACGGCATCTCCGAACAGGACATCCCCGGCCTCAACCTGCCGACCGGCGTGCCCATCCGCTACGAGCTCGGTGAGGACTTCATGCCCCTCGAGCACAAGTCGGCCGACGAGCTCCCCGACCGCTACCTGGGCGACGTGGAGGCGGCCAAGGCCGCGGCCGAAGCGGTCGCCAGGCAGGCCGGCTGAGCAACGGGAACCGGAGCGGCGCCTCGCGCCGCGGACGTGCTCAGGCTTCGCGTTGGTCGGGCACGAACCCGCCGAGCGGCGCCGCCTCCGCCTCGAGCAGATAGCCACGGCTGCGCACCGTCTTGATGGCCAGGCCCAGCGAGGCGATGCGGCGCCGCAGGCGCAACACGTGCACGTCGAGGGCGTTGCGACCCGGCGCGCCCCGCGGCCAACCCGAGCGGGACAGCTGCTCGCGACTGACCACCGCGCCGAACCGCTCGATGAGCGCAGCCATGAGACGGGCCTCGACCGGGGGGAGGGGCACCCATCCACCGCCGTGGCGCAGGACGCCGTCGCTGTCGAGCTCGGGTGCCGCGCCTCGGAGCGAGACCGCCCGCCGGCGCAGACCCTCGATCCGCAGCTGCACCTCCGACTCGTCGGCGGGCACCCGCACCCAGTCCTCGAGCAGGTCGGTTGGCAGGGGGGGTTCCCCCGCGCCCTCCACGAGGAGCAGCCGGGCACGGCCCTCTCCCACGAGGCGGTCGCGTCGGGCGCGTTCGCTCGGCCACCGAACCAGCACGACATCCATCGCCGGGCACCGTACGCAGCCAAGATTTCGTGGTTGTTTCGTCGCTGTGAACTGTCCCGCCACACCTGCGGTGAGGCCCACCGCGCCGACGCGCGGCCGGTCCCGCCGGGATTCCCGGCCCGTCGCGGGCGCCCGCACTAGTCTGCCGACATGGCTCGACGCAGCAGCACCGCCTACCTGGAGCACCTCTCGAAGGTGCCGCTCTTCACCGCCTGCTCCAACCGGGACCTGCAGAAGATCGCGAAGGCTTCCGACGAGGTGACCATCGAGGCCGGCCGGGAGCTCGTCGAACAGGGCAGGATCGGTCACGAGTGCTTCGTGATCATCGACGGCACGGCGACCGTGAAGCGCAACAACCGCAAGATCGCCACCCTCGGCAGCGGTGACTACTTCGGCGAGCTGGCGCTGCTCGACGGCGGCCCGCGCACCGCCACCGTGGTGGCCGACACCGACATGACGGTGCTCGTGCTCGGCCAGCGGGAGTTCCACGGTCTGCTCGACGAGGTCCCCGGCCTGTCCCACAAGGTGCTGTCGACCATGGCCGGACGGATCCGCGAGCTCGACCAGAAGATCTACGCCTGACCTCGGAGGGCACGTCCCCGGTCATCGCCGGGACGGGAGCCGCTTCGATGTGACGAACGGCCCTCCTCAACACTGGCCGTCATCAACTTCTTCCCGTCGCCGGTGCAGGTCTAGCGTTGGGGCATGAGCGCTCCCACGACCACGACGGAAGCCGATCAGAGCGAGAAGCCCGCCCGTCGCGTCAAGCCCCACCAGCTCGTCATCGGCCTCGGCGTCGGCTTCGCGATCGTCACGCTGCTGTCCGGCATCGCCGCCACCGTGTTCCAGCAACACGACGAGTCGGAGATCACCCGAGAGGTCTTCGGTGAGATACCCGGGGTCTTCAAGGCGGTCTTCTACATCCTCATCCCGGTGCTCATCGTCTACGGGGCGATCCAGTTCTCGAACCGGACACGCAACTGGGAGCGCGGGCGACCCGACAACCGCTCCACGACCCGCACCAACGCGGCGCGGCGCATGGGCGACTTCCGCGCCGGCGTCTACATGCAGACCCTGCTGCGCGACCCCGCGGCGGGCATCATGCACTCGCTCATCTACTTCAGCTTCCTGGTGCTGCTCGCCGTCACGACGATCCTCGAGATCAACCACCAGCTCCCGGAGTCGCTCAAGTTCCTGCACGGCACGATCTACCAGGCCTACTCCTTCGTGGGTGACGCAGCCGGCGTGGCGCTGCTGATCGGCGTGGGTTGGGCGATCGTGCGGCGCTACATCCAGCGCCCCTACCGCATCCGCATCAAGACCAAGCCCGAGCACGCCGTCATCCTGGGCACCATCGCGGCGATCGGGATCACCGGCTTCCTGGCCGAGGCGTTCCGCATCGCCTCACCGACCGAGGCCTACCCGGAGGGCCTGCCGGAGTTCGAGAAGTGGTCGTTCGTCGGCTACACGCTCGCCCGGGGCGTGAACGACGAGATCAGCAGCGTCGTCGGCTGGCACCAGTTCTGGTGGGTCGCCCACGTCCTCAGCTTCGTGGTGTTCCTGATCATCCTGCCCACCACGATGCTCCGGCACATGTTCACCTCACCGATGAACATGTGGCTGAAGGACCGGGAGCGCCCCAAGGGCGCGATGAAGCCCATGCCGAACCTCATGGAGACCGAGCTCGAGACCTTCGGCGCGTCGACCATCGAGGACTTCACCTGGAAGCAGCTGCTCGACACCGACGCCTGCACCATGTGCGGGCGCTGCACCAGCGTCTGCCCGGCGCACGCCACTGGCAAGCCGCTCGACCCGCGCGAGATCGTGCTCAAGACCGGCGAGGTCATGGCAGCCACCGGCACGCCCAAGGTGTCGCCCCCCATCGGCACCGTGCCCGAGATCACCATCAGCGCCGACAGCGTCTTCGAGCGCATCACGCCGGCGGAGATCTGGGCCTGCACGAGCTGCAAGGCCTGCGACGAGAACTGCCCGGTCAACATCGAGATCCTCGACAAGATCCTCGACATGCGCCGGTACCTGTCGCTCATGGAGTCGGACTTCCCGACCGAGCTGGGCAACGCCTACCGGTCGATGGAGAACTCCGGCAACCCGTGGGGCATGAGCCAGGGCGAGCGCGCCGACTGGGCCGCGAAGCTGGACGGCATCGAGGTCGTGGAGCCCGGTTCGGCGTTCGACCACGAGTACCTCTACTGGGTCGGTTGCGCAGGCTCCTTCGACGACAAGAACAAGAAGGTCACCCAGGCCATGGCTCGGCTGCTGCAGCGTGCCGACATCGACTTCGCCATCCTGGGACCGTCCGAGATGTGCACCGGCGACCCCGCCCGTCGCTCCGGCAACGAGTACATCTTCCAGATGCTGGCCATGCAGAACATCGAGACCTTCGAGGGCATGGGCGTGCGCAAGATCATCACCCAGTGCCCGCACTGCTTCAACACGCTCGCCAACGAGTACCCCCAGCTCGGCGGCAACTACGAGGTCGTGCACCACAGCCAGTTCCTCGAGTGGCTGGTCGACTCGGGCAAGCTGGACCTGTCGGGCGCCCGCCTGGACGAGCGGCTCGTCTACCACGACTCGTGCTACCTGGGTCGCCACAACGACGTGTACCTGGCCCCGCGCAAGGTGGTCGGCTCCCTGGCCGGCGTCGAGATCGTCGAGGCCCCGCGCAACGGCACCAAGGGCATGTGCTGCGGCGCCGGCGGCGCCCGCATGTGGATGGAGGAGCACACCGGCAAGCAGGTGAACGTGGAGCGCTCCCAGGAGCTGCTGCGCACCGGTGCCAGCCGCATCGCCACGGCCTGCCCGTTCTGCTACATCATGATCGACGACGGCGTGAAGGGCGAGGGCGTCGAGGAGGATGTCGTTAAGGTGGGGGACATCGCCATGCATCTGCTCGAGGCCATCGAGCGTGGCGAGCAGGGTTCCGTAGTGGGGTCGGAGGCGAGCGCAGAGGCATGAGGTCCGCCACGTCACCCGGTGACGTCCGAGCGACACGGTGAGCACGGGCACCGTCCTCGTCGTCAACGACGACCGCGATGCCGGCGAACTGCTGGTGCGCCTCCTCGAGCGCGCCGGGTGGGCGACAGGCAGGGCGGGCGGGCTCGACGGCGCGCTGGGCGAGTTGGACGGTGGCCGGTTCGACGCCGTCGTCGTGGACTTCCTGGGCGCGGGCATCGCCACCTCGTTCCGGCTGCTCGACGCCATCCGCAGCGGCGCCGACGCGCAACTGCCGGTGCTGATCCTGGCGACGACCGACACGAACCGGCTGTTCGCGTTCCAGTCCGGAGCCGACGCCTTCCTCACCCGACCCTTCCACGCCGACGAGCTGCTGGAAGCGCTCGGCTCGGCCACGGCCAGGACCGCCGACGAACGGCTGGAGTACCGACGGGCTCAACTGCTCGGCGGCGCGTCGTCCACCGCCTGAGCTGCGGTCGCAGCCCCGGAGGTCCGCTCGACCGACGGGGGCCGGCGCTCAGCGTTCGAAGTTCTCCCAGTACCGACTGGGGATGGGGCCGCGCTGGCCCTGGTACTTGGAGCCCACCGCGGAGGAGCCGTAGGGGTGCTCGGCCTCGCTGGTCATGCGCAGGAACGAGATCTGACCGATCTTCATCCCCGGGTACAGCGTGATGGGCAGGTTCGCGACGTTCGACAGCTCGAGGGTGAGCTGCCCGTCCCAACCGGCGTCGACGAACCCGGCGGTGGAGTGGATGAGCAGGCCGAGCCGACCGAGCGAGCTCTTGCCCTCGAGGCGACCGACGAGGTCCGCCGGGAGCTTCACCCGCTCGAGGGTCGTCCCCAGCACGAACTCGCCGGGATGCAGGATGAACGCGTCGTCCTCGGCGATCTCGACCAGCTCGGTGAGGTCCTCGAGGTTCTTCTTCACGTCGATGTAGCCCATCGTGTGGTTGCGGAAGACCCGGAAGAACCGGTCGATGCGCACGTCCACCGACGACGGCTGGATGGCGTTGGCGCCCAGGGGCTCGACGAGGATGCGGCCGGCGTCGAGCTCTTCACGGATGGTGCGGTCGGACAGGATCACGGCGGGCAGGCTAGTTGGTCACCCGTCGGGGCGACCAAGGGCCGGGACCGGCGCACGCCGTTCCGCTCCCCGTCGCTCGTCGCAGCCCGCCCGGGGGCAGTCACGGTGGTGGGCCGCCGACACCTGGACCGGACCCGGCAGCGGATCGACTCTCCCCAGGCTCCGCGGCGTGGAGCCGGCAAACAACCCGGGTGCCGCCCTCGTGGCAGCGGTCGCCCCCGTCGGTCCGGCCGTCGCCGAGCGGGCGGTGACGCCGAGCAGCAACGCACTCGGACTGCCGGCGTCCGGCGGGGTCGATGCCGCAGGCGCGAGCGCCGAGGCCGGCACGACGGAGCGGGACGCGAGCGAAGGTCGCCGTCCGCGCACCGCGCTGATAGCCGGCATCGCTTCGCTCGCGATGGCCGTCCTGGCAGTTGGGCCGGTGGCTCGGCTGTCGCGATCGGGACCAGGATCGGGACCGGGCTCCGGACGGCGACCAGGCGAATCGAACGGCTGGTACCGAGGAGGAGGACTCGGGCGCGACCGGACGGGAGCTGGTCGAGGAATCCGACTCCGAGACGCCGCAGATCGTCTGAACGGGCGAGGCGCAGACCCGTGCCATCGATGGCGGCGGCATTGCGACCTGCCGGGGAGCCGACGACGACGGCCATGCCGGCGACGGGACGAAGCGGACCTCCTTCGCTCCCGTCGCGGTCTCGGCGGTGGACGGCCCTGGAGGTTCCGGTCGCTGCCGGGCTGACGTGGTCGCGAGGCCGATCGTGCGCCTAGTATACGGTCGCTTCGCGGGTGTAGTTCAGAGGCAGAACATCAGCTTCCCAAGCTGAGAACGCGGGTTCGATTCCCGTCACCCGCTCCAGCGTGAAGGCCCAGGTCAGCCCCGGTTTCGGGCACCTGGGCCTTCGTCGTTTCGGGAGCCGAAAGGGCCGGCGTGACCTTGGCGTGACCCTACGGATCGGCCGATGGCGATTCGCTGAGACCCCAGTTGCAGCCGTTGGTGCCCCGAGGCGAGTACATCTCGTACCAGTTGCCGCTGAGATGGTTCGAGCAACGCGGAAGGAAGGCAGCTAACTCTCCTCGCCGGGGCTCAAATTCGTTCGGAGGCCCGCCCGGCGCGTAGAGCAGCCCCGCAGACCCCTCGTCGCCGAAACCCGGGGACTCCAGTTGGTAGTAGGCAACCCACCCTCCACCCTCGGTCCCCTCGTCGCAGAATCCGTACTTGTACGGGCCGACGTAATCGCTCTCGACGCAGTCGGAGTACTCACCATCCTCGCGAGGCGTGGCTAGGACCGCCTGCGCATGCTCGTCCATGGCGTCCTGAGCGAGCCGTAGCCTCATTGCGAGGGGGATCTCTGTGCTCCCGCCACGAACAGGAGGCACAGACCCACCCAAGCCGTGATCGCCAGAGCTGATCGGATCCGAGCCACGCGCTCACTGAGCCGACGAGCCGGCGCAACTCCCAGGCCCACCGCAACTCCGCCCACCAACGACATCGCGATCGGATGACGCCCACCAGGTTGCGCGAGAACGAACGCGCCGCCCACAAGGAGACCAAGAAGTGCGCCGAGCGACACGAAGTCGCCCCATGCCCGGCCTCGGCGAACAAGTACTCCCCCTACGACAAAGAGCGCGCCCGACAGCGCACCGACGACGAACAGCCAGCCCTCTGCCAAAGGGTCGGTCGTCGCCCACGGGCCGACCATGATCGCGACGCTCACGACCAACGCTATGGCGACGACGATCGCTCGCGGGCCGCAGCCCACTTCGGAGACGGTCGTACCGTCCTCCGGGATCTCCTCAGTCACAACGCCTGTCGAGCTCATCCGCCTCCAAGGGCCGTCTCTGTCGATAGTACGAAGGTCAGCGGATAGGCGACGGATGGTCGCCCGGTGGGGTGGTCACGAGCTCGCCGACGGCGCAGATTCGTCGAACTTCCGGAAGCTGTCCCACCGCTCGGCGGCGCTCCAACGGAACCCGCAGCCGGAGGACCACGTGCTCGCCACCCAGACGTGCGTCACCTCGGAGGGCAGGATCGGATCGACCGTGGGAAGTGGAGCGTCGTCCCGCAACAACAAGTCGATGACGGCAAACGGGGCCACGGCGAATCCAGGGAGGAGGACGAAGGCGTGACGCTCCTCGAGGCCCGACCGACCGAGCTTCGCGAGGACGTCACTCTGCCCATCCTCGGACAAGAAGTCGGCAACCCAGCTACTCAAGCAGTCTCCCGTGGATGGCACCACGCCGCCTGATCGCTCTGCGGGAAGGTCGATCGTGATGTAGATGCTTCCCGGGAAGCTGGTCCCGCTCTGGCGCGCGCTCACGACGCCGAGACGCTCCGCACTGGCGCTCTCGGCAAGGTCCAGATCGAGGGCAGTGATGCCACGCTGCTCCAGATCGCGCAGCAAGCCGGGAAGTGTCCGGCGTAGGTCCTTCGCTCGCGCCGAAGGCAACAGGCCAACGGCCCAGCCACCCACCAGATCGCGCTCGATCCATCTCTCGTCGCGGTTGTTCATCAGTTTCCAGAGCGCGATGGATTCACCGTCCGCCGCTGCGGTGATCTCGACGGCCGCGGTACGTCCGTCTTCGTGCCTGAAGGTGAGGTCGTGCATGCCGTCCTCGGAACCATCGTCGTGCTGATCCACAGGAACGCCGAGTGCGCGCGTCATCATCTGACGGACCCACTCCTCCTCAGGCCGAAGCGCTTGCACTGCCGCCGCCCCCGTCGGCTTCCTCGGGCATCTCTGCTGTCAGCCGCTCGTAGGCGCGGAAGCTGGCCCGCGCGATCCCCTGGCGCCAAACCTGCGGGTAGCCACACTCGCCAAGAAGCACGCACACTGCCTCGCGAACGACTCGGTCGGCGACCTCGATCAGTGGCCCGTTCTACGGGGATCCGGAAACGTCGTAAGTGAGGCTGGCGCCATCCTCGCCATGAACCAGGGCGTTTCGAGCGTCAGCGAGTGCCCAGTACCAATGCGCGAAGGCCGAGACGACCGCCGTCTTGGCCTTGCCAGACATCGTGGTCCAACTCCGCGACCTTGACGCCGCGGAAGGATCCCAGAGGAGACGATCCGTCCCAAGTCCCTCACCGGGCTGGTTTGCGGCTCCAGCGAAGATCGCCTCGAGCAGTTCCGCCGACTTCTCGGTGGAGTCCGTACCGCTCAGCGCCTCGGTCGCGACCTTCACGTAGACGACGCGGTCCTCCCAGGTGATGCTCGGCGTGTTGCGCCAACTTCTGAGGAGCCACCGAACAGCGACCTGGATCTGCCCAGCGTGATCAGAAGCCGAGTTCGTTCCCGCGGTCAGCACCTCGTAGACCGCTTCGACGAGTTCAGGGTCGAGAGTGACACCGAACGGTCGGTGGAGTTCAAGCGGTGCCGAGATGACGAAGTGGTCGTCATTCAGGTTCAGTCCGCCCGACATGGTCTCGACGCGACCACCGCGACCGAGCGCTATCCATCCCTCCGACACGTTGATCGGCTGCGCCCAAAGATCCGCGTTGTCGGACGTGGCAACGCGCCACGCATCGTGTCTGCCATCGGGCGACCAGTACGGGTTCTGGTGAATCGTGGAGAAACCGATGGCCGCCTCGAGGGCAGCGAGCTCGCTGCGTTCGGGTGGCTCGCCGTCGGCCCCGCTCATCCGCCGAGCCAGCAGCGCCCCTCCCTCGATCCGGTCCCCGCTCGCTGAAGTGAAGCTGGCGAGGAACCTGCGGCTCAGGCGCTCGAAGTCCGCAGACAGCCAAGGCCCTCCGAACTGCTCGGTCGGCCCGAGCCACCACGGCCCGAACTCGATGGGGCCGTTCATGTTCAGGTACGGAAGGGCGAGAAGGACAGGGTGGCTCATCACAGTCGCGGCGCAGTTGGTACGGGTCGCACGCGACCCTACCGATGCGATTCGTCATGCAGTCGAGGCATTCCGCCTCGGGACGCCACAGCATCACTCTCGCCAACTGCGCCCTGAATGATGTTGTCGATTCCACCGGCGATCGCCACGTCACGCTCCCGCGTGGCGTGCTGGTAGCGGAGCGCGGCCTGCGGGCTGGCGTGGCCGAGGCGGTGCATCAGCTCCTTCGTCCCAGCGCCGGTGCTGGCGGCGAGGGTGCCGGCGAGGTGGCGGAGGTCGTGAAGGTGGACGTCGTCGAGCCCAAGCTGGCCTCGGGCGTTGGCCCACGCTTTCTGGAGGACGTGGGACGCGAGCGGTCCTCCCTTGATGCCGGTGAAGACGTAGCCGTCATCGCCGAGCTGGGCGTAGGCGTTGACGTGACAACGGAGGTCATCGATCAAGGCTGAGGGGATCGAAACGGTTCGACGCCCGGCGTCGGTCTTGGGTGGGCCGACGAGGTGTTCGCCGTTGCGGCTGAGCTGCCGCTGCTGCTCGACGGTGACGACCGCCGCGTCTAGGTCGAGGTCGGCCCGGCGCATGCCGAGCATCTCGCCCTTGCGGAGCCCCACGAACGCGGCCAGGAGCACGACCGCTCGGAAGCGGGGCCCGACGAGGTCGGCCAGCTCAAATGCCTGGGCAACGGTGACGATCGGTCGCTTCGAGGCGGGCTCTGTGCCGGCGCCCTTGATGCTGCAAGGGTTCGTGATCACGAGACCGTCCTCGACGGCGGTGCCCATGATCGTGCGGAGCAGTCGGTAGCACTTTGCCCCCGTGCATGCACCGGGGCCGTCGGGGCCGCGCATCCTCAGCCGGGAGTCGAGCCACTTGGGTGCGTACTCGGCGAGGGTCGTACCGCGTGCCCGCACGGCGAGGTGCTTGCCGTCGGCCTGTTCGGTGACGGAGCGGGCGTAGGCGGCCTCGGCGGCTCGTTTGGTGGGGTGGGTCCCGAGGCTGACTCGACGGCCGTCGGGGGTGACGATTCGGACTCGGTATCGGCCCGAGGGGAGCTGATCGACTCCGCCTCCGGCGCGGCGCTGGCGCGGCATGGTCTCCTCCAAGGAGGACAGCAGCACGGGGCTGCGTGATGGAGAGGACCGGTCTGCGCGCCGGACGTGGCGTGGAAGCCGCGAGAGCGGCGACCAAGTCGAGGCCACGAACTGAGAACGTGGCGAACACCCACTATGCCGCGGAAGCAGGCCGATCTCGAGCATTGATCCCGCGCCGACGTGTCACAGGCTGAGGCCTCCGCCCGGCGACCGCGCCTGGAGGGCGTCAAGTCGTTGTTGAGTAGCGCGCACCTTCGCCGCCAGGTCGTCGTCGACCATCGGCGCGACGGCTGGCTCGATCGGCGGCTCCGGGACGCCGGCCTCGCGATGGAGCCTGGCCCGGACGGCGAGCGCGGAGTCGTGGCGGGGTGTGCGACCGATCATGTCGGTGAGCGCCTCGGCGGGATCAGCGGTCCCGGTGGGGTCGGTGATGACAGCAAGGTTCGTCTGGCGTCCTCGGGTCATGGCGACGTAGGCGTGGTTGCGGGTGGTGCCGGGTTCGAGGACGGTGATGCCGACGTCCACGGTGTCGCCCTGGTTGCCGTAGCCGGTGACGGCCCATCCCAGCTCGACGTGCTGAGCGACGTAACGGGCAGGGAGAACGGCCTGTCCCCGGTCGGGGTGGGTGACGGTGAGCGAGCCGCCTTCGTCGACGTCGGTGACGGTCCAGGTGTGGCGGTTGCGGACCTTCTCGTCCCGGTCGGTGCGTAGGTTCGGGTCGTTGCGGCGGGTGGCGATCTGGTCGCCTGCTCGTGCGGTGGTGCCGTCGGCGAGCCGCACGCCAGCGCCGGCGTTGGTGCGCTGGATGGCGAGGTTGATGGCGCGGGCCGTCTCGGCGGTGTTCGTGGTGATGGCGACCGTTCGTCCCGCTGCAGCGTGCCGCTGGTGGGTGCGAGCGATGTCGAGGGGGACCATCGCCGGGTGAACGGTGCGGACGCGGCCGTGCTCGGCATACTGCTCGGCGGCCTTCGGGTCGCCGGCGCGAAGGAGCAGGCTGGCCTCGGCCTCCCATTGCTGCCGGAAGCGTCGGGGGGTCTCGAGCTCGATGTGGGGGACGGTCTCGCACCAGTGAGCGAAAACGCCGCCACGGCCGACGGCGGGGAGCTGGGCCGGGTCGCCGATGGCGACGAGCCGCCAGTCGTTGCGTTCGACGAGGTCGACGAGGTGGGCGATGTCGTCGGTCGCGGCCATGCTGGCTTCGTCGAGAATGACCGTCGTTCCGGCGGGCCAGGATGTGGCGATGTGCTGGTGGCGGGTGAGGAACCCGGCGAGGGTGTCGGTCGGGCAGCCGGCTTCGGTGGCGAGCACGTCGGCAGCCTTCCCCGAAGGAGCCAGCCCGACGACTGGTCGGCCGTGAACGCCGAGCGTCTCGACGCCGTACGCGGTGGTCTTGGTCTTGCCGGTCCCCGCGGGCCCGACGACCACGACGAGGCGGTCGAAGCCGGTGATGGCCTTGACCGCCGCTCGGCGCGGCTCGAAGGCCGGGTCGGGCGTGGCGGCGTTGGCTTCGGCCCACTGCTGGAGGTGCAGCTCCTGGTCGAGCGCCTCGTTGGTGGTGAAGAGTCGGTCGGTGACCGCCTCGGCGATCGGGCGACCGTCGCGGCGTCTCGGCCCGGTCAGTGTTGGGCCGACCTCGACGCAGCAATTCTCGGCTCGGGTGGCGAGCCGGTCGATGTACTCGACGACCTCGGTGGCGGACGGGACGGCACTCGGCGGCACGAGGTTGGTGAGATGACGGACGATGTCGGCTCGCAGCCACGTCGCCGACTCCTCCTGGACGAGGCCCAGCGCCTCGCGGATGAGGGCATCGTCGTCCACTGCAGCCCGTTGGGTCCGGGTGGCGACGCCTTGCCTGGTCAGCCCTGAACGGTCGAAGCCCTCGACCGTGGCCTGCTCGATCCATTCGTCGTGGAGCGTTGCGGCGTCGATGCCGTGGGACTTCGGCGGCCGGGATGCCTTGACGGCTCGGCGTTCGAGCTTCGCGACCGTGTACGGATCGGGTTCCTCACCGTCGTGCTCGGCGCTCCACCGGGCGATCAGCTCGTTGTGTTCGGCTTCGACCTGGGCGCTGCGTTCTGAGAAGACGTCGCAGAGCTCCTCGGGTACGGCGGCGAGGTCGACGAGGCGACCCTCCTTGTTGGGCCGCCAGTCGACGTCCAGGCGGGCGGTCAGCTCGGCCCGGAGAGCAGCGTCGTAGACCCAACCGATCGTGGTCTGCTGCTGCTTCAGGAACCTGGCGTCGAGCGACAGCCACTTCCCGGTCGGGTCCTGGACCTTGGCCGAGACGATGGCGTGCGTGTGGAGCTGGGGGTCGATCGTCCGGGAGGTGTGCTGGCGGAACAGGGCGGCTGTGATCCCGCGGGTGTCGACCTGATGGACGCCGTCGGTGCCTCGTCGGGTGACCGCCCCTTGGTCCTCGAACCAGCCGAGCGCCGCTTCCACGGCGGCCTCGTGTGAGGCAAGCACCTCGGCCCGTACCCAGGGATCCGGGGTGAGCGCCCACAAGACCGAGATCGACTTCGGTGCCGAGAACGTGCAGTCGAAGCCACGGGCCGACTTCGCCCCGAACTTCCGGCCGAGCTTCGCCCCCGTCGTCGGGTTGCGGCCATCGAGCAGTTCGCGGAGCTGCTTCCCGGTGACCTCGCCGTCGAGGCCGAGCGCGCTGCGTCCCGACCCCCACCACTGTCCCGGCGGCTCGTCCGGGTCGAGGTAGTAGTCCACCGGACCACGGCTCAAGCGACCAGGACGCTCCCGGTCCTCGGCCAGGCCGGCGTAGTAGTCGAGCAGCTTGCCGAGCTTGTCGGCCGTCGCCTTGAGCGTCTTGCAGCGCATCACGACAACCACCGACCACACGGCTGTCCCGCTGGGTGTCCCGCCAGATATCCCGCTGGCGCGAATGCACTCGTCTGTGACCTCATGACCTACTAGGCCTCTGAGGGCCAGAGATCTCGCGAGACTCCTCGGCTGATCGCTCCGGCTCGTTGCCGGTACGGTTCGTGCGTGGCGGTTCGGGTGGGTCGCGGATCGAAGACTCGATGGCGGAGGTCGGGTCACCTTGGGTTCCGCGTGGAATCGACCGACGATCGCGGCGTTCTCGACGCGGCGTTCGAACAGATCACCCAAGCACTGCTCCGGATAGGCGATGAGGACGACCCGGGTCCCAAGTTCGTCTCAGATCCCGTCCCGCTTCCCGATGGCCTTACGTTCTGGGTCGACTCGCCGGACGCGTCTCCAGGGATCGTCGACCAGGTCATCGCCACCGTGATCGAGGCCCTGACCGACGCGGGGATCGATGGGCGAATCTCAGCTCCCGAGGAGCTCCCGCAGTCGCCGGCAGGACCGTGGGTGTGTGTCGTGGTTCTCCCGTTGCCACCGACCGCTGCTGGCCGACCCGCGGAGATTCCCACATGGCAGATCGACCGGGCCGTGTCCTGGGCCGTGAGCAAACAGCCTGACGCCGTATGGGTCGGTTCAGGAGGGTCGGCGCTCTCGCTTCCTGCGGCCGCCGGGGCCGAGCTCCTTCGCGACTGGCTGGCGGCGGGACGCGACGTCCAGCTCGTTGCCGATGGACAGGGCGACCGTCGTCAGGTGACGGTCATCAACCCAGCCACCCGGGACACCGACGCCCTCCCGAGCCTGGCGCTCTCTCGTTGCGGTTCCTCGACCGTGCAGAACCTCGACGCAACGTACGAGGGACTGCTCGACGAGGGGCGGGAACTGGCACAGGGATCCGCATGCGTGTTCGCCCGAGTCGAGCGGTACGACGCGGCGCTCGGCCCGCGCCCGCAACCGACCTGGGACGGCAAGCCCCGCGGCCGTGACGTACTCGCATCACTCGATGAGTACCTTCTCGACGCCTCACCGTGGCAGCTCTTGACCCCGGCGCAGGCGGTCAAGCTACCGGCGGCCATGGGGGATGAAGCAGAGTTCGATCCCACAACCCGTGAGCTGCGACTCGGCGACATCGACGACTGGCTTCGCGATGACCGTTGGGGTCATCACCGCGGGACGGCGTTCGAGCGATCGATGCGCCGGACGCTTGGCGAAGCCCTCCTGACCCAGGACCGGGCATGGGAGTCCTTCCAAAGCCTGGCAGGCGAGGCGCTCCCCCAAGGCGCTGCCGACCTCAGCGCGTTACCCATCGTCGGCCGACCATCGCCACACCCGAGTCTCGGAGTGACGCCACTCCAACTTCTCTGTCTGCTCCGCGACGAGCCCTACAGCGATGACCCGTTCAGCGTTCCTGATGCCCTGAGAAGCTGGCTGCGGGAGCTCGGCCAACGCCTTCCCTCAAACCAGCGGCCGAGTCTGCGACCTGTCGTTCGGATGATCGCAGCGAGCACGANNGAGCACGATCTCCGACGGTCTACTGGTGCGACGCACCCTGGTCGACTGGCTCATCCGCACCTTGGCTCCCGACCTGCTCGATGCCGCCGAGTTCGAAGGCGGCGACGCACTTCGCGAGCTCGATCCACTCACCGAGCCGTTCCTCCCGCTCGCCCCTTGCCGGGCCGCACTCGAGGCGCTGCTGCCGCTGTTCAGCCAGATCTTGCGCCGACGCCCCACGTGGGGCGACGAGCCCCCCGAAGAACTCGAGGCCATCGAGGCGGTCACGACGGCTACCGAGCGAGCGGCGACCGAGTTCGGTTGGTCGAGCAACTGGCAGGCGAACCGGAAGGTGAGCTCCGCACTCCACACGCTCCGAATGCCTGGAACGGACGTCAGCGACGACGTCGCCCAGCGGGTGTGGGGCGGCGGCGCAGTCGCGGTCGGGACCGGTGCCTTCATCGATGCGTACGGCCACGCTAGGTCAAGCCGGCCTCGAGACACCTCTGCCTGGTGGGACGCATCCCGCCGCGTCGACGGGTCGAGCTGGGATGCGTCTCGCGAGGCTGCGGCGATCGCGCTCATGCAAGAGCCCGACGCCAGCCAAGCATGGGACACGGCGTTCAACGCTGCACAGGCGGCCGCGCCCGAGGACTGGGATGCCGCCCTCACCGCCCTTCGCGATCGCTTCGGTGAGGAGGCGATGGACGAGGCGTGGCGGTCCGCCCGAGACCGGATGCAGACGCTCCATCCTCAGGCCCACCTGTCCGCAGCGTTGGCGGCCACCGCCGTGCCAGCAGCCCAGTTGTGCGGGCTCGCTGCCGTGCTTGCGTACGTCGAAGGCAAGAAGGCGGTGTTGGTCGAGACGCTCTGGCGCGATATCGATGCCCTCGTTGCCCGCATAGAGGTCGATTAGTCGGTCACCCACGGCTGTCGGCGGCAACGCCTTGCCCCTCGACGGCATCATGGTCCAATGCAGCACTTCACGGCCGAAGGCCAGTGGTGGCTCCCTGAGACACCGGAGCGAAGGGTGCCCGGAACGCTGACCTTTGACGGCGACGGGCTCGAGCTCGTGCTCTACGACGCGCTCCGGGAGTTCACGATGACGGAGGGTGAGGTTGTTGGCGTCGCATCGCCCGACTGGAGTGTCGAGCCCATCCTCCACGGGCGAACCCGTGACGGTCGAGACTTCACACTCTTCCAAGCAGGCGGCCTCAATCTGCGTGGGCCATTCGACGTGACCAAGGAGGTGTACCGCCCCGAGATGGCTCTTGGGGGCTGCCACACGAATCTCGACGACTTCATCGAGGTGTGGTGCGGCTTTGACTACCTCGATGCATCCGGAGTTCCGCAGCTGCGTTGACGGTCTGGGCACAGAAAACAGGCTGTGACCTGGATGAACGCGCGTGAAGGCGTGGACGTGCCGTGTATCTATG
>JALOLF010000085.1 GCA_025456085.1 Acidimicrobiales bacterium
CCACGGCGTGCGCCAACGCGGCGAGCCAGTGAGCCTGTCGCGCCTCGAGTGGAACCTGCTCGTTACCTTTCTTCGCCACCCGAACCAGGTACTCGCCGCCGACCAGCTGCTCCATCTCGCGTGGGCCGACCCCACCGGCGTGGGGCCCGCGCGGGTGAAGTACTCCGTGCTGCGCCTGCGTCGCCGCCTCGGTTGGCAGGATCCGACCACCTCGCCGATCGAAGCCGTACGAGGATTCGGCTACCGGTACCGAGGCGCTCAGGCTCGAACGGGGGTCGGCGAGGACCATGCGACGCCGCGTCGGGCAGGCGACGACGACTACCTCTCTCGATGAGACACTCGCTCGCGCCTACCAGAGCCCGTACACGGGACCGACGAAGAAGAACGTGACGAAGCCGATGGTGTTGTTGAACCCGTGGGCGAGGACCGAAGCCCACAACGTCTGGTAGCGGTAGCGCAGCACGCTCCACGCGATGCCGTCCAGGGTGACGATCACGATCCCGATGAGCCCCTGCTCGCTGTGGACGCGGCCGAACAGCACCGACGACAGGAGCACGGTCACCACGAGCGCGACCGCGCTGTTGCCGAGCAGCTGGCGCATCCGCGTCTGCAGGTAGCCGCGGTAGGCGAGCTCCTCCGCCAGGGCGCCGACGATCCAGCCGAGGACCAGCATCCCGAGGAGCATCCCGAGGTTGCCCTCGAGGTCCTCGAAGTCGCTGAGGTCCTGCTTCTCGCCGGACACGTGGTTCGCGATCGGCATCGCCACGGCCAACTGGAACAGCGACCACGCCACGGCGAAGACGAGCATCTTCGGCACCAGCCTCCGGTCCTGGGGGCGGTGGAACCCCAGCGATGACCAGTGCGCACGACGGGCCAGGAGCGAGACCCCGGCCATCACCAGCAGCACCAGCGACGGCACGATCAGGTCGAGCAGGATCGCCAGACAGGCCGCGACGACCTCGACCGCGGTGACGATCGTCCACGCTCGACGGTGACGCTCGGGCCGGTCGGTCAACTCCTCGAGGGTGAGATACCGGGTCGGCTCGAACAGGGATCTCGCGGCGGTGGTCGTGCTGGTTGCCATGGGTACAGCGTGCGCTCCCGAGGAGGGCGTGCGCATCGGTCTCCAGACGGTTCGCGACATGGCTCTGGCGGCTGATGTCCTCCCCCGGCGGCGGACGTACCCTGCAGGCGTGCAGCAGTGGTGGCAGCGAGCACGGCTCGTGGCGCAGCGACGACCCGAGATCCTGGACGCGATGCTCACGGTTGCGTTGGCCGGGGCAGCCGCAGCCTCCGTGGCGGCCGGTCCCGGCGACGCCGACCGCGACCCCGACGGCGTGACGGTCGCGTTGATCGCGCTCGGGTTGGTGCCCTACCTGTTCCGACGGCGGGCACCGTTGCTGGTCCTCGCCGTCGCGGTCGTTCCCGTGCTGGCGTTGCTGTTGCGTGGTGACTCCACCGCCGGTGTCGGCGTCGGCATCTTCGTCCTGGTGTACACGGTGGCCGCGTGGGCACCGCGCTGGCAGAGCGCAGTGGCACTCCTCGTGATCGGTGGGCTACTGACGATCGTGGTCGTGCGGGTCCCCGATCGGATGCCCCTGCCGGTGCTGATCACGAACGTGGTGCTGCTCGCCGGGGCGGCGTTGACCGGCGACTGGGCCCGTCAGCGGCGCTCGCAGCTCGCGTGGGCGACAGAGCGGGCATCGCTGCTCGAACGGGAACAGCACCTGGTCGCCGACATCGCAACGGCCCAGGAGCGACTGCGCATCGCCCGCGACCTGCACGACGTCATCGCCCACTCGTTGAGCGTCATCGCGGTCCAGGCGTCCGTTGCCGGGGTCGTCCTCGACGACCAGCCCGATCAGGCGCGCCTGTCGCTCGACGCCATCGCCGCGATGAGTCGGGAGTCGCTGGACGAGGTGCGTGCCATGGTGAGCGCGCTGCGCGCCGGCGAGGCGGAGCCGTACGCACCGACACGCCAGCTGGCCGACGTCGCCCACCTCTGCGACGAGGTGCGCGAGGTCGGCCTGCCCGTCGAGCTGTCGGTGCAGGGAGCCGCGGCACAGGTGCCCACCGGTGTCGCGGTGGCCGCGTACCGCATCATCCAGCAGTCCCTCACCAACGTCGTGCAGCACGCCCCGGGCGCACCCACACGCGTCACCGTCGAGGTCGACCCTCGCGAGGTCCGCGTTGCGGTCGTCAACGGCGCCGTACACCAGCCGGGCGCCAAGGGCGACGATCGCAACGGGCAGGGACTGATCGGGATGCGCGAGCGGGTGGCCCTGTGGGGCGGAACGTTGACGGCGGGGCCACAGCGCGACGGCGGCTTCGCCGTGTCGGCCACCCTGCCGATGGAGGTGGCGCCATGACCCGCGTCGTCGTGGTCGACGATCAGGTCCTCGTCCGGGACGCGTTCGCCCTGCTGCTGCGCACGGTCCCCGACTTCGAGGTGGTCGGCGTGGCCGGCGACGGCGCCGAGGCGGTCGAGGTCGTCGAGCGCACCCGTCCCGACGTCGTCGTGATGGACATCCGCATGCCGGTGATGGACGGGCTGGAAGCGACGCACCGGATCCTCGCCGGACCGGCTGCGACCACGCGAGTGCTGATCCTGACCACCTTCGGTGCCGACGAGTACGTGTTCGAGGCGATCAGGGCCGGCGCGAGCGGGTTCCTCCTGAAGGACGCCCAGCCGGCGACCCTCGTGGAAGCGGTACGTACCGTGGCACGAGGCGACGCACTCCTCGCCCCGCACGCGACGAGACGGCTGATCGAGGCATACCTCGCGGCGGGCGTGGCTCCCCCGGCCAGCTCGGCGTTGAAGGCACTCACCGAGCGCGAGGTCGAGGTCCTGCGCGCCGTGGCGTCGGGGGCCTCCAACAACGAGATCGCCGCCGATCTGCACATCAGCTATGCGACCGTGAAGTCCCACGTGGCACACCTGCTGGACAAGCTCGGCGCTCGCGATCGCATCCAGCTCGTGGTCCTCGCCTACGAGAACGGGGTCGTCCGACCGGGCGGGTGCCCCCAAGGGCTGCAATGACCGGACGGTCCGACCGGCCGGAAGGGCATCTCGAGGCCGGCCGTCGACGTCGCTCCGAGTCATCCGGGAGCCGAACCGCGTCCGGTGGTCCGGGACACGGCGGGCCGAGCCTCCGCGACGCCGACCGGCGGAGCGCAGCGTCCGGACGGTGGGCGGCCGGGCTCGCGACTCTTCGACGTCGACACGCCGTTCCTGCGCACGCTCGTGCCGCCGGAGACGTTCGAGGCGCTGGTCGGCCCCCGCACCCCGGAGGCCGCCTACGTGGTGGTCGACGAGGACGAGATCGGCGCGGTCGAGATCACCCTCGACGACGTCGCCGCCGAGTACCTCGACATCTCGGCGCTGGCGTTGTGTGGGTGGTCGGGTTCGGTGAACGTGGGGGCCGACTCGAGGAGACCTCTCATCTCGGTCACGCCCGCTCGTTGCGGGTTCGCCGTGCTCGTTGCGGCTCTACACCCCGACGATGACTGCTTTCACTCGCCGGGTCCGCAGGAGCGCCTCGAGGTCGGCCTCGTCGCTGGTGAGGACAGGTTGTCGGGGTTGCACGAGCAGCGCGACGTGGGCGTCCGTGAGATCGCTGGTGCCGTTGGCCCGCAGCAGTTCGCCGACCTTCTTGGCGGCGCTGTCGTCCAGGGCGGCGATGTCGATCCCGGTGAGGACGCGTGCGAGGTTGACCTGGCGCCGTGGGTCGCGCCATGTCTGCGCGACGACGGCGGCGCTGGTGACGACGGGCACGCCGTCGCGTTGGAGCACTCGCAGCATCGCTCCGACGGCGCGGTCGCGCCTGTCGATGGCGATCAGCGCACCGGCGTCGAGAACGGCGGTCATGCCGCGCCGCGCCGTTTCGTCGCGCGCAGCGCGGCAGCCGCCGCGTTGAGCTCGTCCTCGCTGAATGGCCCGTCTTCGGCTTCCCACAGATCCAGGGCGGCGCCGAGCAGGTCGTTTCGCAGCCGTTGTGCTGCAGCGACGGTGAGCCACGTGGACACGCTGGTGCCTTCGCGGGCGGCAGCTTCGCGGACCGCGGCACCGATCTCGGGTGCCATCGTGACGGAGAGCCGATCCACCTGTGCCATGCATACGAGCGTATCGCACACGATGGTATGCAGCGCTGGGTGCCCGGTCGTCCAGGGGCGGGGTCAAGGCGCGGCGTGGCTGGTGCAGTCTCCATCGCTGGTGGTTCGCGGTGGGTGGCTGTGCGGGCGTCGATGCCGACGGCGTTGGCGAGGACGGGCCCGGGACACGGCGGCCCGGACTTCCTCGACCCCGACCGTGAGGAGCGCGACGGCCAGACGCACGGGTCCCACGAAGACGAGAAGGGGTCGCCACCCTGATCGGGAGGCAGAATTGACCGCGCCGAGGGCCGAGGGCCCGAGGAGGTGAACCCCGTTCCCGTCCGGACGGTCGGCGGCCGGGTTCTCGGCGTTCGGGGGACATGGCAGCGAGATCGGCGAGTCGGCTCGTCCTCGCCGAGGGCAGTTCAGCCGGAGGTGGCCGTGACCTGGACCCCCCAGCGGACGCCGGGAGCGAAGCCCGATGCGCGCCGGCCCACGAAGGGGCTAGGCATCACGGGGATCCGGTGGCACAATGGTCAGCGCCAAGGGCCCAGGGCCTGCGGAAGTGAACCCAGCTGATGGCCGGACGACCAGCAGGCTGGGTTTGCGGCTTTTTCAGCCCACCTCACGAGTAGCGGTCCGATCCGCCAGGCGTCGCCGCCATTCACCGCCGGCGCCGACCGCCCAGGCGAGGCAGTCCGGGATCCACAGAAGCGGGTCCTCGGTCGGTCGGAGGTGCTCGAACGTCAGGACCGGTGCGCGCTCGCGCGCCGCGACGATCGTCGCCCGGTCGAAGCGGTCGGCCGTGTCGCGGCTTTCGATGAGCAGGTGGACGGCCTTGTTCATCCCCTGCAGGTCCTGCACGGCGCGAGCGAGGCAAGCCGCCCTCGCTGCCTCGGCACCTCGACCTACCCGGTGGCGGCACGAATAGACCGTGGCCGACATCGACACCTCGGCGAGCGCGCCGATGATCTCGCGACGCCGCCGATCGCTCTCGTCCTGGAAGTGGACCGTGCGCTGGCGCTGAAGCAGCAGCTTGCCCGCTTGTCGGCGAGCGACGCCCACGTCGTCCTCCTCGATCACAACACAAGCGAGCAGGTAGCGGCCCGGCCGAAGGCTTTCGTCGACGTAGGCGTACAGGCTGCTCACGCTTCGCTCGCCTTGAAGATCTGGCTGGCCACGGTGTTCGCCGCGTCGGCGTCGAGGGCCGGGCTGACGTGGCTGTAGATGTCCAGCGTGATGGCGATCGTCGAGTGGCCGAGGCGATCGGACACGACCTTTGGATGCACACCGGCCTTCAACGCCAGGGTCGCCCACGTGTGGCGCAGGTCATGGGGACCCCGGATCTGCGGGACGTCGAGCCTGCTCTCCAGTCGCACGAAGTAGCGGGTGAACCAGTCCGGATGCACCGGCTCACCGTCGACCCGACAGAACACCAGATCGTGGTCGACCCACCCCGCCCCGATCGCCAGCCGCTCCTCAGCCTGGGCCTTGCGATGCCGGCGCAGCACGTCGACCGTCTCCGGGTCGAGCTCGATGCGCCGCCGCGACCGCGCCGTCTTGGTCGGCCCGATGATCAACCGGTGGTTGCTGGCGGTGATGGTCTGGGTCACCGACAGGTGCCCCGCCCGCAGGTCCACATCCGCCCACCGCAACCCCAACACCTCGGCCCGTCGCATCCCCGTCGTGGCCAACACCACGAACGCCGCGTACAGCCGGTCCTCCTCGACCGACGCCAGGAACCGGCCCAGCTCCTCGGCGGTCCACGTCGGCATCTCGACGTGCTCCGCCTTCGGCGGGCGGGCCAGCCGGGCCACGTTGCGCGACACCACCCCCAACCGCTCGGCGTCGCCCAACGCCCGACCCAGCACCGAATGCGCGTTGCCGATCGTCTTGGCCGACAGGCCCTGACCCTTCACCCCACCCGATTCGGCCAGCTCCGCATAGCAGTCCTCGAGCTGCACCGCCTGCAACTGCTGCAACGGCACCGCCCCCAGCCGCGACGTCACATGCGCCACGTCCTTGCGATAGCCGTCCCACGTGGTCGGCCGCAGCCCCGGCTTCACCCGCTCCAACCAGCCCGCCAGGTACTCGCCCACGGTCTGCGTCGACGGCCGCACGTCGGCACCGGTGCGCACCTCCTCCAACACAACCCGCACCGCCGCCTCGGCCTCGCACCTGGTCTCGAAGCCCGACTTCGTGCGCTGACGGCGCTTGCCGGTGACCGGATCACGCCCCACATCGACGACGTAGCCCCACCCCGCTCCCCGGCGGTGGACGTGACCTCGCATCGCCGAACCTCCCCCGGCACGTCAGCACTCCGCCCGCATCCCGCCCATCGAGCGATCCGACGGACCCTCGCCGGGCAGCCCGACCGGCCACCTCTGCGCAGGTCAACGACGTGCCCGGGGTGGGACTCGAACCCACACGGCCCTCGCGGGCCAGGGGGGTTTAAGCCCCCCGCGGCTGCCAGTTTCGCCACCCGGGCGCGTCGCCACGCTACGCGGCCTCGCTGCGCTCGCCCTCGACGGCGGCCCACAACGCGTCACGCGCCCGCTCCGCGGCACGGCCTCGCAACTCGTTGGCGACGATCACCCCCTCGATCATGTCGGCCTGCACCGCCGGCCACGGGCGGCCCCGCAGACGTATGGCGATGGTGACCGATCCGTCGGCGCGCCGGCGCACCGTGCGCTCGGTGTCGGGCAGCCGCGGCGGGCTGCGAAAGGCAGGTACGGCCAGCCCTGTGCGCCGGGCGGCACGACCCAGATCCCGGACGGCGGCGGCGAATCGCAGGGACGTTGCTTCCATCACCTGCAGTGTGCTCCGGGGGTATGACAGCCATGAGGAGCGGTCGGGTCCACCCGATGAGACGACCGGGGCGGCCCCGGCTCACCCGGCGGGCCGTCGCCGGGCGGTCGATCCGTGAACCGGCACGGTCGCGTGCGTCAGGAGTCGCCGTCCACGAGCGATGCCCACACGCCGCCGTCGAGCTCCACGAGCGAGCCGAGCACCACGTCCGCCACGTGGAACGGCGACGCAGGACCGAGCGGCTCCGCCGGCACCGCGATGCACGGCATGCGCGCGGCCTTGGCGGCGATGACCCCGTTGAGCGAGTCCTCCAGTGCCACGCACCGTTGCGGGGCCACCCCGAGCATGGTCGCCGTCGTGAGGTACACCCCGGGGTGCGGCTTGCCGAACGGCTCGTCCTCGGCGGAGTGGATGACAGCGAAGCGCTCGCGGACGCCCACGTGCTCGAGCAGCGCCTCGATGAGCACGCGGCGCGAGGACGATGCGACGGCCAGGTGCAGTCCGAGGTCCGAGAGCAGGTCGATGGCGTGCAGCACACCGGGCAGGGGCTCCGCCTCGGTGCGCACCAGCTCCTCCACGCGATCCACCACGGCGTCGGCAAACTCCTCGAACCCCGCCACCTCGGGCGACGGCGACCACGGAAACCGCTCGTACCAGTGCCGCACCACCTCGTCGATGCGCAGCCCCATGGTCGTGGCGCACAGCTCCTCGGTGAGCGGCACGCCCAGCTCGCCGAACAGCTCGATCTCGGCACGGCGCCAGAACGGTTCGGAGTCGACCAGCAGGCCGTCCATGTCGAAGATCGCCGCGTCGAACCGCCCGCCTGCCGTCACGCGTCGCAGCCTACGGTCCCCGACCGCCGCTTCGTCCGGAACCGCGTCCCACTGTCGGAATCCGACAGCCACCCGCGCAACCAGCCGACGGCACCCACCAGAACCGCGTCCCACTGACGGAACCCGACAGCCGCACGCGCAACCAACCGAAGCCGCCCACCAGAACCGCGTCCCACTGACGGAACCCGACAGCCACACACGCAACCAACCGAAGCCACCCACAGGAACGCGTCTCACTGGCGGAACCCGACAGCCACACGCGCAACCAACCGAAGCCGCCCACCAGAACCGCGTCCCACTGACGGAATCCGACACCCACACGCGCAACCAGCGGGCAGCCGGAGGCCGTCACACCCTCTGGCTACCGTGAGCACATGGACGAACCCGAGGAAGAGGACGAGCTCGCTGCGACCTCCAAGGGCAGCGCCGCAGTCCAGGGCGCTTCGGTCCGGGGCACCTCCGTCGCACGGCACGACACGCTCACCCCTGCCCAACGACAGGTGCTCGATCTGCTCGGCTGCCCGCCCGACGAGCGCCCGCGCTTCGACGCGGACCTGCGCCAGCGTCTGCTGCTCGACCTCGAAGACGGTCTGGCGGGCGTCGCCCGGCGCCTCCCTGCTGACACGACGCTGTGGGTGAGCAAACACCCGCTCACCCAGGTCCACGGTTGCGAAGCCAAGTTCGTCGCCGAGCACGAGACCCCCTTCGCCTGGTCGGCCCCCCTGGCCCGTGGCACCGTCACCCACAAGGCCATCGAGCTCCTCGTGAGCTGGCCGGGCCACCCGGTGCCCCTCGACGTGGTCGACGAGGCCATCGCCCGGCTGGCCAACGACGCCTCGCACCTGGGCGACTGGCTGCGCACCTGCGGCGACGCCGAGCGGGCCGCGTTGCGGGGGGAGGTCAACGCGCTCGTGGTGAGCTTCCTCGAGTGCTTCCCACCGCTGAAGGCACACTGGACACCGGTCACCGAGAGCCGGGTGCGCATCGAGCTCTTCGACGGTCGCATCGTGCTCCAGGGTCGAGTCGACCTGGCGCTGGGCCAGCCCGCCGGCCAGGTAGCCGGCAAGGTGCTCATCGACCTGAAGACGGGGGGCTTCGCACCGAACCACCGCGACGACCTGCGCTTCTACGCCCTGCTCGAGACGCTGCGGGTCGGCACGCCTCCGCGCCTGCTGGCCTCGTACTACCTCGACGGCGGCCGACCCTCGCCCGAGCCGGTGACCGAAGCCCTGCTCGACACGGCGACGCAACGCACGATCGACGGCGCCACCCGCATGTCGGCCCTGCTCCACGAAGGGGTCGAACCCGTCCTGCGCCCCGGTCCGGCCTGCCGTTGGTGCCCCCTGGCCGACACGTGCGAACCCGGCTCGGCATGGCTCGGCGGCAGCGACGACCTCGACGCCTTCTCCGGCTGAGGGTCGGGCGGTACCAGCAGGTCGCGACCGACCGGACTCAGACCTGCGCCATGCCGATGAGCGCGAAACCCAACCCCGCACCGTCGATCAACCGGTTCGGCCTCAGCACGGTGACGGACCGCACCCTCGGACGCAGTCCGGCCCGACGCATGGTGCGTCGCAAGGTCACCGGCGTGAAGTGGGAGACGTGCTCGAGCGGACGTAGCTGTTCCCACGCCGCGCCCTGACGCCACCGCAGCCAGTTGCGCCAGTTGGGCACCTCCACGACCACCAGACCACCGGGCCGGGGGTACTCGGCGAGCTCCTCCAGGAACGCGACGGGATCGGACATGTGCTCGACGACGTGCGCCGCCACGACCAGATCGACGCTCCGGCGCTCCACGCCGCTGTCGGCCAGGCTCGAGACGCGCACGTCGAGCCCCAGGGCACGGGCGCGCTGGGCCGAGTCCTCGACAGGTTCCACCCCGACCCCGCTCCACCCCCGGCGCCGTGCCACGTCGAGCCCTTCGCCCGAACCGCAGCCCACGTCGAGCACCGTCCCGACCGACAGGTGACGCTCGATGAGCCCGAAGCGCAGCTCGGCAGCCATCCGTGCGATCGCGGCCATCACGGGGTCGGTCAGATCCGTGCCGAACTGCGTGTCGCCCGACAGGTAGCCGTCGCGGTAGATCTCCGACGGATCGGCGGCCGCCCTGCCAGCGAAGACGAGCGAGCACCGCCGACAGCGTCGCATCGGCACGGCACCCACCTGGAAGGCCCGGGTGTGGGTCGAACGACACGCGGGGCAGTCGGTCAGCGTGATCTGGCGGACGCCGCTCGAGTCCGCGGCCCCGGCGCTCTCCGACCCCACGTCAGTGACCGGTCCCTGCACTCGCCGGATCGAGCCCGAGCGCCGTCGCCAGCGAGCGCCGCATGAGGGTGGCGGTCCGAGCCCAGGTGAAGGTACGTGCCTGACGAAGGGCCTTCGGCGCCAGCTCCTCCCGTCTCCTCAGCGCCTCGCGCAACCCTGCAACGAGGTCCTCCGACGTCGGGGGGACGATGATCCCGCCTTCACCAACGACCTCGGGCAGCGAACCACGGTCGGAGACCACCACAGGCGTCCCACAGGCCATGGCCTCCACGACGGGAAGACCGAAGCCCTCCGACGACGACGGCAGGCACAGCACGGACGCGCCGCGCATCAGCGCCACGAGCCCGTCCTCGTCGATGCCCGACAGGTTCGCCACGTGCTTCCCACCGATCGGGCGCACCGCCTCCGCGAGCAGCTCCGTCGACTCCCGATCGAAGGCCGGCGAAGCCACGAGGACGAGCTGGTGGGAGGGGAGGTCCTCCATCGCACGTCGCAGCAGAGGCAGGTTCTTCCGGGGCATCACTGTGCCCACGAACAGCATATAGGGCCGATCGTCGCCCCCGGCCGCGCGCACCTGGGCCGTGGCAACGGGGCCCTCGGGAACGAAGCGCTCGAGGTCCACACCGTAGGGAGCGACATCGATCCGCTCCCGCACGATGCCGTAGCGGTCTGCGATGCGCTCGCGGCTCGCCGACGAGCAGGTCACCACACGGACGGCGCGGTCGCACACGAGCCGGCCGATGGCATCGGTGCGCGCCACCATCGCGGCGCTCACACCCTCGCTCTCGATCGGAGCCTCGTGGACCACCGCGACGAGCGGGCGGTCCGAATCGGGGAAATCCCGGTAGGCATCCCAGAGCCAGACGTCCGGATCGGCCGACACCACCTCGAAGCCCGGAGCTGCCAGGTTGGCCGTCACGTTCGACCAGACGCGGCCGGCTGAGCGGAAGTAGGCGTCCCACCCGGCGGGGAAGGGCCCGGGCACACCCACCCGCACAGCCCTCACACGCGGACCGCCAGACATCCGGGCACACCCACGGGACCAGCGTCACCAGACCGCACGGGCGGCGACGTTACTGCGCCGCAGACCGGTCCGAGGACTGCGGGGACCCGCCGGCCCCATCGAGAAGCACCGGCGCCCCACCTTCGGGGCCGGTGTCGTCGAGGTGGGCCAGCAGGCCGCTCCCCCACCCGAGCCACACCGTCACCCCCAGGAACGCGGCACCACTGAGCGCGACCGCCAGCCGGGGTCCGATCGCCTCGGCGACCACGCCCTGCACCAGGGCGCCGATGGGCAGGGCGAGGGTCAGGAACATGACGTAGGTGGCGAGGACCCGTCCCCGCATCGATTCCTCGACCTGCAGCTGGATGCTGGTGTTGAGCGTCGAGGCCAGCGCCAGGTACGCGGCCCCCGCCACCACCAGCGAACCGATCGCAGCCGGATACCCGGGCACGAGGGCGAAGCCGACCACCGCAGCGCCGTAGGCGAGCATGGCGACACCGGCCAGTCGGCGGCGGGCGATGCCCATGCCCGGACCGGCCACGAAGGGCGCGGCCAGGATCGACCCGATGCCCAGCGCCGCGCCGAGGAACCCGTAGGCCACCCGCCCGACCTCGAACTCCTCGGCCGCGAACACGGGGAACAGCTGGATCATCGGGCTGCCCAGGCCACCGAGGGCCGCCACGGCGATGAAGGCGGCCACGATGCCGGGATAGCTCCTGCGGGTGGTTCGCAGCGCCTCGGCGAAGGCCCGCAGCACGCCTTCACGTTCCACGTGCTCGGGCGCGCGCCGCGCCCCCCGGATGGCCAGCAGCGCCGCCAGCACCGCCAGGAACGACGCCGCGTTGATCAGGAACGCCCACGACACCCCGAAGCGGGCCAGCACGAGCCCGCCGAGCGCGGGCCCGAAGGCGCGGGCTGCGTTGAACTGGGTGGAGTTGAGCGTGACCGCGTTCAGCAGCACCTCACGGGGCACCAGCTCGCTCACGAAGGCCTGCCAGGACGGGATGTTGACGCCGGCGACCGCGCCACCGAGGCTGACCAGGGCCACGATGCCCACCACCGAGGCCCGCCCGCTCGCCCACAGGGCCCACAGGGCCAGCGCCACCAGCAACGCCGCGCTCTGGGTGACGAGCAGCACCCGGCGCCTCGGGTGCCGATCGGCCAGCGCGCCGCCCAGCGGGCCGACCAGCACCATGGGCAGGAACTGCAGGAACCCGGTCACCCCCACCCAGGCCGCGCTGCCCGTCAGCTCGTAGACCACGAAGGGCACGGTGACGTTCTGCACCCAGCTGCCGGTGTTGGACACCAACGCACCGATCCAGAAGAGACGGAAGTCGCGGAACCGGAAGGCCACCAGCGCCGCCCGCAGACCGGGTCGAACCGGGGCGGACGGGCGGGCGATGGACGACACCCGGGCGAGGCTACCGGGGCCTGCCCGCTCTAAGCTCCGGGCATGACCCCATCCGACGACGACGCGACGGCAGGTACCGCCGAGCCCGTCGCCGACGACCAGCTCGACGACCGTGTGGGCGAGCAACTCCTCGAGGAGGACCTCCTCGAAGCGGCCCTGGCCGAGACACTGGACAACCTCCGAGCGGTGCGGACCCTCGCCGAGGAGACCACCGCACTCGTACCGGTGCCGTCGCCCGAACCCGCCGAGGAGCCCCTCGACGACCCGCGCCGCAGCGACGTGGACGAATGGGGGCGCTCCGAGCACATGCGGGAGATCGCCCGCCGCGTCTACGACCCCCTGTACCGGCGCTGGTTCCGCGCCGAGTGGGAGGGCCTCGAGAAGATCCCCGCCGAGGGCGGTGCCCTGCTGGTGGCCAACCACGCCGCCGCCATCCCCAGCGACGCCCCCGTGATCATGCACGGCATCGAGACCGAGGTCGGCCGCCCGGTGTACGGCCTGGCCGACCAGCTCTTCCGCACCCTTCCACTGGCGGGCACCATGTGGGCACGCCTCGGCGGCGTCGTGGCCCACCCCGACAACGCCTACCGTCTGCTGCGCGAGCAGCGGCAGCTCGTGCTGGTGTTCCCCGAGGGCAGCAAGGGTCCGGCGAAGCACTACAGCCAGCGCTACCGCCTGCGCCGCTTCGGCCGCGGCGGCTTCATCGAGATCGCCATGCGCGCCGGCGTGCCCATCGTCCCCATCGCGGTCGTGGGCGCCGAGGAGTCGATGCCCATCGTGTTCAAGTCGACGAGCCTGGCCAAGCTCATCGGCCTGCCCTACTTCCCCGTCACCGCCAACCAGCTCGTGCTGGGGCCGGTCGGCGGTCTGCTCGCCTACTTCCCGGCCAAGTTCCGGCTGCGGGTGCTCGACCCGGTGGTCTTCGACGTGCCCGCCGACCAGGAGCGCTACTCCCGCAGCCGGGTCATGGACGAGTCCGAGCACATCCGGGAGCAGATCCAGGCGGCGCTGTTCGACATGCTCCGCGAGCGCCGCTCGGTGTGGTTCGGGTAGGCAGCCATGGGACGTCGCGTGCTGATCACCGGGCTGGCCACCTTCTGGGGCGGTCTCGTCGCCAAGGCCATGGAGCGCGACCCGGGGGTGGACGTGCTCATCGGGTTGGACACCCGTGAGCCGTCGGTCGAGCTGGAGCGCACCGAGTACGTGCGCACCGACGAGAACTACTCGATCCTGAGCCGCATCGTGCAGGCAGCCCGGATCGACACCATCGTGCACACCTTCCTCATCGTGGACTCCACGCTGATGCGGGCCCGCACGATGCACGAGATCAACGTGATCGGCACCATGAACCTGTTCGCGGCGGCATCGGCTCCGGGCAGCAGCGTGCGCGACGTGGTGGTCAAGTCGTCGAGCTACGTGTACGGCTCGGCCAAGGAGGACCCGGTCTGGTTCACCGAGGAGGCGGCGCGCAGCCACCCACCCCGCAACCGCGTCGAGCGCAGCCTGGAGGCGGTCGAGGGCTACGTCCGGGACTTCGCCGAGGACAACCCGCACGTGAACGTCACCCTGCTGCGCTTCTCCAACGTGCTCGGCCCCGACATCTCCACCCCGCTGTCGCGCCTGCTGGAGCTGCCTGCGGTGCCCGCCATCCTGGGCTTCGACCCCCGTCTGCAGTTCGTCCACGAGGACGACGTCATCCGCTCCATCCTGTTCGTGCTCGAGCGGCGACTCCCCGGCATCTACAACGTCGCCGGCGACGGGCTCCTCCCGTGGAGCGAGGTGGCGTCGATCTGCGGCAAGCGGCTGGCGCCCGTCATCCCGCCCTTCGCCACCACGCAGTCCGCCATGGCGCTCAAGGCCCTCGGCATCGAGATGCCCGACGAGGTGCTGGCCCTGCTCCGCTTCGGGCGCGGCATCGACAACCGCCGCCTGAAGCGAGCCGGGTTCCGCTACGACTACACCTCGGCGGGCGCCATCGAGGCCTTCATCGAAGCGCTCCGGCTGCGCAGCACGGTCGGTGTGGAGCCGTCGTACCGCTACGAGCGCGACATCGAGCAGTTCTTCCGCCACTCCCCAGCCGTCGTGCGCGACCCCGACGCCTGAGGCGAGGCCGCTGCCGCACACCCCGGCCGACCTCGCGTCGCCGGCTGCAGATCCGACCCGGAGGACCCATGGCCCACGTGTTGAGCGAGACCCACGACGGCGTGGCCGTCGTCACCCTGCACGATCCCGAGCGACGCAACGCGCTGACGCCCGGCATGGTCGACGAGATCGTGGACCTCTTCGACGCGCTCGAGGACGACGAGTCGGTCGGTGCGGTGGTGGTGACCGGGACGCCGCCCGCCTTCTGCGCCGGGGCCGACCTGAGCCACCTCGGCGGGTCCGAGCGTGAGGGCCTGCGCCACATCTACGAGGGCTTCCTGCGCATCGGACGCAGCCCGCTGCCGACGGTGGCCGCGGTCAACGGCGCCGCCGTCGGGGCCGGGATGAACCTGGCCCTGGTGTGCGACGTGCGTCTGGCCGCGGCGTCGGCCCGCTTCGACACCCGCTTCGTGCAGCTCGGCATCCACCCGGGCGGCGGCCACACCTGGATGCTGCAGCGGGCGGTCGGTCCGCAGGCGGCGCGGGCCATGGTGCTGTTCGGCGAGGTCCTCGACGGGGCCGCGGCGCAACGGGCGGGGCTGGTGTGGCGCTGCGTCGACGACGACCGCCTGCTCGAGTCCGCCGAGGCCCTCGCCCGTCGGGCCGCCGACGGGCCTCGCCGACTGGTGCGCCGGGTGAAGCAGACGATGGAGCTGATCACCTCGCTCGACGACCACGGCGACGCCGTCGAGCGGGAGCTCGAGCCCCAGGTGGAGTCGATGGGCGAGCCCGAGTTCCGGGCCCGCCTGGCCGCGCTGCGCCAACGCATCAACGCGGAGTGAGCCGAGGCCGACCGGGCGCCGTCAGGCCCCGCTGAAGCTGGTCCAGCGTTCGGGGTCGATCTCCGGGAAGTCCGCGGCCAGTGCGGCGACGTCGTCCCGGTAGGCCTCCACCAACTGCGCTCGCAGCCGGGGGTCCATCGAGGGCTTGGCGTGGATCGCCTTCACCGGTGCGTCGGGCTGGTCGGGCACGAACCCGGGATCGAGCCCCAGGAACTCGTAGGTGCGCCGGATCTGACCCAGCGGGTCGGCCACACAGGCCTCGTACTGCAGGACCAGCAGCTGGGACCGCTCGAAGTACCCGAGCACGTGCCGGAGCTGACGGTGGTAGAGGCCCCGGTGGAAGGCGTCCCCGGCGATGGTCGGGACGGCGGGCGCACCCCGGCGGACCGAGAACGTGTAGCCGGCGAGGTAACGCTCCACCGGATCGCGCAGGATCACGAGCAGCCGTGGCACCGCGGCCCGGGCCAGCAGCGGCGGGCACCAGGGCCAGACCATGTACTCCGGGGTCCACTCCCCTGCGAGGGTGCCAGGTGGGCGGGGGAAGAGGGCGTGGTAGTCGTCGACGTGCGCATCGGTGCACGCGACGTCGTGGAACCGGTCGAAGAAGTGGATCTCCTTGGGCACCGTCGGGTTCACGTGGACCGCCGGATGCCGGCTCACGAGGGTCTGCCACCAGGAGGTGCCGGCACGCTGCGCGCCGATGCCGACGTAATCGGGCGGGCCGCACACCCAGTCCGGCGGGGCCGGCGGCGCCTGCACCTCCTCACGAGGCAGCGGCCAGGGCGGCGGGGCCAGGCGATCCACGACCCGACGGGCACCCGGCACCCGACCAGCCACGATGCGCACCGTCGTCGACCGCAGCGGCGCGGCGGTGGCCGGCTGGAGGGCGGCGGCCGGTGTGGCGGACGCGGCGGCGGTCCCCTCGTGGCCCGAGCCCGGTGCAGCGGTTGGCGGCCAGGTCCCCCACACCCGTCGACCGGCCGGTGGCACCGCGGCGAGGGCCAACCGGGCGTAGTGCCGGGAGCGGGTCGGCTCGGCCCGCACGGCATCGAGGAGGAGGGACCGCGCCTCCCGGTACCGGCCCAGGCGGGCGGACTGCACCGCCGCCACCCCGGCGAACCCGCCGTAGAGCTGGGGCGATCGGCGCATGCGGTCGCCGTGGCGCGCCAGCACGGCCACCGCACCGTCGGCCAGGAAGTCGGCCCGCCGCAGGGGCCGGCGGGTCTCGGTGGCCCGATTGGTGATCACCAGCGCCTCGGGGACAGCTGCCACACCGAGCCCGTGCTCCACGCAGTAGGGCAGCACCCGCAGCGACAACTCCGTCTGCTCGCTGCAGCGGATCTGCTCCCAGTACCCGCCGACCGCCTCGAGCACGTCTCGACGCACGGCGAACGTGCCGGGGAGGAACAGCGCCACCTGGTCGTCGAAGGCGGCGCCGAGCGGCATCGGTCGCCGCACCGACGCCACCGTGCCGTCGTCGTTGCGAATCTCGGTGCCGCAGGTGACGACCGCCGCCCCGGTGCGATCGAGCGCCCCGGCCAGACGGGCCAGCCACGTCGGAGCCACCTGGTCGTCGTCGTCCATGAAGGCCACGAAGGCCCCGCGGGCTGCGGCCAGGCCGGTGTTGCGGGCTGCGGCCAGACCGCCGTTGACCCGGTGCACGTACCGGACACGGGGATCGGCGACACGTCCCACCACGGTCTCGGTGTCGTCGGTCGAGCCGTCGTCGACCACGACGAGCTCGAAGTCCCGCCAGGTCTGCGCCAGTACGGCCTCGATGGCGCGGGGCACGACGTCGGCACGGTTGTAGGTGTTGAGCACCACCGTGAAGCGCGGTACCGCAGGCGAGCCGGACATGACGGGCCGGGATACTACCGGCGCGTCGGCGACCCCGGGCTCGTCGTCACGCCGAGGGCCGACGCGGTCCGGTATCGTCCGCTGGTCATGTCCCGGTCGGCGGCGCTCAGAACCAGGTTGGATCGACGCCGGCGACACCGCCTCAACCTCGAGCCACCCGACCCACCGCCGGGCTGGCTCCCCGCGCCCCCCGACTTCGTGGGCGTCGGGGTGCAGAAGGCCGGCACCTCGTGGTGGTACGAGCAGCTCGTCACCCACCCCGACGTGGTGCGACCGCCGAGCGGCCACAAGGAGCTGCGCTACTTCTCCCGCTTCGCCACGTCGCCCTTCACCGACGCGGACGCCGAGACCTACCACCGGCTGTTCCCCCGCCCGCCCGGCGCGCAGTGCGGGGAGTGGACCCCCTCCTACCTCTCGGACCACTGGATCCCCCCGCTGCTGGGCCGAGCCGCGCCCGACACCAAGCTCCTGGTGCTGCTGCGCGACCCCGTCGAGCGGTACGTGTCGGGCATCGCCCAGGCCGAATCCCGCGGGCGGACGGCCACGTTGGCCGACCATCGCGACGCCTTCACCCGCGGGTGCTACGCGACGGCCCTGGAACGCCTGCTCGCCTGGTTCCCGCGCAAGCGCGTCCTGGTCCTGCAGTACGAGCGCTGCCA
>JALOLF010000279.1 GCA_025456085.1 Acidimicrobiales bacterium
GACGGCGCCCTTGGCGGCCGCCGTCGTCTCCGACGACAGGGTGGCGCCCATGAAGACGCCGTGGTTCCAGTCGCGCGCCTCGGTGACCAGCGGCACGGTGGTGGCCCGGCGTCCGCCGAAGAGGATCGCGTCGATCGGGACGCCCTGCGGGCTGTCGAACTCCGGCGCGAGGATCGGGCACTGGGTGATCGGTGTGCAGAACCGGCTGTTCGGGTGGCTCGACGGGCGGCCCGCGTCGGGCGTCCAGCTCTGCCCGTGCCAGTCGGTGAGGTGCGCCGGGATCTGGTCTGTCATGCCCTCCCACCAGATGTCGCCGTCGTCGGTCTTGGCGACGTTGGTGAAGATGGAGTTGCCGCCGTCGATCGTCTGCATCGCGTAGTAGTTGGTCTTGTACGACGTGCCGGGGGCGACGCCGAACAGGCCGTACTCGGGGTTCTGCGCGTAGAGGCGGCCGTCGGCGCCGAAGCGCATCCAGGCGATGTCGTCGCCGAGGGTCTCCACGGTCCAGCCGGGCACGGTCGGACGCAGCATGGCGAGGTTGGTCTTGCCGCAGGCGCTCGGGAACGCCGCCGCGATGTAGTGCGTCTTACCGGCGGGGGAGATGAGCTTGAGGATGAGCATGTGCTCGGCCATCCAGCCCTCGTCCCGGGCCATGACCGAGGCGATGCGCAGCGAGTAGCACTTCTTGCCCAGCAGCGAGTTGCCTCCGTAGCCCGAGCCGTACGACCAGATCATCCGCTCCTCGGGGAAGTGGGTGATGTACTTCGTGTCGTTGCACGGCCACGGGACGTCGGCCTGTCCCGGCTCGAGCGGCGCGCCGACCGAGTGCAGGCAGGGGACGTAGTCGGCGTCCGTGCCCATCGCGTCGAGCACGTGCCGGCCCATCCGGGTCATGATCTTCATCGAGCACACCACGTAGGCCGAGTCGGAGATCTCGACGCCGAACATGGGCTTCTCGTTCTCGAGCGGGCCCATGACGAACGGGATCACGTACATGGTGCGGCCGCGCATCGAGCCCCGGTAGTGCTCGGTCATCTCGGCCTTCATGGCGTCCGGGTCGGCCCAGTGGTTCGTCGGGCCGGCATCCTCGGGGTCGGCCGAGCAGATGAACGTGCGCTCCTCGACTCGGGCGACGTCGCTCGGGTCGGTGCGCGCCCAGAACGAGTTGGGCTTCTTCTCGGGGTCGAGCCGCTCCCACGTGCCGGAGGCGATGAGCTTGTCGGCGAGGGCGTTCCATTCGGCGTCCGAGCCGTCCGCCCAGTGGATGGCGTCGGGCTGGCACAGCTCGGCCACCTGCTTCACCCACGCGAGGATGCGTGGGTGCTGGGTCGGCGCGTCGGACAGGTCGTAGGGAGTGGCTGTCGCCTCGGCGGTCATGAAGTGCCCCTTCGTTCAGATGTCCACCGGCGCGGGCACGCCGGCGGGCCGTGGGCCGACCGACGGACGGCCCTGGCCGTGGTCGAGGGAGTGGTCCGACGGTAGGTCGCCGGCCACTGCCTGTGAAGGGCTTCACTCGCCCGGGGGTTCGTGAATCCCCTCACAAGGCTCACCCAACACGACCGGCCGGCCGCGGCTCCACGGCCGTAAGTCCTGCTCAGGCCCCACGGCAGGCCCACCACCAGCTCAGCGCACCTGCAGCCGCGGGGTGCGCTCGACCAGCGGGCCGAGCTCGTCGAGAGCCGCGTCGAAGGACGCGCCTGGCAACCCCAGGACGTCGCTCACGCCCGCGACGGCCAGGACGAAGAACGCGCGCTGGTTGGCCGCGGAGGAGCCGCACGGGTCGAGGGGGAACCTCCCTCGAAGGTCGCAGCCGACGACGTCGGACGACGGGACCGTGCCGGGAGCCCCCGGTGCGGTCGCTGGCGGGTCGTCGGCGACCCCAGCGGTGATCTGCAGGATCGGGGTGGTGCGGTCGTTCTGCAGAGCGCCGTGCAGCAGGTCGCCGCGGGTGCTCCGGCCGTCCAGGTGCACGACCAGCGCCACCTGGGACTGCAGCGGCGGAGTGGCGGCCAGGGCGCTGGCCGCGGCGGCGCCCACCCCGTGCCCCGCCAGCACGAGCGCCTGGGGGTCACCGGGCCACGCCTCACCCATCGCCTCCCGGCCCGTGGCAAGCAGGGTGCCCGTGGCCAGGGCCGGGGCCAGCGCCCGAGCCATGCCGGGGTCGCCCAGTCCGCATGACCATGACAAGGACGGCAGGGTCGGGACGGCCACCAGGTAGCCGGCCCCCGCGAACGCGAGGGCGGCGTCCCGCATCTGCCGTCCGGTGTCGAACCAGTCGTGCTGCAGGTAGACCAGCGCCGGAGGCGGCGACGCCGGGGCGTACCAGTCGACGACGACGTCCTGGCTCTGCAGCAGCGAGCAGCGCACCGTGAGTGTGCTCGACGCGGTGGTGACACCGCTGGCCGTCGCGGTGCTCGCGTAGAGCACGGGGCCGAGGCTGACCGCCAGAACCGCCACGGCGACCAGCGCCGTCCGCAGCCAGGCACGCATCCAACGACGGTACGTGCGGTGGCGCCAGGAGGCTATCCCTCGGGGGCTCGGCGGGGGCCGGCCTCTCGGCGGGGGGCGGCCTCTCGAGCGGCGAGCAGGCGAGCGCGAGTCTGCTCGTCGAACGGCTTGACGGCCTCGCGGACGGTGACG
>JALOLF010000086.1 GCA_025456085.1 Acidimicrobiales bacterium
CCTCGACGGGATCCGGGCCGCCCTGGCCGCCGCACCCCGGCCCCGGTCCTCACCCCTCGAGGGAGCGGGCGTGCGGGGAGCCGCCGTGCTGGCTCCGCTCTACGAGGAGCAGGGCCGGGTGTGGGTGGTGCTCACCCGTCGGGCCCAGCACCTGCGCTCGCACCGCGGCGAGGTGAGCTTCCCCGGCGGGGGACAGGATCCCGGCGAGGACCTGCGCCAGACCGCGCTGCGGGAGGCCTTCGAGGAGACGGGTCTGGCCCCCGGGGACGTGGAGATCATCGGCGAGCTCGACCACCTCGCCACGGTCATGAGCCGGTCCTTCATCGTGCCCTTCGTCGGTGTGCTGCCGGGCCGGCCGGACCTGACGCCGAACCCGGCGGAGGTCGAGGCCATCCTGCACGTCCCGCTCGACGAGCTGCTCTCCGAGGAGGTCTTCCGTGAGGAGCGGTGGGGCCTGCCTCCCCTGACCCGGCCGCTGTACTTCTTCGAGATCGTGGGGGACACCATCTGGGGGGCGACCGGGGCCATGCTGCGGAACCTGCTGGCCCTCGTGACCGGCACGGGTCGACGGTGAGCGGGTCCGCGCCGGCGCCACGACCCGAGCTCGATCCCGGTCGGTTCGCCACCCGGGTGTTCGAGGGCCGGGGCTTCCCGTTGGCCTACGTGCGTGAAGGCGCCGGTGGGCCACCGGTGGTGCTGGTGCACGGCTGGCCCGAGACCAAGCGCATCTGGTGGCGGGTCATCGAACCCCTGGCCGCCGCGGGGTTCGAGGTGATCGTCCCCGACCTGCGGGGCTTCGGCGAGTCCGGGGTGGCGCCCGACGGCTACCACGACGTCCCCTCGATGAGCCGCGACCTGCACGCGCTGGTCCACGACCACCTCGGCCACGACCGGGTCGTGCTGGTGGGAGGCGACCTGGGCGGCCCCGTCATCCAGGACCTGGCCCTGCGCTTCGCCGGCTTCGCGACCCGGATGGTCCTGTTCAACTCGCCGCTGCCCGGTGACGGCCGACGGGCAGCCGGTGGCGGTCTGGGGACGGTGGCGGCAGCCACCGACTACTTCCTGCGTCAGGGCACCGACGCCGACGCCCTGGCCGCCGAGCTGCGCACCCCCGAGCAGCGGCGCCGCTACATCGCCACCTTCTACACGTCGCGGTTCTGGGCCCATCCCGGTGCGTTCGACGCCGAGGCCGTGGCCTTCCACACCGAGCCCTTCGGCGACGGATCTCGTCTGCGGGCCGGCTTCGGCGTCTACGAGAGCGCCTTCGACCCGGACCGGCGCAGCGAGCGGGCGATGATCACCCCGAACCCCGCGGTGCGCACGGTCATCCTCTACGGGCCCTCCGACCACGTGATCCTGCCCGAGTTCGACCGCCACGCCGCGGCGGCCTTCGCCGATCACGTGGGTCCCTTCCTGCTGCGCGACTGCGGCCACTTCGTGCCCTGGGAGGCACCGCACGCCCTGGTCTCGACCATCACCGCCTGCTGCGGCGACCTGCTCGTGGGGAGCGTCGGCGGTCCTCGGCCGTCCGCGGGGTAGATTCGTCGCATGCCGAAGGTGATCTTCGAAGCCGAGACGCAAGCGGAGATCGTGGCCCAGGTCCGGCGTTGGCTGTCGTCGCTCGACGCCGACGACGAGGGTGCGATCAGCGTGCAGCAGGCCATCGAGCAGGGAGCGGAGCTCACCAAGGACGCCCTGCGGATCATCGCCGCCGCGGCGCCGCGGCCCGTGGCCCAGAACGACCTGGTCAAAGCGCTCACCGGCATGGGCTACAAGGCGACCGACGTCACCAAGGGCCGCCTCGTCGACGGCCTCCAGAACGTCGAGGCGCTCACCGGGGGCAGCGTGCTGCGAGCGGTGGGGAGCAGGGGCCGCAACGCGGTCTACGAGATGAACGTGACGGTCGCCAAGCAGATCCTCAAGACCCTCCACGGGGTGTCCTGACCGACCCCGGCGTCGGGTCGGGACGGGGTCCCGGCACGGCTAGACTCTCGCCTTCCCCATCGCAGGGTCGGTACGCGTGCAGCGTCACCGATCCGTCCGTCTCCCGGAGAGGAACGAGCGCGTGGCAGAGGTCGAGATCGGCATCGGCAAGTCGGGCCGCCGCGCCTACGGCTTCGACGAGATCGCCATCGTGCCCAGCCGGCGCACCCGCGATCCCGAGGACGTCGACATCTCCTGGGAGATCGACGCCTTCCGCTTCGAGCTCCCGCTCATGGCCGCTGCCATGGACGCCGTGGTCAGCCCCGCCACCGCCATCGAGATCGGGCGTCTGGGCGGCGTGGCCGTGCTCCACCTCGAGGGGTTGTGGACCCGCCACGAGGATGCCGGCCCGCTGTTCGAGGAGCTGGCCGCACTGCCACCCGACCGGGCGCTCGCCCGCCTGCGGGAGCTGTACCGCGAGCCCATCAGGTCCGAGCTGGTGCGGGCCCGCATCCGCGAGATCAACGACGCCGGGGTCGTGTCCTGTGCCGCGGTGCGCCCGCAGCGCACCCAGGAGCTGGCCGCGGACCTGCTCGAGGCCGAGCTCGACCTGCTGGTCATCCAGGGAACCGTCGTGTCCGCGGAGCACAAGTCCCGCAGCCGTGAACCGCTCAACCTGAAGACCTTCATCCGCGAGCTGGACCTGCCGGTGATCGTGGGCGGCTGTGCCAGCTACCAGGCGGCCCTGCACCTGATGCGCACCGGCGCCGCCGGCGTGCTCGTGGGGGTGGGCTCGGGTCAGGCTTCCACCACCCGGGGCGTGCTCGGCGTCGGTGTGCCCCAGGCCACGGCCATCGCCGACGCCCGCGCCGCCCGCATGCGCCACCTCGACGAGACCGGCGTGTACGTGCACGTGATCGCGGACGGGGGCATGGCCACCGGTGGCGACATCGCCAAGGCCGTGGTCTGCGGTGCGGACGCCGTGATGGTCGGTTCGCCGCTCGCCCACGCCGTCGGTGCGCCGGGCCGGGGCTGGTACTGGGGTCCGTCCACGGCCCATCCCGTGCTGCCCCGGGGCACGCGGGTGGCCACGCCGCCGCGGGGCACCCTCCGGGAGATCCTGCTCGGCCCCACCAACACGAGCGAGCCCGGGCTGAACCTGTTCGGCGCCCTGCGCACCTCCATGGCGACCTGTGGCTACGAGACGGTCAAGGAGTTCCAGAAGGCCGAGGTCGTCGTCGCCCCGTCGTGGCAGACGGAGGGCAAGGCCCTGCAGCGGGCCCAGAAGCTGGGCCTCGCCCAGTGATGGCCGGCGGCGGCGTGACCACCGAGCACTTCGACACCGTCCTCGTCGTCGACTTCGGTGCCCAGTACGCGCAGCTCATCGCCCGTCGGGTGCGTGAAGCCCACGTCTACAGCGAGATCGTCCCCCACACCATCACCGCGGCCGAGATCGCCGAGCGGCGGCCGGCCGGCATCATCTTCAGCGGCGGGCCGGCATCGGTCCACGTGGACGGCGCGCCACGCATCGATCCGGCCGTGTACGACACCGGCGTGCCCATCCTCGGCATCTGCTACGGCGCGCAGCTCGTGAGCCTGCAGCTCGGCGGGGAGGTGGCCAAGCTCGGCCGGGGTGAGTACGGCAAGACCGAGCTCTCCGTCGCCGAGGCCGGCGGCGTGCTCTTCGGCCACGACCTGCCCCGCCACCAGACCGTGTGGATGAGCCACTTCGACTCCATCACCCGGGCTCCCGACGGGTTCGACGTGGTGGCCACCACCGACGTGGTGCCCGCCGCCGCGTTCGAGAACCGCGACCGCGGCATCTACGCCGTGCAGTTCCACCCCGAGGTGGTGCACACCCCGCACGGCCAGGACGTGCTCAAGCACTTCCTGTACGAGGCCTGTGGCTGCCGTCCGAGCTGGACGATGTCGTCGATCATCGAGACCTCGGTGGAGGCCATCCGCGAGCAGGTGGGCGGGGATCGGGCCATCTGCGGCCTCTCGGGCGGAGTCGACTCCGCAGTGGCCGCAGCGCTCGTGCACAAGGCCATCGGCCACCAGCTCACGTGTGTCTTCGTCGACACCGGGCTCATGCGACGGGGGGAGGGCGAGCAGGTCGTGGAGACCTTCCGCCGCCACCAGGGCATCGAGCTCATCCACGTTCGCGCCGCGGACCGGTTCTTCGAGCGCCTCGCCGGCGTGACCGACCCGGAGGCGAAGCGCAAGGCCATCGGCGAGCTGTTCATCCGGGTGTTCGAGGACGCAGCGGGTGGCATCGAGGACGCGCGGTTCCTGGTGCAGGGCACGCTGTACCCCGACGTCATCGAGTCCGGCACGGCCGACGCCGCCAAGATCAAGAGCCACCACAACGTGGGTGGTCTGCCCGAGGACATGGACTTCGAGCTGGTCGAACCGCTGCGCAACCTGTTCAAGGACGAGGTGCGCCGCGTGGGCGAGGAGCTGGGCCTGCCGGAGGAGATCGTGTGGCGCCAGCCCTTCCCCGGCCCGGGTCTGGGCGTTCGCATCATCGGCGAGGTCACCCCCGACAAGGTCGAGACCCTGCAGCACGCCGACGCCATCGTGCGCGAGGAGATCCGCCGCGCCGACCTCGAGCGCGAGATCTGGCAGGCCTTCGCCGTGCTGCCCGACATCCGCAGCGTCGGCGTGATGGGCGACGAGCGCACCTACGCCCACCCCATCATCATCCGGGCGGTCACCAGCGAGGACGCCATGACCGCCGACTGGGCCCGGCTGCCCTACGAGCTGCTGGAGCGGATGTCGAGCCGCATCATCAACGAGGTGCGCGGCGTCAACCGGGTGGCCTACGACGTCACCTCGAAGCCGCCGGGCACCATCGAGTGGGAGTGAGCCGTTCGGCCTGAGGCACGTGCCACTGTCGGATTCCGACCGTGGGCCGCTGTTCCGGTGGCGGGGCGGGGTTGGGTCGGCGTGTGGCTGTCGGATTCCGACCGTGGGCCGCGGGGCCGGCCGCGGGGCGGGTGTGGGTCGGCGTGTAGCTGTCGGATTCCGACCGTGGTGGGCGGTTCCGGTGGCGGGGCGGGTGTGGGTCGGCGGGTGGCCGTCGGATCCTGCGGCTCAGGTACCGGCCAGCAGTTCGACCACCGGCGCCATCTCCTCCATGGCCTCCACGCCGATGCCGACGTAGGAGATGCCGAAGCGCTCCCGGCGCTCGCGGCACGTCTCGGCGATGCCTTCCACCGTGCCGGCCAGCGCGTGGGGGGAGTGCAGGGCGTGCTCGGCATCGAGCCCGAACGCCGGGCCGAGGATCTCGGCCAGACCGACCGGGTCGTCGGTGATGGTGGCGATGTGCACCCGCACCTGCAGCTCGAGGTCGTCGAAGCGCTCGGGTGCGGCGTGGTGCAGCCAGCGCAGCTTGCGGACCGTGGCCTCCGCGGTGGCCGACGGGCCTGCCGTCTCGTCGATTGCTCCGTGCCACAGGTTGATGTTGAGCCCCACGATGTCGGCCTCCCGGGCCGCCACGGAGAGGATGTGGCGTCCCCCGCCGCCGATGAGCAGCGGGGGATGCGGGCGTTGCACCGGCTTGGGTCGCCCGTCGAGCCCGGTCACCCGGTACCACCGGCCCTCGACGGTGCAGGGCTCGTCGGCCAGGAGCCCTTTGACGACCCGGACCGCCTCGGCCATGCGCTCGATGCGGTCTCCCGGTGGGTCGAGCGGGATGCCCGCCTGCTGGTAGTCGGTGAGCAGCCACCCGGCGCCGAGGCCCAGCTCGAGTCGACCGTCGCTGAGCAGGTCGAGGGTGGCGGCCTCCTTGGCCAGCACGACGGGGTGGTGGTAGTCGTTCGCGTAGACCAGTGCGCCGAGGCGCAAGGTCGTGGTGGCGTCGGCGGCGGCCATGAGTGCCGGGGTCGTGGCGAACTGGTCGTCGAGGTGGTCGGCCACGGTGAGGGTGGCGTAGCCGAGGTCCTCGGCCTTGCGGGCCACGGCGCGCCACCCGGCCGCCGACGGCGCCGAGGAGACCTGCACCCCGAACCGGAACGGCTTGGGACGAGGGACGGGCACCGGGTGGTCGGAGGTCATGGGCGGCGACGTTACCGGCACGGTGCGGCGCGCCGATGCGAGGGGACCCGATCTCGGGGGGCGCCCGCTTCCCGGGAACGGGACCGAGCCAACCGCTAGCCTGCGCCGCCGTGGCCGACGCGCTCGACGACTTCACCCGGGACACCTTCACCCACGCCGGCAGGAGCCGCGACGTGCTGCGCACCGGGTCGGGCCCGGCGGTGATCGTCATGGCCGAGATCCCCGGCATCACACCGAAGGTCGCGGACTTCGCCCGTCGAGTGGCCGAGGTGGGGTGCACGGCCACCCTGCCCGTGCTGTTCGGCACGCCGGGAAAGGACCCGAGCGTCCCCTACGCCGTGCAGTCGATCGGCCCGGCCTGCGTCTCGAAGGAGTTCCGGGCGTTCGCGCAGCGGGAGCACACCCCGATCTCGGACTGGCTGCGGGCCCTGGCCCGCAACGAGTTCGAGCGGTGCGGTGGCCCGGGTGTGGGTGCCGTGGGCATGTGCTTCACCGGAGGCTTCGCGCTCGGGATGCTCGTCGACGAGCACCTGCTGGCCCCCGTGCTGAGTCAGCCGTCCCTGCCCCTGGTCCTGCCCTGGCGGTCCTCGGCCAAGGGAGCGCTGGGCATCAGCGACGACGACCTGACCCGGGTCAAGGAGCGGGTGGCCGACGGCGTGCAGGTGCTGGGGCTGCGCTTCACCTGCGACCGCCTCTCCCCGGGTGAGCGCTTCGAGACGTTGCGCCGCGAGCTGGGCGACGGCTTCATCGGCGTGGAGATCGACTCCTCGCCGGACAACCCGTGGGGCATCCGCAAGCTGGCCCACTCCGTGCTCACCGAGGACCTGGTGGACGAGCCCGGCCATCCCACCCACGACGCCCTGGTGCAGGTGCTCGACTTCTTCCGCGACCGCCTCGTCAGCCCGGCGTCCTGAGTCGGCGGCCAGCGGGTTCGGGTCTGCGCGAGGCCGCCGGCGCTGTCGGTCCTCCCCGGTAGGGTGGGAAGACCATGGATTCGCTGCCCTTCGACGACCTGCCCGATGGCGCGGGGCCCGGCAGCGCCCCGCCGCGCCGGCCCGTGGCCGAGGGGTCGGGGGTGGCGGCGGCCCGTGCCGCACTGGCGGCGCGCCGCGGCGGCGGCTCCGGCGCCCCGCCGCCGGAGGACCGCGGCGATGGGACGCGCCCCGGTGCAGCGCCCCGCGAGCCCGGCGCCGCCGGCGAGGCCGAGGACCGGCCCCGGTACCGTCGGCCCGACGTCGACCTGCTCGACGGGCTGAACGCGGCGCAGCTCGAGGCCGTCACCCACGGCGAGGGCCCGCTGCTGGTCGTCGCCGGGGCCGGCTCGGGCAAGACCCGGGTGCTCACCCACCGCATCGCCCACCTGATCCGCGAGCACGACGTCTCACCCTTCGAGATCCTGGCCATCACGTTCACCAACAAGGCCGCGGACGAGATGAAGACCCGCGTGGGCGGGCTCGTGGGGTCGGTGGCCCAGAAGATGTGGGTGTCGACCTTCCACTCCGCCTGCGTGCGCATCCTGCGGCGCGAGGCCGACGTCGTCGGCTACCCGTCGTCGTTCGCCATCTACGACCAGGCCGACGCGGTGCGCCTCACCGGGTACGTGATCCGCGACCTGAACCTCGACCCCAAGAAGTTCGCGCCCCGCGCCGTGCACGCCACCATCTCGGCGGTCAAGAACGACAACGTCGGGGTGGAGGCCTACGCCGATGGGGCCACCATGATCTTCGAGCGCAAGATCGCCGAGATCTACCGCGAGTACCAGACCCGTCTGCTGCGGGCCGGCGCCATGGACTTCGACGACCTGCTCGCGGTCACCGTCACCCTGTTCCAGCGCAATCCCGACGTGCTGGAGCACTACCGCCGCCGGTTCGGCCACGTGCTCGTCGACGAGTACCAGGACACCAACCCGGTGCAGAACGAGTTGGTGCTGCTGCTCGGCGGCGAGCACCGCAACGTCACGGTCGTGGGGGACCAGGACCAGTCGATCTACCGCTTCCGGGGTGCGGACATCCGCAACATCCTCGACTTCGAGCAGGCGTTCCCGGACGCCACCGTGGTGGTGCTCGACCGCAACTACCGCTCCACCCAGACCATCCTCGACGCCGCCAACGCGGTGATCGCCCAGAACCTGTCGCGCAAGCCCAAGGACCTGTGGACGGAGTCGGGTCTGGGCGAGAAGATCACCCGCTACCACGCCGACGACGAGCTGGACGAGGCGCAGTGGGTGGCCCACCAGATCGCCCACCTCCACGACGGTGGTCGCTTCCGGTGGGGTGACGTGGCCGTCTTCTACCGCACCAACGCCCAGAGCCGGGTGATGGAGGAGCAGCTCATGCGCTCCGGCATCCCCTACAAGGTGATCGGCGGCACCCGCTTCTACGACCGACGCGAGGTGAAGGACGCGCTGGCCTATCTGCGGGCGGTGGTGAACCCCGTCGACGAGGTGAGCGTCAAGCGTGTGCTGAACGTGCCCAAACGCGGCGTCGGTGACTCCACGGTCGCCCGCCTCGACGCCTGGGCCGCCGGCCGGGGTGTGCCCTTCATCGACGCCCTGCGCCGGGCCGACGAGGCCGGGGTCACCGGGCGGGCCGTGAAGGGCATCGCGGCCTTCCTGCGGCTCGTGGACGAGCTCGGCGACCTGGTGGAGCAGGGCCCGGGTGACGTCCTGCAGACCGCCATCGAGCGCTCCGGCTACCTCGCCGAGCTCGAGGCCGAGCACAGCGTCGAGGCCGAGGGCCGCATCGAGAACCTCTCCGAGCTGGTCGGCGCAGCCCGCGAGTTCACCTCGGCGGCGGAGTTCCTCGAGCAGGTGAGCCTGGTGTCCGACACCGACGAGCTCGATGACGACGAGTCCCAGGTCGTGCTCATGACCATCCACTCCGCCAAGGGGCTCGAGTTCCCGGTGGTGTTCCTCATCGGCATGGAGGACGGCGTCTTCCCGCACCTGCGTTCCATCGGCGAGCCCGACGAGCTCGAGGAGGAGCGCCGCCTCGCCTACGTGGCCATCACCCGGGCCGAGCAGAAGCTGCACGTCACCCACGCCTGGGCCCGGACCCTCTACGGGGGCACGCAGTACAACCCGCCGAGCCGGTTCCTGGACGAGATCCCCACGGCCCTGGTCGAGGAGGTCAAGGCGGCCCGGCGGGCGTCGCGTCGTGTCGACTGGGGAGCCACCGGCGGAGGCGACCGGGGTGAGCGTCGTCGGCCCAGCGTGGGCTCGTTCGATCCCGACGAGGACGAGCGCGGACCGACCGCCGGTCGCGGGAGTCACCGGGAGCGTCTCGTCGACGCTGCGCTGCGTCCGGCGGGGCCGACCCCGAGCGGCGCCGACCAGCTCGGCCTGCGCACCGGCGACGACGTGCGCCACGCGAAGTTCGGCGAGGGCGTGATCACCGCCATCGAGGGCTCCGGCGACAAGGCCGAGGCGGTCGTGCGATTCCGCGGCGTGGGCGAGAAACGGCTGCTGCTGTCGTGGGCTCCGCTCGAGAAGCTCTGAGGTCGCCGCTGCAGGGGGCCGACGGCGACGACGACCCGGGTTGGCGGCCGGACGGCCGGTCGGGTACACACCTGTCGTGACGAAGCGGCCGACCAGGAGCGTGGGCTGATGACGAAGTCGACCCTGCGGCGCCTCGACGTGCTGGTGCGCCGGCGCGAGACGCTGGGCACGGTGATGCAGACCCTGGCCGGCATCCACGGGGGGCGCCGCCTCGTCGAGGAGGCCGACGGCGGCCTGCGCATCACCTACCTGCAGGCGTGCAAGCGGGTCAACCGCTGGGCCGGAGGCATCCAGCAGCACACCGATCTCGGCGATCGCGTGGTCGTCGCCACGCCCAACGGCTACGAGCAGTTCCTGCTCTGCCTGGCCGCGGCCCGGGCCGGATGCATCCCCGTACCGGTCAACCCCGAGATGCGTCACGACGAGATCGTGCACGTCACCCGGGACTCGGGCGCCTCGCTCGTGCTGCACGGTCCCGCCCAGGTCGACGGCGCCGACCCGCTGTCGGAGGCGGAGCCGGCGGCGCAGGGCGACATCGCGGCGCTGTTCTACACGTCCGGCACCACCGGGGTCCCGAAGGGTGCCGAGCTGACCCACCGGGCGCTCGTCGGCCAGATGGCCGCCGGCGCGGCCTGGTACGCGGGCCTGCGACGCGACGAGGCCGTCGTGAGCCTCCCCGTGGCCCACATCATGGGCTTCGCCGTGCTGATGGGCTTCGCCTGGGCCGGCATCCCCGCCTACGTCATCCCCCACTTCCGGCCCGACACGGTGCTCGACGCCATCGAGCGACGGCGGGCGTCGATCTTCATCGGCGTCCCGGCCATGTACCGCCTCATGGACGAGGCCGGCGCCCAGGGGCGTGACCTCACCTGTGTGCGGGTGTGGGGATCGGGTGCCGACGTGATGCCCGAAGACCTCGCCCTCGAGTTCAAGAAGCGCGGCGCCACCGCCACCCTGCCCCTGATCGGCCCCGTGGGGGAGGCGCTGTTCGTGGAGGGCTACGGCATGGTGGAGCTGGGTGGTGGCGCAGCGGCCAAGCTCTCGCCTCCCGGTCTGCGCCTCGGCCTGGGGGAGTCGGTCGGCGTGTCGCTGCCCGGCTACCACCTGAAGGTCGTCGACGACGACGGCCGGGAGGTCGGCGCCGGCGAGGTCGGCGAGCTGTGGATCCGGGGTCCCGGCGTCATCAAGGGCTACTGGAACGCCCCCGACGCCACCGCGGCCACCATCACCGAGGACGGCTGGCTGCGCTCGGGCGACCTCGCCCGGCGCGGCCCCTTCGGCAGCGTGCTGTTCGTGGGCCGGGCCAAGGACGTGATCAAGCACGGGGGGTACTCGGTCTACGCGCTCGAGGTGCAGGAGGCCCTGGAACGCCATCCCGCCGTGCTGGAGGCGGCCGTGCTGGGGCTGCCCGACGAGCGGGTGGGGGAGGTGCCGGTCGCCGCGGTGCGCCTGGCCGAGGGGGCCTCGCTCGACGAGCTGCGCCTCGAGGAGTGGGCCGCGGAGCACCTCGCCGACTACAAGGTCCCCAAGCGGGTGGTGGCCGTCGACGAGCTGCCCCGCACCGGTACCCGCAAGGTGCAGAAGCGTCAGCTCCTGGCGCTGTTCTGAGCGGCGGGGCCCGGAGCGGGAGGGGTGGCGCCGGGTCGCGCCGTCAGGGCACGGTGCCGGTCACGAGGTCGTCGTCGGCCTCGGTCGTGCTCGGCGCCGGTTGCGTCGTGCCCGGGTCGGCCTCCTCGCGCAGCGTCACGATGACCCGCCCCTCCTCGGTCACGACCACGGTGTAGTGGCGCAGGTCGCCGCCGTCGGCGCCCACCCGGCTGTCGTCGCACGGGTCCACGAACTCCTGTGCGTCGGGCTCCCACCGCAGGGTGCAGTCGCGGCCGGTGCCGGCGCGGCGGGCGTCGAAGGCGTACCAGCCGGTGTTCGGGTCGTCCCCGAGGTGCTGCACGAAGATGTCCCGGTCACCGCCGGCCACGTCCGAGAACAGCAGCGGGCCGCCGTCGGCGATGGTGGCGGCCTTGGCCTCGGCCGAGCCGACCTCGAAGTCGTCCTCGCCCAGGCGGACCTCGATGCGGCCCTCCTCGCTGAGCTGGGGGATGGCGAACACGAACACCCCCAGCACGAGCGCGATGCCCAGCACGAGGCCGCCGACGGCGAAGGCCAGGGCACGCGCGTCACGGGGGTTGGACTGCTTGACGGGACTCATGGCCCGGCCATGGTCGCGGATCGGCTGTCGGCACGGCCAGCCGGGCCGGGGGCGCGAGGTCTGCCGAGGGCGCTGGGGCCCGTAGTATCGGCGTCCGTGAAGCGCACATACCGTGTGGTGGTCGCCAAGCCGGGCCTCGACGGGCACGACCGCGGGGTCAAGGTGATCGCCCGTGCGTTGCGCGACGCCGGCTTCGAGGTCATCTACACGGGGCTGTTCCAGACCCCTGAGCAGGTTGCCGAGGCCGCGCTGCAGGAGGACGCCGACGCCGTCGGCCTGTCCGTGCTGTCGGGCGCCCACCTGACGCTGTTCCCGCGCGTGGTCGACGAGCTCGCCGCCCGTGGCCTCGACGACGTGCTGGTGTTCGGTGGCGGGATCATCCCCGACGCCGACATCGCCGGTCTGCGCGACCGCGGCGTCGCCGCGGTGTTCACACCCGGCGCGCCCCTCGACGAGATCACCGCCTGGCTCGAACAGGCCCTCGACGAGCGCGAAGGCTGACCCCCGCCCGCCGCCCGATCGGCGACCGACCCGCGACCGACCCCCGACCCGAGGACCCTCGATGACCCGCCCCCTTCTCGCCCTGCTCGCCGCCGCCCTCGTGGTGGGCGGCGCCGCCTGCTCGGATGCCGATCCGGAGGACCTCGCCGCGCTCGACTCGACGAGCTCCACCACCGTCTCCACGTCGGTCGAGCCCGAGCTCACGCTGCCGGACACCTCGGTCGCCGAGATCGAGTCGGTCGCCGGACTGCCCTGCGTGGCCCCGGTCGAGCAGGCGACCCCCGAGGGCGAGCCGGAGGTGCCGATGCCCGAAGGCGAACCGCCCACCGAGCTGGTCGTGGAGGACCTCGTGGAGGGCGACGGCGCCGAGGCGACCGAGGGTGCAACCGTCACCGCCCACTACGTGGGCGTGGCCTGCTCGACCGGTGAGCAGTTCGACTCCTCGTGGGACCGGGGTGCGCCGACGGAGTTCCCCCTCGACGGCGTGATCCCAGGCTGGCAGGAGGGGATCCCGGGCATGCAGGTGGGTGGCCGTCGTCTGCTCGTGATCCCGCCCGAGCTCGCCTACGGCGAGGATCCGCCGCCCGGTTCGGGCCTGGCACCGGGGGAGACGCTCGTGTTCGTGGTCGACCTCGTCGAGGTGTCCTGACCTCCACACCCGTGTCCTGACGCGCCGTCAGCCCGCATTGGTGGCCACGCGCCCCGCGTGGCTAGCGTGTCGGCTCGTGGACCTTCTCGAATACCAGGGCAAGCAGTTCTTCGCCACGTTCGGCATCCCGGTGTCCGACGGCGAGGCCGTGACCGACGTCGACGCCGCCGTGGCCGCCGCCGACCGGGTCGGGTACCCGGTGGTGGTCAAGGCGCAGGTGCACGTCGGCGGCCGGGGCAAGGCCGGCGGGGTCAAGCTGGCCAGCAACGCCGACGAGGCGCGTGAGCACGCCACCAACATCCTCGGCCTCGACATCAAGGGGCACGTCGTGCGCACCGTGTGGGTCGAGCACGCCACCGACATCGGCGAGGAGTACTACGCCAGCTTCACGTTGGACCGCTCGGCCAAGAAGCACCTCGGCATGCTCTCGGCCCAGGGGGGCGTGGAGATCGAGGCCGTCGCCGCGTCGGACCCCGACGCCATCGCCAAGATCTGGATCGACCCGGTCGACGGGCTCACCGAGAGCGCGGCCCGGGCCTGGGTCGAGGCCGCCAAGCTGAACCCGGCGGCGAACGACGGTGCGGTCGAGATCCTGTTGCAGCTCTACCGGGCCTACACCGAGGGCGACGCCGACCTGGTCGAGATCAACCCCCTGGTGCTCACCGCCGAGCAGAAGGTGCACGCTCTCGACGCCAAGGTGACCCTCGACGGCAACGCCACCTACCGCCACGAGGGGTGGGACGCCTACGAGGCCACCCAGGTCCGCGACGACCGCGAGCAGGCCGCCAAGGAGGCCGGGCTGCAGTACGTCGGCCTCGACGGCTCGGTCGGCATCATCGCCAACGGCGCCGGCCTGGCCATGAGCACGCTCGACGTCGTGAACCAGGTGGGCGGCCAGGCGGCCAACTTCCTCGACGTCGGCGGCGGCGCCGATGCCGACAAGTTCGTGGCGGCGCTCGGCATCATCGACAACGACGCCCGGGTCCGCTCCATCTTCATCAACATCTTCGGCGGCATCACGCGCGGCGAAGAGGTCGCCAACGGCATCATCACCGCCCTGGAGCGCATCGACATCTCGAGCCCCATCGTGATCCGCCTCGACGGCACCAACGCCGACGAGGGGCGGGCCCTGCTCGAGCCCCACCTCGGCGACAAGCTGCAGATGGCGCCGACCATGTTGGAAGCCGCCCGCAAGGCGGTCGAGCTCGCCGGCACGGCGAACGCGTGAGAACGAGGCAGTTGTGAGCATCTTCGTCGACGAGAGCACCAAGGTCGTCTACCAGGGCCTCACCGGGAGCCAGGGCCGCTACTACGGCCTGCTGAACCGGGACTACGGCACCCAGGTCGTGGCCGGCACGAACCCCAAGAAGGCCGGCACCGACGTGGACGGGATCCCCATCTACGCCAGCGTGGCCGACGCCGTGGAGGCCACCGGGGCCACCGCCTCGTGCGTGTTCATCCCCGCCGCAGGCGTCAAGGCCGCGGTGCTGGAGGCCGCCGAGGGCGGCATCGAGTTCATCGTGGTCATCACCGAGGGCGTGCCCGCCCACGACGAGGCCTGGTTCTTCAACAAGCTGAAGCGGGACTTCCCGAACGTGCAGCTGCTGGGGCCGAACTGCCCCGGGATCATCTCGCCCGGCAAGTGCAACATCGGCATCACCGCCGGCCACATCGCCAAGGCCGGGGGTCCGGTGGGCATCGTGAGCCGCTCCGGCACCCTCACCTACCAGGCGCTGTACGAGCTGAAGCTCCAGGACATCGGGGTGACCACGTGCGTGGGCATCGGCGGCGACCCCGTGCCGGGCACGTCGTTCATCGACTGCCTCCAGCGCTTCGAGGCCGACCCCGAGACCAAGGCCGTCATGATGATCGGCGAGATCGGTGGCTCGGCCGAGGAGGAGGCGGCGGAGTACATCCGCAGCGAGATGTCGAAGCCCGTGGTGTCCTACATCGCGGGGGTGACGGCGCCGGCCGGCAAGAAGATGGGCCACGCCGGAGCCATCGTCTCGGGTGGCAAGGGCACGGCCAAGGCCAAGATGGAGGCCCTCGAGGCCGCCGGTGCCCGGGTGGGCAACAACCCCACCGAGGCGGGCGAGCTCATGGTCGAGCTCGTGCGCGAGCACGGCTGGAGCTGAGCCCCGGCTCGACCGGCGCACCCACAACCGGTCAGCACCAGCACCCTGCAGGGTGCGTTCCACCACGGCGTGACGATGGCCGTCTACCGTTCGCGCTCGGTGCCCGGGCAGGACCGGGCCGCGAGCGGGAGGCGCGACCGTGCTTCATCTCTTTGCCCAGTCCGACAGCGGGGGCGGCGGCGGTGCCGCGATCGTCCTCTTCCTGGTCTACGCGTTGGTCTTCGTCGTGTGGATCGCCGGGATGTGGAAGACCTTCGCCAAGGCCGGCGAGCCCGGCTGGGCGGCCCTCATCCCCATCTACAACACCTACGTCTGGCTGAAGATCGTCGGTCGTCCCATCTGGTGGATCCTGCTGTTCCTGGTGCCCTGCGTCAGCATCGTGATCGTGTTCATCGTCTCGATCGACATGGCCAAGTCGTTCGGCAAGAGCGACGGCTACGGCATCGGCATGGCCCTGCTGCCGTTCATCTTCTGGACCATGCTCGGCTTCGGTGACGCTCAGTACCGGGGGCCGGCAGCGGCCCAGGGGGCGCCCCGCTACTGATCGGCGCGAAGGCCCCCGATTCCGACGGTGCCGCCGGTCGCCAGGATCGGCGGCACCGGCGCGTCCGGGGGCGTAGCGTGCCCGGATGACCTGGGACCTGCTGGTGCGCAACGGCACGCTCGTGGACGGCACCGGGGCGCCCGCCCGTCCGGCCGACGTCGCGGTGCGGGGGAACCGCATCGCCGAGGTCGCGCCACCCGGGCAGGTCGTCGGCGACGCCCACCGGGTGATCGACGCCGACGGCGCGCTGGTGACGCCCGGGTTCGTCGACCTGCACACCCATCTCGACGCCCAGATCGCCTGGGACCCCATCGCCTCCTCGTCGTGCTGGCACGGGGTGACCTCGCTGGTGCTGGGCAACTGCGGGGTGACCTTCGCGCCGGTGCGCCCAGCCGACCGCGAGTACCTGGCCCGCACCATGGAGTCGGTCGAGGACATCCCCGCGGCCAGCATCCTGGACGGCGTCCCCTTCGCCTGGGAGACCTACGGCGACTACCTGCGCTGGCTCGCAGGCGCCCCGAAGGGCGTCAACGTGGGCGGCCTGGTGGGCCACTGCGCGCTGCGCTACTACGCCATGGGCGACCGGTCCCTCGACCCCGGCGAGGACCCGACCGACGACGAGCTCGACGCCATGGTGGCCCTCGTGGACGAGGCCATGCGCGCCGGCGCGCTGGGTCTGTCCACGTCGCGCACGGGTCGCCACGTGGCCCCCGACGGACGTCACGTGCCGGGCACCTGGGCCACCGAGCGCGAGCTGGTGGCGCTGGCCGAGGCCGTCGGCCGCCACGGTCGGGGCATGTTCGGTGGCGCGCCCCGCTTCGACGGCGACGGCCCGGGTCGCGACCGGGCCCGCAGCGAGGTGGCGCTCATGGCCGCCATGTCCCGTGCCGCGGGCCGGCCCTTCACCTTCAACCTCACCAACACCTTCGCCGACCCCGAGCTGTGGCGGCAGACCCTCGGCTTCGTCGAGGAGGCCAACGCGACCGGTGCGCAGCTGCGGCCGCAGACCACCTCACGGGGCATCGGGGTCATCTTCGCCCTGGGCCACGCCACGCCCTTCGACGGCCATCCCGCCTGGCGTGCGCTCGCCGGCCGCTCGGTCGCCGAGAAGCTGGGCGTCATGCGCGACCCCGTCGGTCGGGCCGAGCTCGTCGACGCCGGCGTGGGTGGCCCCCGCGCCGAGGGCTTCCGGGAGTTCTACGTGCTCACCCCGGATCGGGGCGCCCGCTACGACTGCGATCCCGCCGACAGCCTCGCCGCCCACGCGGCGCGTCGGGGGGTGTCGCCGGCCGAGGCCTACGTCGAGCTGTGCCTGGCGAGCGACGGGGCGGTGATCCTGAACTGGCCGGTGCTCAACCAGGACTTCTCGGTCATCGCCGAGATGCTCACCCATCCGCTGATCATGATGGGCCTGGCCGACGCCGGCGCCCACGTGGGACAGATCCTCGACGCCAGCCAGCCCACCTCCTTCCTGTCGTACTGGGTGCGTGAGCGCGGTCTCGTCCCGCTGGAGGAGGGGGTGCGCCGCCTCACCTCGGACACGGCCGCCTTCGCCGGCCTGCCCGACCGGGGTGTGGTGCGGCCCGGCGCCTGCGCGGACCTGAACGTGCTCGACTGGGAGCACCTGGCGCTGCCGCTGCCCACCTACGAGCGGGACTTCCCCGCCGGCGCCGGTCGCTTCGTGCAGCGGGCCGAAGGGTACGTGGCGACGGTCGTGAACGGCGAGGTGTTCATGGAGGCCGGTGTGCACACCGGCGCCCTGGCCGGCGCACTGCTCGCCCCCGGGGCGTGAGCCGGCGGGCCGCCCCGGTGGCCGTCGAGGCCGCTCCGGGAGGCTGGTAGCGTCCCCGGGATGCGGGTCGCGGTGCTGGCGTCGGGGAGCGGGACCATCCTCGACGCCATCCTGGAAGCCGGTGTTCCCGTGGAGCTGGTCGTCGTGGACCGCCCCTGCACCGCGCTCGAGGTCGCCGAGCGCCACGAGGTGCCCGGGCTGCTGG
>JALOLF010000087.1 GCA_025456085.1 Acidimicrobiales bacterium
CCAGCGGTCTGCTCACCCCCCCACCTGCCTCCGCCACCACCGGCACGATGCAGTACGGGGCCAACAACAACGCGGGCTCGAGCTACACGAACCTCTCGTCGTCGAACACCACCGACACCCTCGACGTGTTCAACTCGGCTGCGACCCCGGTGGACGCCTACGCCCGCCAACCCGCCGGCCTGTACGCCCAGTCGAACCAGGTCGGCGTCGACGGCCGGGGCGACCGGTGGGGCGTGCACGGCACGGGCGACCTGGCCGGGGTGTGGGCCGAGGGCAACATCGCGGCCACGGGCGTGGCGCTGCGGGCCGAGGGCGGTCGGGCTCAGCTGCTGCTCGTGCCGTTGGGCACCGCCGGTCCGCCGAGCTCGGGGTCCCACCTGCGCGGTGAGCTGCTGGTCGACGTCGCCGGCACGATGTGGCTGTGCGTCAGCGGCGGCACACCCGGCACGTGGCGCGAGCTCGCCGGGATCCCCACCACCGGCGCCTTCCACGCCATCACGCCGGTGCGGGTCTACGACAGCCGGTGCCCGGCGCCGCAGCCGGGGACGCTGAGCGGAGGAGCCTGGCGCATCATCTCGGTGGCCCACGGGCGCAACCTGGACACGGGGGTCGTCACCGCCAGCAACGTGGTGCCGAGCGGCGCCCAGGCCGTCACCTACAACCTGACCATCGTGAGCCAGACGGGAACGGGGTGGTTGTCGGTCAACCCGGGCAGCGCTGCGACCTACGGCTCGTCGTCCGTCAACTGGTGGGCCCCCGGTCAGATCCTCGCCAACGGCCTCGTGGTGAAGCTCGACACCAACCGGCAGGTGAAGGTCTTCGCCGGCGGCGGCAGCACGCACTTCCTGATCGACGTGACCGGCTACTACCTGTGAGCCGGGAGCTGCCGGTCAGCCGTCAGGCCACGTACTTGCCGTCTGCGAACTCGCTGGCCATGACCCACGACGTGTAGCCCAGCGCACCCAGGGAAACGAGCCAGAAGGCCAGGCGGGGCCAGCGCGGCAGCCGGCTCGCCAACAGCGCGAACACCGGGTAGAGCACCCACATGGCGAACACGAAGCGGTTGAAGCTGGCCAGGTTCGCCGAGCAGAGGGGCAGGACGATCAGCACCACGCCGAGCATCCACACCTCCATCGGCAGCACCCGACGGTGGGCCATCCACGCCGCGTAGCCGATGCCGACCGCCACGATCAGCACGCACCACAGGTCCAGGTTGCGGGCGATCAGGGTGGGCACCAACACCGTGTCCGCCACCGGCCACAGGTTCTCCCACCCCTGCAACACGGTGGTCCACGGCATCGAGAGGCCCCGCTGCCAGTCGTCCTGCACCTTCAGGAAGGCCAGGGGATCGCCGGTCTCGACCCAGAAGTCGACCATCACCGCACCCAGGCCGGCAGCGGCCGCCGCGGCGTAGCCCAGGGCGCGCCGGTCCAGGCCCCGGGTCCGGATGATGCGGGCGAGCACGACGACCGCGGGCACCAGGATCCCGACCGAGCGGGTCATGCTCACCCCGGCGAAGCACACGGCCGCGAGCCACGGCCGGTTGCGCTTGTCTGCCCACACGCCCCCTGCACCGAGCGCCACGAAGAGCCCCTCGGAGTAGAAGGACGTGAGGAACAGCGAGGCCGGGAACACGGCCATGAGGACCAGCGCGTGACGAGCCAGGCGCTCCCCCACCCACTCCCTGGAGATGCCCCACACGGCCACGAAGGCGCCGAGGGCGGTGAGCGTGGCGATCGTGGTGCCGGCGATGCCGGGCGAGCCGGTGACCCAGTAGATCGGCCGGGCCAGCCAGGCCACCAGCGGGAAGAAGGCGGTGTCGGGCATCTCGACGTCATGCAGGCCGAAGCCGGTGCGCATGATGCGCAGGTAGCGCTCGCCGTCGTACTGGAACGTGGGCTCGTAGAAGCGGCCGCTCGCGACAGCGGTGATGGCCAGCTGCACCAGCCGCCACACCGCGAACAGCGCGATCGGGAAGGCCACACCGGGTAGACGCCACCACGCACGGCGGCTCCGGGCGTCGCGCTCCGGGTCGTCGAGCTCGTCCGACAGGCGATCCGCGTCGGGCTCACGGTCGCCGTCGTCGGGGCGCGTCCGCACGAGGCGGCGCAGGAAGCCGCCCGTGGCGTGCTCCTCGGCGAGGGGGGTGCTGACCGGGGTCACGATCGGACGATCGTAGTGCTCAGCCGGACAGGAACCGCAGCAGGTCGGTGAGCACGGGGTCCACCTGGTTGTTGGGCAGGAGGCTCCCCCCGTCGACCAGCAGGTTCTGCCCGGTGACGTAGCGGGCCAGGTCCGAGCACAGGAAGACCACCACGTCCGCCACCTCCTCGGGGACGCCGAGTCGGCCCAGCGGGGTGCGCGCCTCGATGCCCTCGCGGAAGGCGGGGTTGGTCACGATCAGGTCGTTGAGCTCGGTGTGGACGAAGCCGGGCGACACGCAGTTGGCCCGGATGCTCGGCCCGTACTCCAGCGCCGTCGAACGGGTGAGGGCGATGACGCCCGCCTTGGCCGCCGCGTAGGGCGACTCGCCGCGGGTGGGGTACACCCCGCTCACCGAGGCGTTCGTGACGATGCTGCCCCCGCCGGCGGCGAGCAGGTGGGGAACCGCGGCGCGGATCGTCGCCCACGTGCCCTTCAGGTTCACGTCCACCAGGCGGTCCCACTCCCGCTCGGCGTAGGCGTGCAGCGGCTTCAGCGAACCCGTGCCGGCGTTGGCGAACACCGTCGTGAGCCCGCCCAGCGCGTCGGCGGCGAGATCCAACGCCTCGGTCACGGCATCGACGTCGGCGACGTCCACCACCAACGCCACCCCCCCGACCTCGGCGGCCACCGCGCGGGCTGCGTCCCCGTCGCGGTCGAGCACCGCCACCGACGCGCCCTGCGACGCGAAGCGCCGCACGGTGGCGGCACCGATGCCCCGGCCTCCGCCGGTCACGACAGCGCGCCGGCCCTCGAGCAGCCCCATGGTCACGCCCTCCCCGTCGCTCACGTCGCCAGGACCCCACCGTCGACGGCGAGCGCGTGGCCCGTCACGTAGGACGCGGCGTCGGAGCACAGCCACACGATGGCCTCGGCGATCTCCGCCGGCGTGCCCAGCCGCCCGATGGGCGTCATGCGGCCCATGCCTTCCATCGCCTGCTCGTCGCCGCCCGTGAAGCCGGCCAGCATCGGGGTGCGGACGTTGCCGGGGCACACCACGTTGACCCGCACGCCGCTGCGGGCGAGCTCCAGGGCGACCGACCGGGTGAGGCCCACCACCCCGTGCTTGCTGGCCACGTAGGCGGGCAGGTGGGCGAAGCCCATGAGCCCCGCGGCCGACGCCACGTTCACGATGGCCCCACCACCGCTGTCGAGGATGGCGGGCACCTCGGCCTGCAGGCACCAGAACATGCCGGTGAGGTTGACGTCGAGCACCCGACGCCACTCGTCGCGGGACTGCTGCGCGAGTGGGGCGTACGTGCCCGGCATGCCGGCGTTGTTGCAGGCCACGTCGAGACGGCCCCAGGTCTCGACCGCGAGCGTGACCATGGCCTCGACCTGGTTCGGATCGGCGACGTCGGTGCGCACGAAGCGGGCGTCGCCCCCCGCCGCGGCGATGGTGCCGACCGTCTCGGCGCCGGCCGTCCCGTCGAGGTCGGCGAGCAGCACCGCTGCTCCCCGGGCAGCGAACAGCTCGGCCGCGGCCCGCCCGATGCCCGACGCCCCGCCGGTGACGAGCGCGACCTTCCCCGCGAAGTCGCCGCTCATGCGCCGGTGGGCCCGGCGATGGGCACGACGGGCTCGTCGGTGATCATCCACACGAGGCCGTCGCGGTCGAGGAAGCGCTCCTCGTCGGGGGCCAGCACCTCCAGGTACGTGGGCTCGTTGATGAACGCCTCGAAGGCCTCGGGCCCGGTCATCCACTGGATGGTGATGCCGTCGAACTCCTCGTTGCCCATCCAGTCGGCGTAGGCCGTGCGGCGGTGCTGCTCGTAGCGCACGAGGTGCCGGGCCAGCTCCGGCGTGTTGGCGATGAGCGGGCCGTGGTGGTTCAGCCAGTGGTCGTAGAACTCCTCACGGGTCATGCCCGGCTTGCGCTTCACGAAGCACACCAGCTTGATCATCGGGTCCTCCTCGCTGCTGTTGCGGCTACTTGAGCGGCACGCCCTCGGCGGCGCAGTCCGAGCCCACCTCGAGCTCGAGCGCCGGCCCGGTGCCGGGTACCACCGCCTCCTCGGCCCGCACGACCTCCTGGACACCCGGCAGCGCCTGGGTGTCGAGGACCACCTCCGCGACCTGGTCGGGGTCGGCGATCTGCACGCGATACGACGCAGGGATGGTCTGCACGGTCATCGCCGCGACGACGGTGGGGTTGTCGGCGAACAGGCAGCGGAACTCGTCGTAGGCCTCCTGCTGGTCGACCAGCACCACCGACGTGACCCGCTCGTCGGCCACCAGCTCGTCGCCGATGCCGTCGATGGCGGCGAGGTCCGCGGTGGGGTCGATGAACACCAGCACCTCCGTCCCCGCCGTACCGTCCCCGTCGCCCGCCCCGTCCGGTGCCGGCACCGTGTCGTCCACGGCGACGTCGTCGGCCTCCGGGTCCCCGTCGTCACCGCAGGCACCGCCCAGCACGGCCACCACGAGCACGGCAGCGAGGAGACGGCGCACGGGCAGCAACCTACACACGGTCGGTCCGGGCCGGACGACGCCGGCGGTCACCCCGCTCAACCGATCCAGTGGCCGGCGTTCACGGGGAGGGCCTGGCCGGTGACCGCCCGGGCCAGCGGCGAGGCGAAGAACACCACCGCGCCGGCGATCTCCTCGGCCGGCGGCAGATACCGCAGGCACGTCTCGCTCGCCAGCTCGTCGTAGACGTCCTGGAAGGTCACGCCGCGCTTGTCGGCCTGGTCGTTGAGGTACCACTCCACCGCCGCGCCGTAGATGTAGCCCGGGTGCACCCCGTTGACCCGGATGCCGTGGGGCCCCAGCTCGACGGCGAGGGTCTTGGTCACGGTGGCCAGCGCCCCCTTCGACGCCGCGTAGGCCCCGAAGTTGGGCTCGATCTTCTGCATCGACATGGTGTTGACCATCACGATGCGGGCGTCGTCGCGCTCCTTGAGCAGCGGCAGGAAGGCCTGGGTGAGGCGCAGGGTGCCCCAGAAGTTGACGTCGAAGGTGACCTGCCAGTGGTCGAGGTCGCTGTCCTCGAACGAGGTGAACGTGCCGTCGTGGAAGGCGTTGTTGACGAGGATGTCGGCCTTGCCGAACGTCTCGCGGGTCTGCGCCGCCAGCGCCTCGCACGCCGCCTTGTCGGTGATGTCGGTGGGCACGCACAGCACCCGTCGACCCAGCGCCTCGACCTCCTCGGCCGAGCGCTGCAGGCGCTTCTCGCGCCGCGCCGCGAGCACCAGATCCGCGCCTTCCCGGGCGAGGGCCAACGCCACCTGCCGACCCAGGTTGGGACCCAACCCGGACAGCACCGCCACCTTGCCTTCGAGGAGCATCTCGAACCCCCTGTCCTTCCGTTGCGTCTCGTCGCCGCGATCAGTCGTTCAGCAGTGGCGCGACCTCACGGCCGAAGGCCTGGATCTGGTCCACCAGCTCGTTGCAGCTGCGCGAGCGGAAGCTGACCTGCAGCTGGTTCACGCCCAGGCGGCCCATCTTGCGCAGCCGCTCGGCCACCTGCTCCCCCGAGCCGTGCTGGGTCCACTGGCCGACGTCCCAGGTCGGCTCGCCGATGTAGAGCGGACCGGTGTTGATGCCGAGGTCGATGGGCACGCCCTCGCCGAGCACCGTCGCACGATGCTCCAGGATCCACTGCACCCCGGCCTTCATGCCCTCCTTCGGCGGACCCTGGGGCAGCCAGCCGTCGCCCTTCTCGGCGGCGCGGCGCATGGCCGGCTTCGACGACCCGCCCACCCAGATGGGCGGGCCTCCGGGCCGCACGGGCCGTGGGCGCTGGCCGGCGTCGGCGACCGGCCAGGTGGGCCCGTCGGCACGCGGGTACTCCTCGGTGAAGGCGGCCCGCACCACGTCGATGGCCTCGTCGAGCAGGGGGCCGCGTCGGGCGAAGTCCGCTCCCAGCAGGTCGAACTCGGCCTCGACGTGGCCGGCGCCCACCCCGAGCACGGCCCGCCCCCCCGAGATGGCGTCCAGCGTGCAGAACGCCTTGGCCGTCATGAGCGGGTGCCGGTAGGGCAGCACGTACACGTGGCTCATGAGGTGGACGTGCTCGGTCACGCCGGCCAGGTAGCCGAGGGTGGTCATGGTGTCCCACCACTCGGTGCCCATCTTCTCGTCGGCGGGACGGGGGATGGCCACGTGGTCGCACACCGCCACGTAGAAGAACCCGGCGTGCTCGCACGCCTTGGCCACCCGGGTGAGCTCCTCGACGCCGGCGCCCTCCTCCCACGGCTCGCGGTAGAGCCGGCTCTGGGACTGGACGGGAAGCTGCAGGCCGTACACCAGGCGGCCGGGTGGGATGATGGCGCTCATCCCGCCCACCCTAGAACGCGTTCCAGCGGCGCGCCGACGGCGTCCCGTGTGCCGGTAGCGTCGCGGCGTGCTCGCCGTGCAGTCCTCAGCGGTCGTGGCCGCGGTCGGGGTGGGTGCGCTCACCGCGTTCGTGCTGTGGGCCATGCTGCGCCGCGGCTCGGTCGCCGATCGGGCCCGCACCGACGACGAGACGGAGACCTGAGCGCCGCGCTGCTCAGCGCAGGAACCGCTCGGCCACGTCGGTCAGGCGACCGACGAGCGCCGCCAGGTCGCCCTCCCGGGTGGCGAGCAACACCCGGTCGGCCCCGGCGTCGCCCAGCCGGGCGAGCGTGTCGGCGTCGAGCGCGTCGAGCGGCAGACCCAGGGTGACCTCGACACCGGCGGGGTCCCGACAGTGCTCGACGGCGCTGGCGCGCATCTGGCTCAGCCGTTCGGCGAGCACGGCGCCCTCGACGCCCAGGGGTTGGTAGCCGGCACCGAACCGGCCCGCCCGGCGAGCGGCTGCGGCGCTGTGACCGCCGATGTGGATCGGGATGCCGCCGGGCTGCACCGGCCGGGGGCGGCTGACGGCCCGCTCGAACGAGAAGAAGCGCCCGTGGAAGCTCGCCTCGTCGGCCGACCACACCACCGGCAGCGCCTCGAGCAGCTCGTCGACGCGTCGGCCCCGTTCCGCCGGCTCCACCCCGACGGCATCGAGCTCCTCGCGCAGCCAACCCAGACCGATGCCCAGGCGGAGTCGCCCGCCGGACAGCACGTCCACCGTCGCCGCCCGCTTGGCCAGCACGAGCGGCTGGTGCGCGGCGCCCACCAGCAGACCGGTGCCGAGCACGAGGCGCGACGTCACCCCGGCCAGGAAGGCGAGCAGCTCCAACGGGTCGGGGATGGGGCAGTCCTCGGGGAGGGGCATGCGCCCGGTCGGCGAGTAGGGGTACAGCGTCCGGTAGCCGGCTGGCACCACGACGTGCTCGGCCACGTACAGCGATTCGAAGCCCAGCTCCTCGACAGCACGGGCGAAGCCCACCAGCCAGTCGGGGTCGGCGACGACGCCGGCGCGGTACGGCGGCAGGACGCCGAGGTGCACGGCCGCTCAGACGTCGGCCGGAGGCTTCTGCCCGGTCACCGTCGTGAAGATGATCCGAGCCATGGTGCGCGTCGTGTCCTCGCTGCGGATGCCCCAGAACTCGAAGCCGTAGCGGTGGGCGGCCACATGGGCCAGCATCGACACCAGCACGCCCGCGACGGCCATCGGGTCGAGGTCCGCGGGTTGGCGGCCCTCCTTGCGGAACCCGTCCACCACCTCGGTGAAGGCGGTGGCCAGCGGGTTGAGCATGCGGGTGCGCAGCCGGTGGAAGCGCTGGTCGCCCTCCCCTGCGGCGAGCTCCACGACCCGCATGACGGCGCGGTGCCGCTCCCAGAAGTCCATGAACCCGTCGGCCACGGCGGTGGAGGCGGCCCAGCCCTGCCTTCCCTTCCACGACGGGCCCCGCACCAGGTCGGCCAGGCCGGCGGCCTCCTGGGCCACCTCCTCGGCCAGCACCAGGATGGCCGCCTCCACGTCGGGGAAGTACTGGTAGAAGGTGGCCGGGGAGGTGCCCGCCTCCCGGGCGATGTCGACCACCCGCAGCTCCCGGAAGCTCGTGGTGCCGAGCATGTCGGCGGTGCAGGCGAGCAGTCGTTGGCGGGTGGCCCGTCCCCGTCGGCCCGGGACGCGTCCGTCGGCGGCGCGCAGCTCGGCGTCGGTGAGCTCGTCGTCGGCGAGCACCTCGTTCTCGTCCGGCCCGCCCGGCTCGACACGATCGGCCATCCCGCCACAGTAGCGGCCGGCCGCGCCGGACCTGACGAACTGTCAGGACCCCGACACGCCCCAGGCGGCGAGGACCTCGTCGGTGGTGGGCAGCGTCGCCACCAGCGCCAGGGTGTTGTCGAGCACCGCTTCGGCGTAGTCCTCGGGCACACCGGCCACGGCGTCCCGGGGCATCACGAACTGATAGCCGGCGTTGACGGCGTCGAAGGCGAAGTCGAGCATGCCGACGTTCACCGACACGCCGATGCCCAGCACAGTGCGCACTCCCAGGTTGCGCAGCACCGGATCGAGGTCGGTGCCCCCCATGGGTCCGAGTCCGTGCAGGCGGGTCAGCACCACGTCGCCGGGTTCGGTGCCGATCTCGGGGATGACCTCGACCGCCGGGGTCCCCGGCCGCAGCGCCACGGCCGTCTTGAGCATGCCCAGGAAGAGGCGGGCGTTGTGGTTCGAGCCCTTGCCGTCCTCACGGCGGGCGGCGACGCAGTGGATCACCGGCACGCCGATGGACCGGGCCGCGGCGGCCAGCCGGGCGGCGTTGGGGATCATGCGCACCCGGGCCGCCTCGGCCAGCTGCGGCAGGGCGGCGTGCTCGCCGATCACGCCGCCCTGGCACTCCTGCGTGACGAGCGCGGTGTGGGCGGGGTCGAGCAGCTCGCTGAGGTCGATGGGCACGGGTTCCCTCCGGTGGTCAGGACAGATGCCGGTCGGCGAAGCGGCGCAGGGCATCGACCGCCTCACGGGAGCGGGTCCAGGGCACGACGATGAGCCGGTCGACTCCCGCCTCCCGCCACCGGTCCACGTCGTCGGGTCCCTCGATCCTGCCCATGACGGTGACCGTGCAGCGTCGGTCGGCACGCCCGGCGTCGTCCTCGTAGAGCCGCAGCCGGCGCACCTGCGCCGCAGCCGACTCCGGGGTGTGGGCCATCCCGATCCAGCCGTCGCCGAGGCGCGCGGCGCGGCGCAGGGCCCGTTCGCTCTCGCCGCCGATGGAGATGGGCGGGTGGGGTCGCTGCACCGGCTTGGGCTCGAACATGACCGGGGCGAAGTCGAAGAACTCGCCGTGGTGCTCGACGACGTCCTCGGTCCACAGGCGGCGGCACACCCCGATGGCCTCGTCGAGGCGGCGGCCCCGGGTGCGGGGGTCGAGGCCCACCGCGTCCCACTCGTTGACCATCCACCCGGCGCCCACCCCCACCTCGGCCCGCCCACCCGAGAGCACGTCGAGGGTGGCGAAGGCCCGCGCGCCGGTGAAGGGGTGGCGGATGCCGAGCAGGTAGACGAAGGTGCCGAGGCGCAGGTTCGTGGTCTGGCCGGCGATCCAGGCCAGGTAGGCGGGCGCGTCGTACACCGGGGTGCTGGCGTCGATGGGTGGGTGCTCCTCGCCCGGCACGAGCTGGCCCTGCATCGCGACGGGCAGCACGAGGTGCTCGGGCAGCCAGACCGACTCGAAGCCCAGTCGGTCGGCCTCGAGGGCGGTCTCGTGCCAGAAGGCGGGGTTGAGCTGCCCGAAGGTGATGGCGAAGTCCACGGCGATCCCCGACGGTCAGCGGATGTGGGGCAGGACCTTGTCGGCGAACAGCCGCAGGCTCTCCCAGCCCTGCTCGGGCGGGGTGCCGCCGCACATCGGGTGATGGGTGATGCCGCCGAACATGCCGACGTCGTGGGCGATGGCGATGCACTCCTCGGGCGTCACGATGCGCACCACGCCCTCGGCGCGCAGCTCGGCCACGGTGTTGGCGTTGGAGTGCACGGCCGAGGTCTGACCCGGCGGCTGCCAGTTGTGGTAGGTGACCGCGTCGTGCAGCAGGTGCTCGCCGATCTCGGCCCAGGTCGCGTCGGGGTCCTCCGACACGAACACGGTGCCCGGGCCGCGGGGCTCGGCCACCCACCCGGGGATCTTGCCCAGCTTCTCGCACTCCTCGCGGTACAGGGCGGCAAGCTCCGGGTCGGGCGACGACGGGAACAGCCCGACGCCGAGCCGGGCGGCCCGCTTGGCGGCCTTCTCGCTGGCGCCGCCGATCATGAACGGCGGGTGCGGGCGTGACAACGGCGTCGGGGTGACCCGCACGGTCTGTCCGTTGTGCTCGAAGGGCTCGCCCGACCACGCCTGCAGCATCGTGTCCAGGTTCTCGTCGAGGAGGCGTCCCCGGCGGTTCCAGGCCCGGCCGTAGAGCTCGTACTCCACGGGCCGGTACCCCAGGCCGGCCACGAACGAGACGCGGCCGCCGCTGAGGAGGTCGAGCGTGGTGACGTCCTCGGCGAGGCGGATCGGTTCGTGCAGCGGCACGAGCAGCGCCGAGACGGTGATGGGGATGCGCGTGGTGCGCGCCGCCACCGCGGCGGCCATGACCAGCGGTGAGGTCAGGTAGCCGTCCTCGCTGGCGTGGTGCTCGCTCAGCACGCACATGTCGAAGCCCTGCTCGTCGGCCCAGGCGGCCATGTCGAGCGCGGCGTGGTAGCGCGCCGACACCTGCGCGGGCTCGAGCCCCGGGACCCGCATGTCGAATCGGATGACTGCCAGCGCCATGGTTCCCCCGTGTGACGGTCTCGTCAGGCCCGCGGCAACGTGCGGGTGCCACAAACTAGGACACGTTCCGCCAGCCCCGGTCCGTCGGGCGCCATCCGCCGCCCCACCCGGCGTTCCTGACGGAGCGTCAGCTAGGTGGATCCGGGGTCGCGCGGCTAGACAAGGGGCATCCAGGGAGTCCGGGGGATCCCGTCGATCCTCCGCCGTACGTGGGAGATGCCATGCCCGAAGCCGTGATCGTCGCCACCGCGCGCAGCCCCATCGGCCGCGCCATGAAGGGCTCGCTGGTCAACTGCCGGCCCGACGACCTGTCCGCCACCATCGTGAAGGCCGTGCTCGCCAAGGTCCCGCAGCTCGACCCGCACAGCGTCGAGGACCTCATCCTCGGCTGCGGCCAGCCCGGCGGCGAGTCGGGCTTCAACCTGGCCCGCGTGGTCGCCATCCTCGCCGGCCTCGACGACGTGCCCGGCGTGACCATCAACCGGTACTGCTCCTCCTCGCTCATGTCGATCCGCATGGCCGCGCACGCCATCAAGGCCGGCGAGGGCGATGTCTTCATCGCCGCCGGCGTCGAGACGGTGAGCCGGTTCCCGCACGGCATGGCCGACGACGGTCCCACCAACCACAGGTTCTCCGACGCCATGGCCCGCACGGCCGAGCGCGCCATGGGCGGCCAGGGCGCCTGGACGCCGCCGGAGGGCCTGCCCGACATCTACATCGCCATGGGCCAGACCGCCGAGAACGTGGCCGAGTACGAGAAGGTGAGCCGCGAGGAGCAGGACGAGTTCGCCGCCCTGTCCCAGCAGCGGGCCAGCGCCTCGCTCGAGAACGGCTTCTGGGAGATGGAGATCACCCCCATCACCACCACCGACGCCGAGGGCAACGAGGTCGTCGTCACCCAGGACGACGGCATCCGCCCCGGCACCACCGCCGAGAAGCTGGGCAACCTGTCACCGGTGTTCCGCCCCGACGGCACCGTCACCGCGGGCAACGCCTGCCCCCTCAACGACGGCGCCGCGGCCGTGGTGGTCATGAGCGACGAGCGCGCCCGCGACCTGGGCATCACCCCGCTTGCCCGCGTCGTGTCCAGCGGCGTGTCGGGTCTCAACCCCGAGATCATGGGCATGGGCCCCGTCGGCGCCTCCCGCCAGGCGCTGCGGCGGGCCGGCATGACCATCGACGACATCGACCTCGTCGAGATCAACGAGGCCTTCGCCGCCCAGGTGCTGCCGTCCGCCAAGCACCTCGGCATCCCGCTCGACAAGCTGAACGTGAACGGCGGCTCCATCGCCCTCGGTCACCCGTTCGGCATGACCGGCGCCCGCATCATGACCACGCTCATCCACGGCCTGCAGAACGCCGACAAGACCTACGGCCTCGAGACCATGTGCGTGGGCGGCGGCCAGGGCATGGCCATGATCATCGAGCGCCTCAGCTGACCCGCTGACCGCAGCGTTCCGGCCCGTTCGGACCATCGAGGGGGAGCCTGCGGGCTCCCCCTTGTCGCGTCCGACAACTGGCTCGTCGAGTACCTGTCGGAATCCGACAGCAACACGCACAACCAGCACGCGCCACACGCCGGTTCGGCGACTTCCTGTCGGAATCCGACAGCAGGGCGCGCAACCAGCGCCTGCAGCGGGCCGCGGCAGCGGCAGCGGCAGCGGCAGCGGCAGCGGCAGCGGCAGCGGCAGCGGCGAGCCAGGCTGGCCGCCGGGTCAGCCCGCGCCGTAGACCGGCGTGGGAGCAGGGGCCCGCTCGATGAGCTCGGCCACCACGGGGCCCAGCTCGGCTGGATCCCACCGGGCACCCTTGTCGGTGGAGGGACCGTGCTGCCAGCCGTCGGCCACGCTCACGATGCCGGCCTCCACCTCGAACACCCGGCCGGTCACCGCGGCCGACTCGGCGCTGCCGAGCCACACCACGAGCGGCGACACGTTCTCGGGGGCCATGGCGTCGAAGGACCCTTCGTCGGGTGCGGCCATGGTCTCGGCGAAGACCTGCTCGGTCATGCGGGTGCGCGCCGCGGGAGCGATGGCGTTGACGGTCACGCCGTAGCGGCCCCACTCGGCCGCCTGCACCAGGGTGAGCCCCACGATGCCGGCCTTGGCCGCGGCGTAGTTGCCCTGGCCCACGCTGCCCATGAGCCCGGCGCCCGACGAGGTGTTGACGATGCGGGCATCCACGGTCGCCCCGGCCTTGACCTGGTCGCGCCAGTACCCGGCGGCGTGGCGGGCCGGCGCGAAGTGGCCCTTGAGGTGCACCCGCACCACGGCGTCCCACTCCTGCTCGCTCATGTTGGCCAGCATGCGGTCACGCAGGAAGCCGGCGTTGTTGACCAGCACGTCGAGGCGTCCGAAGGCGTCGACCGCGGCCTGCACCAGCTGCCCGGCCTGCTCCCAGTCGGCCACGTCGGCGCCGTTGGCGACCGCCTCTCCGCCCAGGGCCCGGATCTCGTCGACGACCTCCCCGGCCGGGCCGGTGGAGCTGCCGCTGCCGTCCAGCTCGGCGCCGAGGTCGTTGACCACCACCTTCGCGCCCTGACGGGCGAACTCCAGGGCGTGGGCCCGGCCGAGGCCCCGACCCGCTCCGGTCACGATGACGACACGTCCCTCGCAGATTCCGCTCATCCGACGATGATGCCACCGAGACCTGACGACCCGTCAAAAAGGTCGGCTACGTTGTCCAACCGTCCGCCGACGGCGACCACGTCGGATGCGAACCGGGGGGATCCATGCGCTACGGCCTGACCATCTTCGCCACCGACCTGTCGATGGACCTCGCAGCGCTGGCCCGGGAGGCCGAGGACCGGGACTTCGCCTCGCTCTACGTCCCCGAGCACACCCACATCCCCACCAGCCGCCGCACCCCGCCCCCGACCGGCGACGAGCAGCTCCGCGAGGAGTACAAGCGCACGCTCGACCCCTTCGTGGCGCTCGCCGCCGCCGCGTCCGTGACCGAGCGCATCAAGCTCGGCACCGGCATCCTGTTGCCGGCCCAGCGCGAGCCGATCGTGACCGCCAAGGCCGCGGCCACGCTGGACCACGTCTCGAACGGCCGCGCCGTGCTCGGCATCGGCTTCGGCTGGAACGAGGACGAGCTCGAGCACCACGGCGTGACCATGCGCCAGCGCCGGGCCGTGACCCGCGAGCACGTGCTGGCCATGCGGGCGCTGTGGACGCAGGAGGAGGCCTCCTTCGACGGCGAGTTCGTGCGCTTCTCGCCCTCGTGGTCGTGGCCCAAGCCGGTGCAGCCACGGCTGCCGGTGCTGCTGGGCGGCGGCGCGGGGCCCATCCTGTTCCGCCACATCGCCGAGTACGGCGACGGCTGGATCCCCATCGGGGGCGCCGGCATCGCGCAGGCGCTGCCCGACCTGCACCGCGCCGTGGAGGACGCCGGGCGCGACCCGGCCACGCTGGAGATCGTGCCCTTCGGGTCCATCCCCGATCCGGCCAAGCTCGACTACTTCGCCTCCATCGGGGTGACGGAGTGCGTGTTCCGGCTGCCGTCGGCACCGGCCGACGAGGTCATGGCGGTGCTCGACCGCTGGACGGCGCTGCTCGAGCAGCGCTGAGGCGGCGAACGTCTACAACCGCTCGATGATGGTGACGTTGGCCTGGCCGCCACCCTCGCACATGGTCTGCAGTCCGTAGCGACCCCCGGTGCGCTCGAGCTCGTTGAGCAGGGTGGTCATGAGCCGCGCCCCCGTGGCCCCCAGGGGATGCCCGAGGGCGATGGCCCCGCCGTTCACGTTCACCTTGGCGGGGTCGAAGCCGCTGTCCTTCTGCCAGGCCAGCACCACCGAGGCGAAGGCCTCGTTGATCTCCACCAGGTCGATGTCGTCGGCCGTCATGCCCACCTTGCCCAGGGCGTGCTCGGTCGCCGGGATGGGGGCGGTGAGCATCCACACCGGGTCGGCACCGCGCACCGACAGGTGGTGGATGCGCGCCCGCGGCGTGAGGCCGTGGTCCTTCACCGCCTGCTCGGAGGCGATCAGCAGCGCGGCCGACGCATCGGAGATCTGGCTGGCCACGGCGGCGGTGACCCGACCGCCCTCGCGCAGCGTCTTGAGGCTGCGCATCTTGTCGAAGTCCATGACCCGACGCGGTCCCTCGTCCACCGAGACCTCGCCCAGGGGCGCGATCTCGTTCTCGAATCGGCCCTCGTCGATGGCCTGCACGGCCCGTCGGTGGCTCTCGACGGCGAAGGCCTCCATGTCCTCCCGGGAGATGTCCCAGTTCTCGGCGATCATGTCGGCCGAGCGGAACTGGCTCACCTCCTGCACGCCGTAGCGCGCCACCCAGCCCTCGGAACCCGAGAAGGGATCGGGGAAGCCGTACTGCTCCCCCACCAGCATGGCGGCCGAGATCGGGATGGCGCTCATGTTCTGCACGCCGCCCGCCACCACCAGGTCGCTGGTGCCGCTCAGCACCGCCTGGGCGGCGAAGTGCACCGCCTGCTGCGACGAGCCGCACTGCCGGTCGACGGTCGTGCCGGGCACGTGGTCGGGCAGCCCCGCAGCCAGCCAGCAGGTGCGGGCGATGTCACCGGCCTGCGGTCCGATGGAGTCGACGTTGCCGAACACGACGTCCTCCACGGCACCCGGATCCACGCCGGTCCGCTCCACGAGGGCCCGCAGCGCGTGCGCTCCGAGGTCGGCCGGGTGGACCTGGGACAGGCCCCCACCGCGGCGGCCCACCGGGGTGCGCACCGCGTCGATGATGTAGGCCTCGGCCATGGTCGTTCCTCTCGTTCCGGTCTGGGTCGTGGTCAGGGTCGGGGGCCGAGCACGGCCAGGCTCACCCGGTCGCGATGCCAGGCGGCATCACCCCAGGAGGCGGCCAGCGCCCACGCCCGCTTCATCCACAGGTGCAGGTCGTACTCGGTCGTGTAGCCGATGGCGCCGTGGCACTGCAGCGCCGTGCGACCCACGGTGAGGGCGGCCTCCGACGCCAGGCACTTGGCCATCGACACGTCCCGCGAGTGGGTGTCGAGGCCGTGGCGCATGGCGTAGGCCGCGTTGTACACCGCGGGCCGGGCGAAGGACAGGGCCAGCAGCGCGTCGGCGATCTGGTGCTTGACGGCCTGGAAGCTGCCGATGGGCACGCCGAACTGCTCGCGCTGCTTCGCGTACTCGACCGTCATCTCCAGCATCCGGTCGGCCAGGCCGAGCAGCTGCGCGGCGGTGCCCAGGGCGCCACGGTCGAAGGCCAGGTTGACCTCGTGCCATCCCTCGGGACCCTCGACGAGCGGGATCTCGTCGGCCTGCCGCCAGTCGACGTCGAACAGCCAGCGCGACCCGTCGACGGAGCGCTGACGTTCGAGGGTCAGCTTGTCCCCCGCGACCGCGAAGACCCGGTCGTCGCGCTCCAGGATCACGAGGTCGGCGAGGTGGGCGGCGAGCACGAAGGGTGTGCCCACGAAGCCCACGCCGACGATGCACTCGCCGGTGGCGATACCGGTCAGCCACCGTTCGCGGTGCTCGGCGGGGGCCACCGCGGCGAGCAGCGGCGCGGCCACCGCCGTCGTCTCCACCACCGGCGAGGGCAACGCCACCCGGCCGGTCTCCTCCAGCAGCAGCACGAGGTCCAACTCGTCCATGCCCAACCCGCCGTGGGCCTCGGGCACGGTGAGCCCCAGCACGCCCATGTCGGCCAGGCCCGACCAGACCTCGGGCAGGTGGCCGGAGTCTGCGACCCACGTGTAGCGCACCTGCTCGGGCTGGCACTCGTTGGCCAGGAACTCGCGCACGGTGTCGCGCAGCAGGAGCTGATCGTCGGTGAACGCGAAGCGCATCGTCGCTCCCTCAGGCTCTCGGCAGGCCGAGCACGCGCTCGGCGACGATGTTGCGTTGGATCTCGTTGGTGCCGGCGTAGATCGGCCCGGCCAGCGAGAACTGGTACCCCTTCATCCAGCTGCCGCCGTCGACGGCGTCGGATGCGTCGGCCTCGAGCTCGCCGTGGGCGCCGAGCAGGTCGAGCGCCACCTCGTGGAGCTCGATGTCGAGCTCGGACCACCACAGCTTGTTCAGGCTGGACCGGGCACCTGGTGGGCGGTTCTCCACGATGTCGGTCACGTCCGCCAGCGTGTAGAGGCGGTAGGCCTCGGCGTGCATCCAGGCCTGCGTCACCCGCTCCCGCACGCTGGCCGGCGCCTGCGCGCCGCGCCGGCCGTAGAGGTCGACGAGCCGGTCGACGGTCGCCGTGAACCGACCGGGCGAGCGCAGCGTCAGCCCCCGCTCCGAGGAGGTCGTGGCCATGGCGACGTTCCAACCCCGGTTCACCTCACCCAGCACGTGGACGTCGTCGACGAAGACGTCCTCGAGGAAGACCTCGGCGAAACCCTCGTCGCCGTCGAGGCGCTCGACCGGGCGCACCGTGACGCCGTCGGCGTCGAGGGGCACCAGGAAGTAGGTGAGGCCCCGGTGCCGCTCGGCCTGGGGGTCGGAGCGGAACAGGCCGAACAGGTGGGTGCAGAACGCCCCCCGGGTGGTCCAGGTCTTCTGGCCGTCGAGCACCCAGCCGCCGCGAGCGTCGTCACGTGTGGCCTTGCAGGTGAGGCTGGCCAGGTCCGAGCCGGCGTTGGGTTCGCTCCAGCCTTGG
>JALOLF010000198.1 GCA_025456085.1 Acidimicrobiales bacterium
CGAGGCCTTGATCAGCGCGTGCTGCACCAGCTCGAGCAGCGCCATCTTCGTCTGCGCCCGGTCCCGGGCATCGGTGGTGATGATGGGCACGTCCTCGGGCACGGCGAGCGCTTCACGCACGTCGTCGATGGAGTGGTACTGCTTGCCGTGGAAGAGGTTCACCGCCACGATGAAGGGCACGCCCTGGGTCTCCATGTAGTCGACCGCAGGGAAGCAGTCGGCGAGACGGCTGGTGTCCACCAGCACCACGGCGCCGATGGCGCCGCGCACCAGGTCGTCCCACATGAACTTGAACCGGTCCTGGCCGGGCGTGCCGAACAGGTAGAGGATCAGGTCCGCCCCGAGCGTGATGCGCCCGAAGTCCATGGCGACGGTGGTCGAGGTCTTGCCGGTGTTCGTGCCGCCGGTCTCGTCGATCCCCTCGGCCATCTTGGTCATGGCCGCCTCCGTGGTGAGCGGTGCGATCTCCGAGATCGAGCCCACGAAGGTGGTCTTGCCGACGGCGAACCCGCCGGCGACGATGATCTTGACCGGCAGCGGGGAGCTGTCGTCCACCGGCTGCGGTTCCGTTGAGGCTGGCTGGGCCTCAGAGCGCTTGAAGGCCATCGAGCACCCTTTCGAGCAGTTTCAGGTCGGGTCGTTCGCCCGTCTGGGCATGTTGTGGCTTGTAGCTGGTCAGCAGCCCCTCCTCGGCCATGTCGCCCACGAGGACGCGGGCCACGCCGAGAGGGATGCTGAGGTGTGCGGAGATCTCGGCGATGGAGATCGCCGACGAGGCCAGACCCACGATCTTCTTGCGCTCGAGCTGCAGCCGCGGCGCGGCCGAGGTCCCCTGGGGGGTGACCTTCACGAGCGTCTCGATCGGCAGATCTGCGTTGGAGCGCGTGCGACCCTGGGTCAGCACATAGGAGCGCACCCGCAGCGCAGGGTCCTGGCCGTCGTCGGCGACGTCGCTCATCGCGGCAGCGCCGACTGCAGCTCGGCTCGGATCTCGGGCGTCAGCACCGCTCCGGCCTTCTCGACGAGCACGGCCATCTCGTAGCCGACGAGGCCGATGTCGCAGTCCGCCGCAGCCACGCAGGCCAGGGCCGAGCCGTCGCTGATGCCCACCACGAAGAAGATGGCGTTCTCCATCTCGATGAGCACCTGGGTCACCGCCCCGCCGCCGAATCGCCCGGCGGCGCCGTACGCGAGGCCGATGAGCCCCGACGCCACGGCGGCGAAGCGGTCGGCCGCGTCACGGTCCAGTCCGCCCGACATGGCCATCGGCAGGCCGTCGGACGACACCACCACGGCCTCGTTGACGCCGGGGGTCCGCTCCACGAAGTTCTGCACCAGGAAGTTCAGGTTCCTGGCTTCTGCGCTCAGTTCTGGCATGTCGTTGTCCCTCGCACTCTGCGTTGCTGTGGATCACGGACCCCGTCAGGAGTCGCCGTTCCCGTCACCGTCGGCACCTGCCTTGCCCTTGTTGAGGCCCGAGCGGTACCTGGACAGCATCTTGCGGACCTCTTCGGGCGATCGGGTGCTCTGTCCGGTGGTACGCACCGGGCCGCCGGCCGCCCCTCCCCCGGCCGGGCCGGGGGCCCGCTTCTTGGGGGTGCGCTTCACCAGACCGGCGGCGGTCAGCGTCGCCGGCTGCTCGGCGGGGGCCTCGACCGTGAGCGCCTCGACCGTGGGCGCCTCGACCGCTTCGGCCTCGACGGGCTCGGCCGGCGCCGTGGGGAGCTCGTCGGACACCAGCGACTGCAGTCCCCGCTCGAACTCCTCGTCGGAGCCCACCGCCTCCTCGACCAGCTCGTCGATGGTGGCCTCGGCCGGCGCTTCCACCGGAGCCGCCTCGACGGGGACCTCCTCGACGGCGGTGACCTCCTCGTCGACGACGACGGCCTCGTCGACGACCTCGAGCTCCTCGACCACCTCGAGCTCCTCGACGACCTCGAGCTCCTCGACGGGCGCCTCGTGCTGCACCGTCGGCGTGGCGTCGATGCCGACCTCGGCCGCGGCCTGCTCCACGATGGACTGCGGTGCGGGCTCCTCGCCTTCGAAGGTGACGAGATCGGCCGGCAGGGTGACCAGGGCCGTGACCCCGCCCGACGGCGACGAGGTGAGCTTGACCACGATCTCGAAGCGCTGGGCGAGTCGGCCGATCACGATGAAGCCCAGCGAACGGGACAGGGCCAGGCCGACCAGCGGCGGACGGGCCAGCTGCACGTTGGCCTCGCCCAGCTGCTCGGCGCTCATGCCGATGCCCTGGTCCGAGATGGAGATCGTGTAGCCGGCATCGGTGCGGTGCCCGACCACCTCGACCATGGTGTCGGGCGGGGAGAAGTGCGTGGCGTTCTCCATGAGCTCCGACAGGAGGTGGGCCAGGTCGACGGCCACGTTGCCACCCACGGTGGCTTCGTCGAGGGCCAGCAGCTGGATGCGGGCGAAGTCCTCGACCTCACCGATGGCCACCCGGACCACGTCGGCCAGCGACACCGGCCGACCCCGACGGCGGGGCGGTTCGGCGCCGGCCAGCACGAGCAGCGACTCGGCGTTGCGACGCATGCGGGTGGCGAGGTGGTCCAGCTTGAACAGGTTGTCGAGCTGGTCGGGATCCTCCTCGTTGGCCTCGAGCTGGTCGATGAACTCGATCTGGCGGTCGAGGAGGGTCTGGTTGCGGCGGGCCAGGTTGATGAAGATGTCGCCGATGCCCTTGCGCAGCAGCTGGGCCTGTTCCTCGGCCACCTCGACGGTCACCTGCTGGATGGAGTTGAACGAGTCCGCGAGCTGACCGATCTCGTCCTTGGACCGGATGTCGATGGGCGTCAGCGTGGCGGCCAGCGACTCCTGGGACTCCTCGGCCTCGGGGTTCCGCAGCCGCTCCACCAGGGCGGGCAGGCGCTCGGTGGACAGCGTGTAGGCAGCGCTGGTCAGGCGACGCAGCGGCACGGTGATGGCCCGGGCCACGAAGTAGGTGACCACGAGGGCGATCACGATGGCGGCGAGAGCACCCAGCACGTAGAGGGTGGCGGCGTTGCGGGCCTCGTCGGCCAGCTCGGCGGCCTGTTCGGTGGCCGTCCCGAGGATCTGCTGCTCGGCGTTGTAGAGGTTGTCGAGGCGCTCCGTGGCGGCGTCGATCCACTGCTCGGTGGCCCGCTGCACCTCGTTGCCGCCCTGGCCGGCCTCGAAGGCGGCGTCGGAGAGCGACTTGAACGTCCCGACGTCGGCGTCACGCCAGATCAGCTTCTCGGCCGCCGAGGCCCCTTCGTCGAAGTTGGCGAAGGCCCGGTCGGCCTCGTCGCGGGCGGCGGAGATCTGCCCGTAGATGGGGCAGGTCGACACGTTGGCCGCCGCGTCGTCACCGCAACCCGTGCCGTCGGCAGGGTCCTTCAGCGCCTCGGTCTGGTTGCCGGAGGGCAGCACCGCGGCGTAGAAGCCGGTCTCCACGACGATCGACTGCAGCGAGATGGCATAGGCCTGGAAGTTCTTGGCCCGGGACAGCGCCACGAAGCTGGCGTAGGTCCGGTAGATGTCGGTGTCGTCGATGGCCAGCGACAGCGAGCCGTTCACCTTGACCAGGGCGGCGGTGGTGTCGCGGTACTGCAGGGCGAGCTTCGCGGCGTCTGCCTGCACCTCGTCGACCGACTTGCGCAGCGTCCCCAGGTCTCCCAGACGCTTGTCGGCCTGGACCACTGCGTCCTCGATGGTCGGGTCCTCGTCCACCAGGTCCAGGTCCGCCAACGACGCCTCGTAGGCGGCCTTGGCGGTGTCGGTCTCGACGCGCTGGGCGTCGAGCTGGCCCTTCAGCTCGGCGTTCTTGCCCGACGAGGCGTACAGGGTCGAGTACATGGACTCGAGCTGCAGCTCCTGGGTGAGCGCGGCGTTGACGCCCGCGAACGCGGTCAGGTCGGAGGCGTCTTCAGCACCGGATCGCTCGGCGAAGCGCTGCTGCACGCCGACCACGGCCAGCGCGACCAGTACGAGGATGGGCGCCGCGATGATGGCGACGAGCTTGGTCCCGACCTTCATGTTCTTGAGCATTTCGAGCCTCGACTGTCTCGATCCACCACGGTGCGGGGAGCCGATGGACACCCGAAGGTCGGTCCTGCCCCGCCAGGTCGTTGTCCCATCGACCGGGAGCAGCCGATGTTGAGGCCGTCGGGGCGTGAATTCCGCGCCGTCGGGCCCCCCGGTCCCCGTCGAACCCCAGGTGCTCCCCCATCGACGCCATCATCGCGGGTGACGGTCGCGCGCCGGTGGATGAGCCGTCGGCCCTACCCCGTCGCACTACCGTGGGCCGCGTGCCCGCCTCCGCCGGCTTCCAGGGCTCGCTCGACGACCTCGACCTGCCCGAGGTGCTCGGCCTGCTGAGCACCACCCGCAAGACGGGCGTGTTGACCGTCGAGGGCCGCACCCGCGGCACCCTCGTGCTGCACGAGGGCGAGCTGACGACCGCCCTGGCCGACTCCGGCCCCGATCTGTGCCAGGCCGTCGTCGGCGCCGGCCTGGTCGACCAGGCCGGCTGGGCGCGCGCCGGCGACTGGTCACGACAGGGCCTCGGCCTGGCCGACGCCCTCCTCGTCGACGGGGTCGACGCCGGGGCGCTGGGTCTCGTGCTGTGGGAGCACGCCGTGTCGTCGGTGTTCGAGCTGCTGCTGCCGGGCGCCGAGCGGTTCGCGTTCGTGCCGGGTGCCACCCACCCGCTGGGCGCGCGGTTCGCCTTCGCCGTCGACGAGGTCCTGGCGGAGGCAGCGGCGCGCACGGTGGTGTGGCGCGAGATCGCCGAGACGATCCCGTCGACGGCGGCGGTGCTGCGCATCTGCCTCGAACCGCCCGACGATCCGGTCTGCCTCGACAGCGGGGACTGGCGCGTGCTGGCCCGCCTCGACGGCCGGGCCGACGTGGCCGAGGTGGTGCGCCAACTGGGCATGAGCGCCTTCGCGGTGTGCGGTGTGCTGCACCGCCTCGTGCGCCGAGGCCTGGTCGAGCACGTGCGTTGAGCGGGCCCGCCCCACGGGGCGCTGCCGGGGCGACCCTGCACAGGACATCGTTCCCTCCGGTCGGCGCCGCGACTACGCTGCCGCGCTGACCGAGCACTTCGGAAAAGGGAGACACGACGGTGAGCGATACCCCGCAAGGGCCCGGCTGGTGGCAGGCCTCCGACGGCAAGTGGTACCCACCCGACCAACAGCCGGCAGGTGGGCAGCCCATGGGCTATGGCGCACCGATGGGTGGCGGCGCCGGAACCCTCGACATCGGCACTGCGCTGAGCTACGGCTGGAGCAAGTTCGTCCAGTACATCGGCCAGATCATCCTGATCGTGGTGATCATCTTCGGCGTGCAGATCGTCTTCCGGATCATCTCGCAGGTCGTGCAGGGCTCGACCGACAGCCTCTTCCTCGGGCTGACGCTGTCGTTCCTGTTCACGGCCGTCGGCCTGTTCCTGTCCTTCCTGCTCCAGGCGGGCCTGATCCGCGCCGGCCTGGCCATCACCGAAGGCCGCACACCCGAGGCCAGCATGCTGTTCCAGACCGACAAGCTCGGCCCCTACGCCGTGGCCTCGATCCTGGTCAGCCTCCTGGTCTTCGTGGGCCTGATCCTGTGCTGCATCCCGGGCCTGATCGTGGCCTTCTTCACGTACTTCTTCGGCTTCTACGTGATCGACCGCGACCTGGCGCC
>JALOLF010000088.1 GCA_025456085.1 Acidimicrobiales bacterium
TTCACACGGCAGAGGTCACAGGTTCGAGTCCTGTATCGCCCACTTGTGAAACCCCTGTTCAGCGGGGGTTTTCTGTTGTTTGGGGACCCGCCGTGAGGGGGGTCGATGGCGCGAGAACGGCGCGAGATTTCGGGTGAACTCTGCCGTGCAGTCTCTGCCGGGGCATGGCTCGGGGGTCCGGCGGGTGCTGTTCGCCTGCTCGCTGGCGTTGTTCGGGGTGGCCGGATCGGAGGTGGCCGGGGTGTCGCCGTTGGCTGCTCGGCGGAGGGTGGCCCGGTTCGTGGGGGTCGCCACGGCCGCGGAGTCCGAGGGCGGGGGCGAGGGGATGGTCCGCGCTCGTCGGGGGGTTACTGCGCGGTCACGTCCTTCATGAGGAGCATGAGGGTGAGCTCGTCGATGGGGGAGGGCTCGAACCCGTGTCGGCGGTAGAACGCCGCCGCGTCGGGCGTCTTGGCATGGACGAGCAGAACTCGTACGCCGGTGATCTGGGCGACTTCGAGGGCTTTGAGGATGAAGTGCTTGAGCAGTGCCTGGCCGAGTCCGTGGCCCTGCCAGGTCTGGTCGACGGCGAGGCGGCCGAGGAGCAGGGCGGGCAGGGGGTCGGGTTGGTTGCGGGCGGCGCGTGTGGTGGCTTGCCCACGGAGCACGACGGCGGTGCTGGACGCGTAGTAGGCGACGACTCGCTCGTCGATGGTGACGACCCACGTTCGGCTGGCGCCTTCTGTCTGGTTGCGTCGCGCCCGGTTGGCGAGCGGGTGGTTCAGCGCGGTGTCGCCGCAGTCGAAGGGGTCGATGACGTGGTGGTCCCCGAGGAGCTCCGGGCCGACGAGGGTGTTCACGCGGGGTGTTCGAGTACGGATGGGTTGGTGAGCAGTTCGGACAGCTCGGGCTTGGGTGTGGGGGGCCGATCGAGCAGTTGTTGCAGTTCGTCCCAGGCGGCGTCGTCGATGGCGAAGACGCGGCGGTCGGCGAGGTCGTCGCGGGCGGCTTCGACGGCGTGGCGCACGACGTAGTCGTTGAGGGATTCTCCGGTGGCGTCGAGGACGCGGCGCACGACGGCGTCTTGGGCGGGGGTGACCCGCAGGGTCCAGCGACCGGACTTGGTTTCCATCCCGCGTAATGTACGTCAGGCTGCTGTACATGGCAACGGGCTCGTCTGGTTCGCTGCGGTGAGACCCGTCCGGCGACCTGGCGCTCGGGGTCCGCTCCCGGATCCACAGCGGTATGACTGGCGTGGGAGCCGCGGCGAGCTCGATGCCCAACGGGAGCCCGTCGAGCACGCGACAGGTCTCGAGCACCCTGCTGCGTTCGCCGGGTGGTCGTCGAGCGTGAAGTTGGGTCGGACGCCTCGGGCCCGCTCGACGAAGAGGGTCACCGCCGGTGACGACGGGCCGCGGTCGAGCTCCAGCGGCGGTATCGCCACCTCCTGCTCGCCGGCGACCCTCGCCGCCACCTCGGTCGCGAGACGTGTCCTGCCGACGCCACCGACGCCGGTGAGCGTCACGAGCCGGTTGGCGCGCAGGTGCTCGACGATCGAGCCGACGAGCGAATCGCGACCGATGAGCGTCGTCGGGGGAACCACCACGTTTCCCGCCGCCACGTCGGCCACGGCCGCGGTCTCACACGACATCGCGGGCTGTTCCGACGAGACGTCCGTGGGGATGGGGACCCGAGATGGGGAGCTCTCCCGATGCGGCGCCGGACCGGACAGCGGATCATCGAACCGTCGACCTGACACCGACCAGACGGAGACGGAGACAATGACCCAGACGATGACCAACGCCGACGTGGTCCGACGCGGCTACCAGGCCTTCAACGAAGCCGACCTCGAGACGATCGATCGGCTGTGGGCCGACGACGTCACCTGGACGACGCCCGGTGAGAGCACCGTCGCCGGCACGGCGCGGGGCAAGGAGGCCGTCCTGGCCCAGTACGGCCGTTACGGCGGCGAGACCGACGGGACCTTCCGGGCCCAGCTGCTGAGCGTGTTCGAGGGTGACGACGGTCGGGTCGTCGGCCTGCACCGCAACGTCGCCGAGCGCGACGGCTCGGTACGGCTCGTCGGCGTACTGCGCCACGCCGCCACCGTTGCGTAGCCGGCGGCGTTCTCGGTCGTCACGACCCGTGGCTCGGACACGGCGAGGTCGACGACCGAGACGACGTCGTGACCCGACCGCACGAGCTCCTCGCCGCGCCAGCGAGGCGCGAGCACGATGCGCGTCGTTCAGCGGTAGTAGCCGACGACGTCGATCACGAAGTGGGTGCTGGAGTTGGCGGAGCACTTGACGGCGAGGCGGGCCTGGTCGTCGAGGGCGACCACCGCGGAGTTGGCCAGCACGGTGTTCGGCGCGCTCCAGTTGATGGTGGAGTTGCCCGGCCACGGGATGCCGTTTCGGTGCAGCGCCAGGAAGCCGGCCGCGGACGTGTCGACGATGGTGAGGTTGACCAGGGCCGCGGTGGCCCCGGCGGGCACCGCACCGCCCTGCTTGGCGTCGATGGTGCGGGTCTGGTCCGAGCCGAGCGGGCCCTTCGTCACCCCGAGGGGAGCGTTCCCCGGCCGGCTGTCGTAGGCGCGGACGGTGGCCGGCAGCACGTGGAAGGCCCCGGCCGTGTCGGCGCCGGCGAGCTTGCGCCACCCGCCGGGCGTACCGCTGTTGATGCACAGCCACAGCGACAGCTGCTCGCGGGAGGCGTTGGAGCTCACGGCGAGCGTCCCGGCGTCGTAGGGGATCGCCCGTTCGGGCGGCGGGTTGCGCAGCGTCGCCGATTGCACCACCAGCGGTCGGTCGCCGAGGACCACCAGGCCGGGGACCTGGGTCGCCGAGATCCGGATCCCGGTCGGTCCGGTGATGGCGTTGGTGTGACCGGCCAGGGCGTTGACGATGATCCCGGTGCTACCCGGGCCGGTGGCGTCGACGACGAGGCCGTTGCTGTTGGTGCCGGGCACCTCGGCACGGAAGCTGTTGTTGGACGAGCCCTGCGCCAGGCCGAGCACGGCGGTGCGGTAGTGGTCCTTGGCGTGACCGGCGATCGCCGGCGGGGTGTTGCCGAACGAGGCGAGGCCCACCTCGTGGACGCCGAACCCGTACTCCAGATCGCCGGTGGTCTGCAGGACCGTGCGGGTGGTGGCCTGGTTGACGCTGCCGGCCAGGATGGGATCGGTGTCGGCGGCCGCTGCCACGCCCGGCGTCCCGGCGACCGCGGCCACGGTGCCGGCGGCGACGCCCCCGACCACGGCGGCCGCGGTGTTGAGGAACCGGCGCCGGTCGAGCGGTCCGGCGGCGTCACCCGTCAGGGTGGTCGACCCCGGGTGATCGGCCGCGCCGTCGACGGTGGGTGCAGAGGCAGGCGCGGCGTCGAGCCCGCTGGCCGTGGGTGAGCCGAGGGCGGCACGGTGCCCCGCGACCTCGGCCTCGAGCGCCTCGATGCGGACCAAGGCAGCGCGCAGCTGATCCTCCAGCGGTTCCGCTCCTGCCCCGGGAGTCGGCGAGGTCCTGGCGGTGGTCGGTTCGGTCATCGAGGTGCTCCAGGGGTTCGGGTGCGGTGCCGGGTCGAGGGTTCCGGCGCCGGGTCCGCACACCATAGGGGTCGCTCCCGGTGCCCGCCGTGGCCACGGCACCGCCCCGGCGACGAGGTGCCGAGGTCGTTCGTCCCTGCCGGCCTCCGCCTCCGGCGGGGGCGTCTCGGGGGTGCAGTGGTGACCCTCGACGAAGCTGACCGAAGAACTGCCGGACGACCGATCCTGTGTCGGAGGTTCAGCCGGTGAAGCGGGGGGCGATCACGACGGGCGTCGCCGGGGTTGCGGGGCTCGTGGCGGGCGTGGCGGGTCCATCGGTGCTCGGGGCGGTCGAGGTCGGGGGCGACGGTGTGGGTCCGGGGAGTGCGGGCCAGGTGGCGAGCTCGCAGTCGACGCCGTCGGGGGCGCGGATGGCGGTGAACGATCGTGCACCGAGGTCGACGGGGAGGGCGAGGTCGCCGAAGTGGATGGTGGCGGTGACCGGGTCGCCGGGGTTCCAGACGATGGCGGCGGGACGGCGCTCGGGGCTGCAGACGCCCGTGGCGAGGAGCCCCTCGGTGGCGGTGGTGGCGAGCACCCCGGCGTCCCTGCCCCCGAACCAGGCCATCGTGGCCAACAGGTCACGCTCCAGCTCCGGGGTCCAGGTCTTGGTGGCGGGGTCGACGGTGACGACGCCCCGGCAGCTCGAGCAGCCGGTGGTCGGACCGTGGTCGGGGTCGAGGACGAGGTTCCACAGGATCGTGGCGTTGGACCAGTGGTTGCGGTCCGTGATGAGCAGGCGGGCCAGATCGCCGAAGGGATCGCTCTGCCAGCCGCCCCCCGAGCACTCGGTGTGCCAGATCTGCAGGTCGGGTCGAGTCTGGTGGACGAGGTCGTTGGCGGCCGCCTGGTCGCCGCCGTAGCAGTGGAAGGCGGTGCCGGCGAGCGGGTGGCTGCCTCCGGTGCCGTCGAAGACCTCGAGCGGGAACGGGGTGGGGTCGGTGCCGACGCACCCGCCGGGTGGTCGGGCGTCGCACCAGTTGTGGTCCCAGGCGAGCACGCGGGTGTCGAGTCCCGCAGCCACGAGGGCGGGGCCGAGGTGGTCGCGCACCAGCCGCGACTGCTGGTCCGAGGACATGATCATCGACGGGGTGTCGAGGAAGATCGCCGCCGGTTCGTTCTGGACGGTGAGCCAGTCCACGGTGATGCCCTCGTCGCGGTAGGCGTCCAGGAAGCGGACGAGGTACTCGGCGTAGGTGCCCTCGAACTCCTCGAGGAGCTGACCCCAGAGGTAGGAGCCGGTGTTCTTCATCCAGCCCGGTGCGCTCCACGGGCTCGCCAGGATCTCGATGTCGGGGTTGATGGCGAGGATCTCGTGCAGGATCGGGATGACCCACCGCCGGTCCCGGTCGATGGTGAAGGTGGTGAGGTCGGGGTCGGGGACCGGCGACTCCGCGAGGCTGTGCGTCTCGAGCACGAAGTCCGAGGCGCCGATGACGATCCGGACCACGGAGTGCCCGCCACGGTCGGGGTCGTACAGCTCCTCGAGGAGCTCCCGCCGCTCCGGCGCCGGAAGCTGCGACAGCAGGTACGCCGACGACTCGGTCACCGCCGCGCCGACGCCGTGGATGCGCTGGCGGGCGCCGGCCGGGTCGACGTCGACCTGCGGTCCGGATCCCTCGCCCGGCACCAACTGTCGCCGCTGGACCTCGACGCGAGCGGCGCCGTCTTCCGTCGAGGTGACCACCTCGACGATCACCGCACCCTGTGCGGCCTGGGCAGGCGAGCCCACGGTGATCCCGCAGGCCATCGTCACCGCGGCCACCACGGCAGGCCATCGCGTGCGCAATGCCACCGGCGCGGCGCTCACGGGTGCGGTCCGTTCGGCGTGGCGGCGAGGTCGAATGCCTCGCCCACCAACTCGGAGATGGGGCGGCCCTGGTTCCCGAACCACCACTGCGATGCCGCCCACACCGCGCTGACGATCACGCCCGACAGCACGCCGTCACGGCAGGTCGGTTCCTCCCGGCCCTGCCGTCGTGCCAGCGCACGCATGACGTGGTCGGCCATCTCGGTCACCAGGACCGGGATGGCGGCGTGCAGCTCGGGGGCGCTGCCGAGGAGCGCCACCTCCTGCAGGACCGGGTCGCCAAGGCGGCAGGTGCTGGGCGGATCGCCGCAGGGTACCAGTGGTGAGTGATCACGCGAAGGGCGTGTACTCGCACCTCGCCTCGACCGTGCTCGCGTCGGGGCCCGGGGGGTCCGGGGGTTCCGGCCGGGTCGAACGGTCCGACGTCGTGCAGCTCGCTGCCACCGGCCTGCTCCCGTTCGCGTCCCGGCGCGTGCGCGCCTGGGTGGTTGACTGAGCGCTACTCGACCCGAGGAGACGCCGTGTCCGCCATGCCTGCCCCCCGGTTCCGCCGCGCCGTCGCTGCCGCGGCCGTGATCGTTCTGACGTTCGGCGCTGCCGCGTCCTGCTCCGACGACAGCGACGAGTCCGCAGCGACGACGACCGTCGACGCCCGCCAGGAGTACTGCGACGCGTGGGCCGGGTTGATCACGGCGTTCCAGGCCTATGACGAGGTCGACGTCGTCAACGGTGGGCTGGACAGCGTGCGCGCCTACTTCGACGACCTGGACGCCGCCGCCCAACAGCTCGATGCGGCAGCCGACGCCCAGCTGCAGCCCCCGGTCGACGCCTTCGAGACCGCACTCGACAACCTCGGCACCACGCTCACCTCGACGTCGCTGCCTGTCGACCGGCGCGAGCAGGTCCAGGCCGCAGCCGAGCAGGTCGACACGGCGTGGAACGACCTGGTGGAGGCCTTCAAGGCCGACTGCCCGTCCGTCACGGCGGACACCGTCGACGTGTCGGCAGCCGCGTAGCGGTCCCAGGGCACGACCCGGGCACGATCCCGGTGCCGCGACCAGCTCCGGCCTCTCGCCTAACATCCCCCGATGGCTTTGACGCGGCGGGAGTTCATCAAGCGGGTCTCGGCGGCGACCGGTGCGACGGTGCCGTTGTGGGTGCTGGCGGCAGCCTGTGCCGGCGAAGAGGACGCGGGGAGTCCGGGCAGCACCGGTACCGGGGTCACGGTCCCCGGTTCGGCCGAGGAGCGACGCACGACGCTCGCGGCCACCATCGCCCTCGCCGCCGGCAGCGGCTACCGGGCGCTGCAGTGGGCGGCGGGTGAGCCGTTCCTGGTGCGCGACGACCTCGGGGCGAGCCCGGGCGAGAACCGCGAGCGCGATCGGCGGTCCGTGCTGTACTTCGGCCAGCTCAGCGACACCCATGTCGTCGACACGCAGACCCCGTCGCGTGCGGACTGGACCTTCGACCTGGTCAAGGACCAGAACGCCTTCCGGGCCCAGGAGACGCTGACCGTGCACGTCCTGGCCGAGATGGTGTCGGCCGTGAACTCGCTCAAGCGCAGCGTCGTCACCGGGGCGCCCAGCGCCGTCACCGTCATCACCGGTGACATCGCCGACTCGCATGCCACCACGGAGCTGGGCTGGTACCTGAACACCTTGGCCGGTGGGAAGGTGACCGCCAACTCGGGCAAGGCCGGCACCTACGAGGGGGTGCAGGCCTGGGACGAGTGCACCTACGCCTGGCACCCCGACGACCCGTCGAAGGATCTGTGGGGCCAGAACGGCTACCCGGCCGTCCCCGGTCTGCTCGACGCCGCCGTGGGGACGGCCGTGGAGTCGGAGGGGCTGAAGACGCCCTGGCTGAGCGTGCTCGGCAACCACGACACCACGTGGATGGGCACCCTCGGTGCCTACACCGCTCCCTATGACACGCTGGCCACCGGTTCGGCCAAGATCGCCACACCTCCCCCCGACACGGCGCAGCTCATGGCGGACGTGGAGGACCCGTCCAATGCCACCGCGCAGGCGCAGTTCGAGTCGCTCGTGTCCGATCTCGGCAGCCAGTCCGGCGTGCGGCAGGTCACCGCCGACGCGAACCGCAAGGGGTTCACCCGCCAGTCGATCATCGACGCGCACTTCACGCTCGGCGACGCGGTGGGTCCGACCGGACACGGCTTCACCGAGGCGTCGCGCACCAGCGGCGACGCCTGGTGGTCCTGGCAGGTCGGTCCGACGGTGCGCTTCATCGGTCTCGACACCAACAACCCGTGGTTCGGTGCCGACGGTTGCCTCCGCCAACCCCAGTGGGAGTGGCTGGAGCAGGAGCTCCAGGCCCACTCGTCTCGCTACCTCGACGAGAGCGGCGCCGTCGTCGAGAACGACGTCACCGACCAGATCATCGTGGTGCTCAGCCACCACACGAGCTGGACGATGGAGAACACGGCGGCCGAGCCGGGCGACACCACCCAGCAGCACACCGGCGCCGAGCTGGTGGAGCTGCTGCTGCGCTTCCCCAACGTGGTGGCCTGGGTGAACGGCCACACCCACGCCAACACGATCCTCGCCCACCCGGCGACCTCGACGACCCTCGGCGGTGGGTTCTGGGAGATCAACACGCCGAGCTGCATCGACTGGGGTCAGCAGTCGCGGATGGTCGAGATCGTCGACAACCGCGACGGCACCCTGTCGCTCTTCACCCTCGCCGTCGACCACGCCGCCGACCCCCAGGTCGCCAAGGGCGACCTGTCGCAGAAGAACCTGGCCTCCATCAGCCGGGAGCTGGCCGCCAACCCCTGGTTCTGGGACGCGGCGGCGCTGCTGGGCACGCCGGAGGACCGCAACACCGAGCTGCTGGTCAAGGCGCCGTTCGACCTGTCGTCGGTCACGGACAAGCAGCTCGAGGACCACGCGCTCACGGTCAGCCTGCGCGAGCTGGTGCCCGGCTCGTTCCTGTGACGCCGTGACCCGCTGGGGCCGTGATCAGCTGACGGCGTGATGCGCCGACCCGCCGTCACGCCGATCGCGGGCGCGGCGGGCGACGCGACCGGCCGGCGTCGTCGGACCCGGCCACGAACGGAGACCGGGTTGCAGGCAGGGTCCTTCGGCCCTGTCGGTCGGGCTCGATAGGTGTTAGGCCTGCCTTACCCCTGAAGAGAGGTGAGGTGTCCCGTGGACCTGGCGAGCTGTCGACCCGGCCGGCCGTTGCGGGTGGTGGAGCTCACCGCCGACGGGCGCGAACGTCGACGACTCACCGAGCTGGGCGTGCACCGGGGGGCGGTCGTCGAGGTCGTGCGTCGGGCGCCGTTCGGCGGACCCATCGCCCTGCGCGTCGGCGGCGGCCTGTTGGCCCTGCGTCCCGGGAACGCGCGCCGGGTGATCGTGGAGGAGCACGACGGTGGCTGACGTGTGCCACGAGCCGGGACCGTCCGGCCGCGGTCACCGGCCGGAGGCACGGCGCGTCGCCCTGGCCGGCAACCCCAACGTGGGCAAGTCGAGCCTGTTCAACCGCCTCACCGGGTCCCACCAGCACGTGGGGAACTGGCCCGGCAAGACCGTCGAGCGGCACTGGGGGACGTGCCGAGCCGGTGCGGTGCCGCTGACGCTGGTGGACCTGCCGGGTACCTACAGCCTGGCCAGCAGCTCACCTGAGGAGGTGGTGGCCGAACAGGTGCTGTGCAGCGACGACGTCGACGCCGTGGCCGTCGTGCTGGACAGCACCAACCTCGAACGCAACCTCTACCTGGCTGCGCAGGTCGCCGAGCTCGGCCGGCCGCTGGTGCTCGTGCTCAACATGACCGACGTCGCCGAGGCCGACGGGTTCCGCATCGACGGGGCGGCGCTGGGCGAGGCGTTCTCGGCCCCGGTCGTGCGCACCACCGGGCGCTCCGGGGCCGGCGTGGACGAGCTGATCGCGGTGCTGGGCGTGCTCGGTCGCACGGAGCCCGAGGGCCCCACGGTCGGTCCCGACACCCGGGCGCCGGGCACGCCGCTGTCCATCGACTACGGCGAGCCCCTCGAATCCGAGATCGCCGCCCTCGAGGATCGGCTGGCGAGGCTGCTCCCGACCCACCATGCCGCACCTCGCTGGCTGGCCGTGCAGCTGCTCGAGGCCGACCCGGTCACGATCGACGACGTCATGAACGTCGAGGGCGGCGCCGCCGTGGTGGCCGACGCGGCCCGCGCTGCGCAGCGGGTGCTCGACGCCACGGGTGAGGAACCCGCCCTGCTGGTGGCCGACCGGCGTTTCGCATGGGCCAACGGCCTGGCCCGTGCCAGCGTCGAGCGCCGCACGACGTTGCGCTCGCGCACCGAGCGCCTCGACGACGTGTTGACCAACCGGTGGCTCGGCCTGCCCATCTTCCTGGCCCTGATGTGGCTGGTGTTCGGGCTGGTGACCCACGTGGCGGGTCCCTTCGTGGACTGGATCGACGGGGTCGTGAACGGCCCGGTGGCGGCGTTGGCCGAGGCGGGCCTCGCCGCGGTCGGGCTCGGTGGGACGTGGTTCGAGGCGTTGGTCGTCGATGGCGTGATCGGTGGCGTGGGGTCGGTGCTGGTGTTCGTGCCGGTGCTCGCCGTGCTGTACCTGGCCCTCGGTGTCCTGGAGGACTCGGGCTACATGGCGCGTGCGGCGTTCCTGCTGGATCGGGTCATGCGGCCCATCGGCCTCACCGGCAAGAGCTTCCTGCCGCTGCTGCTGGGTTTCGGGTGCAACGTCCCGGGCGTCTACGCCACCCGCGTGCTCGACCGGCGCCGCGACCGGATCATCACCGCGTTGCTGGTGCCGTTCGTGAGCTGCGCCGCCCGCCTGCCCGTGTACGTCCTGCTCGCTGCGGTGTTCTTCCCCGGCTCGCAGGGCACGGTGGTGTTCTCGCTGTACGTGGCCAGCATCGTCGCCACCCTGCTGATCGGCGGCCTGCTCGACCGGTTCGTGCTGCGCGGCGAGCGCACCGACTCGTTCATCCTCGAGCTCCCGCCCTATCGCCGACCCTCGGCGGCGGTGCTGTGGGCCTACGTCGCCCAGCGGGTGCGGTCCTTCCTGGCCCGGGCCGGCACGGTGATCTTCGCCTGCGCCCTCGCCGTGTGGTTCCTGCTCGCCATCCCCGTCGGTGGTGACGGCTCCTTCGGCCAAACCGACATGGACGACAGCCTGTTCGCGGCGACGGCGGAGGTCGTGGCCCCGGTGCTGGCCCCTGCCGGTCTGGACAGCTGGCAGGTCGCCGGGACCTTCGTCAGCGGTTTCGTGGCCAAGGAGGTGATGGTGTCGACCATGGAGCAGGCCTACGGCGGGGAGGCCACCGATACCGAAGTGGAGGAGGAACCGGCCCCGGTCGATGAGCTCGTCGACAGTGGCGAAGGTCTGCTCGAGGCCATCGCCGACGCGGCGCGGGCCGTGCCCGGCATCGTCGGACTCGACGTGGGTGGCGCGGACGCGGACGAGGACGTCGACATCGCCGCCGCGATGCGCGCCGATCTGGAGGCCACCAGCGACGGGCATGCCACTGCCGCCGCGGTCGCCTTCCTGGCGCTGGTGCTGCTGTACGTGCCGTGCATGGCCACGGTGGCCGCCATCCGCCACGAGCTGGGCGGTCGGTGGGCGGCGATCAGCATCGTGTTGAACCTGACGGTGGCCTGGCTCGTCGCCGTGGCGCTGTTCCAGGTCGGGTCGACCGTCGGGACGGGGTGAGGCGCTCGTGCTGCGGGAACTGCGGACGGTGCTCGCCGAGCACGACGGTGCGCCGGTGCGGATCGAGGTCCTGGCCCGGCGACTCGGCACCGACCCGGCGACGGTGCGGGCCATGGTCGACCACGCCCGTCGACGTGGCCTGATCGCCCTCACCGAAACCGGACCCGCCCTCGACGAGCGGTGTGTCGACTCCTCGTGTGCCGGCCCGTGCCGCCACTGCCCGCTCGCTCGACCCGGCCGCCCCGACGTGCCCTGCTGACGCCGCGACCCGTCCTGCGGCACGCCGTGCGGACCCGCGACCCTGGTCTCCTCCCGGTGGGTGAGGCGGTCCGTTCCCTGGTGGGGATCGGGGGGTCGTTCGGCCCTTCCCGCTGGTTGTCGGCGCGCCGATGCTGGAACCATGAGGGCGGCGGTTGCGTCCACCTCGGTCCTGCTCACCCTTGCGGCGTTGGCCTTCACGGTCTGGAGCGCCCGGGCGGCGACGCGCATCCGGGTCTGGTTCGACATCGCCCGGTCGGTGGTGGCCGTGGTCGCCATCGTGGTCATGGCGGCGATCACGGGGGTGGCGACCCGCTCAGAGCTGCTGGCGGGCGCGGTGGTCGCGGGTGGCGCGCTGGGCATCGCCCAGGGGGCGGTGCTGCGGGTCGAGGCGGGCGAGCGGGGCCTGATGGCCCGGCGCAGCCCGATCGGCCTGGTGCTGTGGGGCGCCGGGATCGTGGTCATGCAGGTCGGCGGTGTCTTGACCCGCACGGGCGCGATCCGGATCGGCCAGACGCTGGCGGTGTTCAGCGCGGCGCTGGGTATCGGGCTCCTCCTCGGCCGGCGGGTGCCGATGGCGCGGGCACGGAATCGGTCCGTCGCCGGTCGCGCCGTGGCGGGCGTGGCGGCGGCGGTCGTCGTGCTGGTCGTGCTGGCGGGGGTCGGCGGGTCGTGGGCGCCGGGCCGGGCGATCGCCCAGGGGGAGATCACCTACGAGGGCGAGGTCGCCGTCGCCAACCGGCCGCCGCTGGAGCCCTACTACCTCGACTCCAGCTCCGTGCGGCTGGTGGTGGCCGGCGATGTCGTCACGGCGACGATCGAGTTCACCCTCGTCGCGGCGCTGAAGGTCACGGGCGACGAGGCGACCTGCCTCGGAACGATCTACCGGGCGTACGCGGGGCAGGCGCCCCTGGCGACCACCGTCTCGGTGGAGTTGTCGCTGACGGACTCCTCGAACGACCTCGCCGGGGACTGCGAAGGGGTGACGGCGCCGGTCATCGCGACCCAGACCCTCACCGGGAGCTTCTCCGACGATGGCCGGTTCGTCGGCAACATCAGGGACGTCTGGTCGATCACCGCCGTCAAGACGGGCGAGGTCACCGAGCCGCCCGCCCCGACCGTCACCGAGCCGCCCGAGCCGACGGTCACCGAGCCGCCGGAGCCGCCGGTCACCGCGCCGCCCCCGACCGTCGATCGGACGCCCGACGTCGACGCGTCCTCGTCCGCCGGAGGCGGCCCGGCCGACGACGTCACGCCCGGCGAGGCGGCCGCGTCGGCGGCCGCCGGGCTCGTCGCGGCGGCGGCGATCGGGTTGATCACCTGGGGGGAGGCTGCCGGCGAGCTCGGCGGCAGCGGTGGTGGCCCGCGACGCGGGGGTGCGGGGGCTCCGACGCCCGAGCCCTTCCTCGATCCCCTCGACGGTCGGCCGCTGCCGGTGGACAGCGCCACCGGTCGGGTGTGGTGGCCGTGGGACGGGGGGAGTGGGCACTGGGTCGATCCCTCGGAGGCCCCGGGTCTCCTCGCGCAGTGGGAACGGGAGCTCGAGGCGGAGAACGCCCGCCGGATCGGCCGTCACGACGCCCAGCGGGAGCAGAACTGGGACGACCTGCACGATCGGATCCGCCGCTCGGAGGCCGGGGACGCGGCCCGGCGAGCCGGCGAGCAGGCCCGCCTGGATGCCTTCGACCGCCGGGTGGCGGCAGCCCGTGTCTGGATGGAGGAGGCGGACGCCGGGTCCCTGGACCGGCTCGACCGGATCGTGGAGCGGGCGGCCAACCAGGGGTTCGTCACCGACGAGGACCTGGCACAGGCAGCGGGCATCGCCGATCGGGCGCGGGTCTGGGCCGACACCCGGCGCCAGTGGGACGCCGAGGACTGGATTCGCATCACCGCGAACCGCAACGCGGTGCTGGGGGTGACGGCCAAGGGCATCTCCGTGCTGATCGACCCGACCAAGGGCCTCACCAGCGGCTTCATCTGGGGGGTGGCGGAGTCCTGGGACCGCGGCGACGACCTGGCGACCGTCGTGGCCAACGGCGTCTTCGAAGGGGCCGTCCTGCGGGGCGGCTACGCCGCGGGCACCTGGGGGCCGGGACGGGCCGTCCTGGGGAGCATCGGGTGGGGTTCGATGAGCGGGGCGGCAACGGCCGCCGCCGAGACCCTGCTGCGGGGCGGCACGCTGGAAGAGGCGTGGGAGGCGAGCAAGACCGGGTTCGTGCTCGGCGGGCTGGGCGGGGTCGTCGAGGACGCGGCCGCCGGTCGCCCACCGCCAGAGGTGCCGGTCATCCGGAACCGGCCCGGTGGGGGCACCCACTGGGACCAGCCGCTCAGCCCCCGCCACGTCGATCCGGGCGACCCCCGCTACCACCCGCCCGGCACCCCGGCCGAGCAGATCCACCTGCCGCCCACGTCGCCCTGGGGCTGGTCGCAACCCCCGCCGACGCTCGGCGAGACCGCGCCGCACGGCGCGGGTGCGGTCGCTGACGGGGTGTCGGTGCCCGGGGACCGACCGGCTGGCGGCAGGGTGGGTGCGGGTCGGGGCGCGGTGGGTGCAGCGGACGAGTTGGTGGTGGAGCGAGGTCCGGTGGACGTGAACCGGCCGCCGCCGGCGGATGTGGTCGCCCCCGAAGCGGGGCCGTGGCAGGCGGTACCCGACGGCAGACCGGCACCGCCCGTTGGCTCGGTGGGTGATGAGATCGTCATGGAGCGCATCGAGCCGGCCCGATTCCCGCGGCAGCCGCCGCCGTTCTTCGTGCCGGAGGAACCACCGGCGTCGCCGGTGCCGCCGGTGTCGGGTGAGCCCACGGTGGGAATCGGCGATCCGCGGTTCAGGGTGGGTGAGGCGCCGGAAGGCGCCCTGCCGGGATGGGGACCGGAGGTGCCGGACATCCCGCCGGTGTGGCCGGGGCCGATCGAGGACGTGCAGACCGGGTCGCCCGGGATCGACGCCGCCGTACTGCCCGACCGGCCCGCGATCCTGGACGGGGTCGAGATCGACCTGGGCTGGGTGGAGCATGCACCGTCGCCGCCGGACTGGGTGGGGGAGATCGACATCGGATTGCCCCGCACCTCCGGGCCGGTCGTGCCCGAGCCGCCGGTGACGGCATCGCCGCCCGAGCCGTCGTCGCCGGGTCCGATGCCGACTGCTCCAGCCCCGTCGGCGCCTGCACCGTCACCGCCTCCGGCTTCGTCGGTCCCGCGGGACCAGGCGCTGTCCGACGCGGTGTTCCGCGGTGACGTCGACCTGCCCGCGGGTGTCGTCGACGAGGTCGAAGTCCGGGGCGACGAGTTGTTCTCGGGGACCCAGCACGGCGGCCAGGGTGGCTGGTCGGCCGAGGCCCTCGCCCGCGAGGAGACGTTCTGGCGTTCCGACGGCACGATCATCCCCGGGTCGGACGCGGTCGACGTCCTGCCCGGTCGGGGCCAGTTCAACCTGTCGTACAACCAGCGGACGGGGCGGGCCACGGTCCACTTCGGTCCCGGCCTCACCGAGGGACAGAAGCGTCAGCTCCTTCGTCCCGGTGGGCCGGTGGAGCAGACCGTGGCCAAGGTCCGCACCAGGGTCGGAGAGGTGACGGTCGATGAACGGTGAGCACCGCACGGAGCTGCTGTCGGCGGGGCAACTCGCCCGGCTGATCGAGGCCCATCGCCTGCAGGTCGAGCCGACCTCGCCGCTGGCTCCGTTCGCCGGCGTCGCGTCCGCTCCCGACGAGACACCGGTCGACGGGCTGCTCGACGCCGGTTGGTCACGCGCGCTCGCCGTGCTGGCCGCGCCCGACCGGCAGGTGCGCACGATCATCGCCGGGCCGGCGGACACCCTCGTGCAGCTCTACTACGGGCGCGCCGAGGCACCGCGGGCGGCTCTCGTCGGCTGCTGGCTGGAGGGCGACCGGATGCGGGTGTCGTTCCCCTGGACCGAGGAGGACGTGGCGGCGGTGGCCGCCCGGGTGGTCCTGGCGACCCTTCCCCCGCCGGTCGACGAGCCCGATCTGGTGCTGGGCGTCACCGGGCTGGCGGCGCTGGCGGCGGCGGTCGACGCGGTGCGTAGCCGGCTGTTCGTCTCGCTCGCCGAGCGGAACCCGGCCGTGGACGCCTGGTTCGGTCTCGACGAGATCGGCCAGCAGGTGGAGGCGGGTGCGGCGAGTGCGGACGCGCGGTGGCTGGTCACCCTGCTGCGCCTCCTGGCGCCGCCCGACGTGGCGGTACCTGCCGAGCCGATCGGACCCGGCCTGGAGGAGTTGGCGGCGGCAGGGATGCTCGTCGTCGAGGATGGACGTTGGACGCCCTCGCCGGCCCTGCTGGGCTACGCCTCCCGATGGGTGAACCCGCTGCCCGCGGTGGCCCACGAGGTCATCGAGACCGCGGGGGCGCGCCTCGTCCGGTACGGCTACCGCATCGCCCTGCGGGGCAGCGGGCCCCTGACGGTGATCGACGTCGAGGACGCGCTCGGCGAGCCGCGGGTGACGCTGCGGACGGTGGATCCCATCGGCTACCTCGACGACCTGGTTCGCCTGCTACGGCCGGGCTCGCGTCCGGAGGCCGACGTCGTCACCGTCGCCGAACCGATCGCCGTGCGCGGGCCACAGGGTCCGTCGCAGCTCGTCGGGACGCTGCAGCCGGGCCGCCGGTACGCGGTCCGGGACCGCCGACGGGGTTGGGCGTGGGTGTCCGACACCGACGGGCCGCTGGAGGGGTGGGTGCCCGAGGGGTCGCTGCACCCGATCGAGGTAGCACCGTCGCCGACCCCCCGTGCGGTCGTACGGGATGCCGCGCAGGTGCTCGCCCTCGACGGCGGCTCCCGCGTCGTGGGTACCCTGCCTGCCGGGTCGGTCTGCCTCGTGGTCGGCACCACCGGCGGGTGGGCCCACGTGCGCGCCGCCGCCGGCGCACTCGACGGCTGGGTGGACCAGGCGGTGCTGCGTCCCGAGGGGGAGGTGGCCCGGCCGACCACGTGAGCGCGCAGCGGCGTCGCGCCGGTCGTCGCCGGCGCGACGACCCCATCCGCGAATCGAGCCACGCCAGGGAATGCGGTGCGGGGATGCCGGGTTCCGAGGCCGTCCCACGAGGCGAACCAGCGGGAGGACCCATGGCGATGGTGGCGGCGGAGCCGGTCGTGTTCGACGAGGTCGAGCCGGATTCGGTCTTGAGCAGAGTGGTGCGGGGGGTGCTGGGCGGTGAGATCGCCGGTGCGGTGTTCGCACTGGTGACGGTCTGGTTCACCACGAGCCTGGACATGGGTCGTGACATGGCGTTGCTGATGATGTCGACGGTGGCGTCGGGGCGGGACTCGATCGCCGACGGCACGGGCAGTGTGGCGGTCGGCGTGGGGGTCCACCTCTTCCTGTCCGCCTTGTTCGGGGTGATCTTCTCGATGTTCGTGCCGAAGATGCGCACCAACGGCACGCTGCTGCTCTCGGCGGGTGCGTACGGCCTGGTGGTGTACCTCGTGAACTTCCGGCTGCTGTCGCCGGCGTTCTTCCCGGTGTTCCAGGATGCCAACCAGCCCTTCGAGGTGCTCGTGCACCTCCTCTACGGCCAGATCCTGGCGGTGGTCTTCCTGTCCCGGGGCGTGCGCGCCCGCGAGCCCCGCTTCGACTGGCGGTGAGCGCCGTGAGCGCCCCGCCCTCGTCCCACGACGGGTCTCGCCGACGAGCCGCATCCGACGCCGATGCCCGCCTGCTGGCGGACCAGCGCCGCCAGGCTGCGCTCCGTGTGGTGCGCGACGGTGTCATGTCCATCGACGGTGCAGCGCACGGCGACGTCGAGCCGCCGCTGTTCGAGGCGACGACCTCGGCCATCGGCGGCGACGTCGACGCCGCCGGCGACCGACTGGCGGTCTGGGCCGACCGGGTCGAGCTGCGCGACGGCCGGGACCGGCTACGGGGCCGGGTCGCCGTCGACGCCATCGACCGGGTCGAGGTGCGCAAGCGGCTCACGTCGAGCACCGTGATCGTCACGGGCACCGGTGGC
>JALOLF010000199.1 GCA_025456085.1 Acidimicrobiales bacterium
AGCCGGAGCAGGAGCCGCAGGCGCTGCAGGCGCAGCCGGAGCAGGAGCCGCAGGCGCTGCAGGCGCAGCCGGAGCAGGAGCCGCAGGCGCTGCAGGCGCTGCAGGCGCAGCCGGAGCAGGAGCCGCAGGCGCTGCAGGCGCAGCCGGAGCAGGAGCCGCAGGCGCTGCAGGCGCAGCCGGCGCAGGCGGCCTCGGTGCAGGGGCGTTGGGGGTCGGAGCCGCCGGCCTCGGCGCGGCCGGGGTCGGGATCGGCGCAGTCGCCGCCCATGACGGCACGCCGCTGCCTCCCGCCGAGCAGCAGCGCCAGGAGCCGGGGTGGTATCCCGATCCCAGCGGCCGCCACGAGGTCCGGTGGTTCGACGGCGAGAACTGGACGGCGTCGGTGGCCGACCAGGGCGTCGCCGCCACCGATCCGCTCTAGTCCCCCCGCCGGCGTCAGCTCCGGGCGCGGTGCAACACCACGGCGCGCTTGCACTCGCCGATCACACCCAGCGCCACACCACCGATGAGGCCCTTGCCGGCGCCGCCCCGACCGTGGGTGCTCATGAACAGCACGGCGTCGGGACGCCCGTCCATGAACGCCACGATGCCCGAGACGGGGTCGGACGCCCGGACCAACTCGAAATCGGCTTCCGGCACCTCGGATCGCACCGCCTCGGTGTGGGCCCGCAGGTACTCGGTCTCCCCCTCGAAGCTGCCCTCGTTGGACGAGGACACGACCCCGATCAACGTCAGCCCGAGCTTCAGCTCGCGCGCCCACTCGCCGGCGAGACGCAGGACGCCCTCGGACTCCGGGGAACCGTCGAGGGTGGCCACCAGCGAGGTCATGGGCAGACCGCGACTCGTGTCGGCCTCCGGGCCCACGACCAGCACCGGCACCGAACTGCCCCGCAGCACCTGCTCGGTGAGCGGCGTGAGCGCGAAGCGGCGCCGCAACGCCGTGCGCCCACCACGGGCGGGGATGCAGATGATGGGGTTGGTGCGGAATCGGGCCGCCTCGACCAGGGCTTCACCCAGCTCGAGGTTGGTGTCGACCCAGAAGTCCACATCCGCGCTGCTGAGGGACATGGCCCGCGACTTGAGCGCGGCACGCGAGGCGCCGTCGGTGACCTCGGTGTTGTTCACGATCACGATCCGGGCGCCGCAGCGCCAGGCCAGGTCGGCGGCGGGCGCGAGCGCCGCCCTGCCCGGCAGCGTCCCGTCGAAGGGCACGATCACGTTGTCGTACACGGCACGATGTTCTAGCGCGCATCGCCCGCGGCGACCACCCCGACCGGCAGCGCTGGCATCGGGCGCCACCTAAGGTGGGGGTGTCCGCGTGCGAGGACCACCGCGCCGGGGTCCTCGGCAGGACAGATCCGAATGGCCACGCCCGTGCTCCTGCTCGACCCGCTGCGACGACCGTGCTAGCGCTCCTGGTCGCGCTCGGCGTCATCAGCCTGGCAGCGGTCGTCGTCGCCGTGCGCGCCTGGCGACAGGCGCAGGCGGCAGCCGTCGAGCTCGAGTACCTGGCCACCCACGACGTGCTCACCGGGCTACCGAACCGGCTCTCCTTCGAAGACGACGTCAACGCCCGACTCCGCAGCGGCAACCCCGGCGGCAGAGCGCGCGCGGGAACGCTCGGCGCCGTGCTCGTCGTGGCCGTCGACCGCTTCGACGCCATCAACGACACCTACGGCCACGAGGTGGGCGACCAGGTCCTGGCAGCCACCGCACGACAGCTCGCCGCGGCACTTCCGGAGGGCCACGCGCTGTACCGCCACGGCGGTCCCCGCTTCGCCGTGGCGGCCCCCGACCTCGACCGGTCCGAGGCGGCGCTCGAGCTGGGACGGTCCCTGCAGGCGGCGACGAACGTGCCCTACCAGATCCGCCACGATCGCATCCGCATCTCCACCAGCGTGGCCGTCGTGCTGCTCTCCGCACGCCACTCCGACGCCGACGACGTGGTGCGCGACCTCGACGACACGGTGGCCGAAGCCGATCGGCTCGGCCCGGGCCAGGTGCTGCTCCACGAGCTGTCGATGCGCTCCTCGCTCGCCAACTTCGACCTCGACAACCGGCTCCGCCTGGCGCTGGAGCGCGACGAGCTGCTCCTCGTGTGGCTCCCCGTCGTGCGCCTGCGGGACGCCTCCATCGCCGGGGTCGAGGCCCTGCTGCGCTGGGTCACGCCGGAGCAGGGCACGCTCGCCCCGGCCGAGTTCCTCGACCACCTCGAGTCCACCGGCCTCATCGTCCCGGTGGGCGACTGGGTGCTGCAGCAGGCCGCACAGCAGAGCCGTCGGTGGCGCGAGCAGTTCCCCGGCCTCGACCTCGTCACCACCGTCAACCTCTCACCCCAGCAGATCAACGACCCCGGCTTCGTCGACCGGGTGCGCGCCATCGTGGCCGACGCCGGCGCCGATCCGGGCCACGTGTGTCTCGAGCTCACCGAAGGTGCCTCCCCCGTCGAGGTCGACGCCGCGTGGCACGAGCTCTACGAGCTGCAGCGGGCCGGCTTCCAGGTGGCGCTCGACGACTTCGGCACGGGGTTCTCCACCTTCGACCTGGTGCGGCGCTTCCGCGTCGACGTGCTCAAGATCGACCGGGTGTTCACGACGCACCTCGGCCGCAGCCCGCAGGACGACGCCATCGTGCAACAGGTGATCGCCATGGCGCACGAGCTCGACCTCGTGACCATCGCGGAAGGGGTCGACACCGCCGAGCAGGCGGACCTGCTGGAGACCTACGGGTGCGATCTGGCGCAGGGCTTCCACTGGACCCGACCCGTGCCGACCGAGACCATGCACAGCCTGCTGGCGGGCGGGCGCCTCCGACCCGGCGCGGCCGCGCCGCGCATCGACTGGAAGGCGCCGGCGCCGGACTGACCCCGGTCGGGCCGCATCGTCAGGGAAGACGGACGGAAGCCAGTCGACGGGGCAGATCCTCGGCGGGCAACGGCTCGGAGAAGAGGTGTCCCTGCACCCGGTCGCACTCCAGGAGGCGGAGGAACTCCAGCTGCTCGGGCGACTCGACCCCCACGGCCACGACGACGAGGCCCAGGTTGTGGGCCAGCTCGATGGTCGCCCGCACGATGGCGGTGCTCTGCTCGTCGACGCCGAGCCCGTTCACCAGGCTGCGGTCGATCTTCAGGAAGTCCAGCGGGAAGCGCTTCAGGTAGCCCAGCGAGGAGTGGCCGGCGCCGAAGTCGTCGAGGCCGATCCGCACGCCGAGGCCCCGCAGGAAGGTGATGGTGGTGTCCACCGTGGGCTGCGCCCCGATGAGGATGCTCTCGGTGATCTCCAACCAGAGCCGGGCGGGGGCCACGTCGGCGTCGTGCAGCGCCGCCACGACGTGCGAGGGCAGATCCGGATCGGCGAGCTGGCGGGGCGAGATGTTGACGGTGATCTCGTTGGGCACCACGCCACCCTCGCCCGACCACCCGGCGAGTTGGGCGCAGGTGGTCTGCAGCACCTGGGCCCCGAGTCGGGCGATCAGCCCCGAGGACTCCGCTGCCTCGAGGAACTGGTCGGGGGACAGCAGATCACCGGCCCCGGCGTGCACCCGCAGGAGCGCCTCGACCCCGGAGACGCGGCCGCTCGACAGGTCCACGATCGGCTGGTAGTGGACGCGCACCCCGTCGTTGTCGAGCGCGTGCCGGAGCTGGCGCTCCACCGAGCGTCGCCGCGTCACGATCCGGGACATCTCGTCGGTGTACACCTCGATGCGGTCGCGCCCCAGGGCCTTGGCGTGCGAGACCGCCCGGTCGGCCTGCCGGAGCAGCTCCTCGGGATCCAGCTCGGTGCCCGTCCACACCGCGATGCCCATGCTCGAGGTGACGTCGAAGGGCCCGCCGGCCAGATCCATGGGCTCGGCGAGCTCGCGCCGCAGGTTGATGGCCGTGCGCATCGGTGCGCTGCGATCCGAGACGCCCTCCACGACGATCACGAACTCGTCGCTGCCCAGCCGGGCCAGGAACATCCCCGGCCCGAGGTGGTCGGCCAGGCGGTGCGCCGCCGTGCGGATCAACTCGTCGCCGGCGTCCCGACCGAGCAGGTCGTTGACGTTGCGCACCCGGTCCAGGTTGACCAGCAGCACGAACACCGATCCCGGCTCGGGACCTCGTTGCAGCACCGACGCCAGCCGGTCGAGCAGCTTCAACCGACCCGGCAGCTCGGTCAGCTCGTCGGTCAAGGCCCGCTCGGTGAGGGCGTTGATGGCCTCGATGCGCTCGGTGATGTCCCGGGCGTTGACCACCACACCGCCGATGGCCGGATTGTCGGCCAGATCGGTGACGACCACCTCGAGGTGCCGCCAACCGCCGTCGGCCGCGTGCACGCGCAGCTCGACCGGCGTCCCGATGCCCTGCTCGTCGGGCAGCGCCAGCTCGAGCAGGTCGTCGGGACGGTCGTCGGGATGGAGCAGGTCCAGGAAGTTCGCCCCGGCCAGGGCGGCTTCGTCGAGACCCAGGACCCGGTGGGTCGCGGGGCTCGCGTACTGCACCACACCCGCTTCGTCGAGCACCGCGATCATGTCCGAGACGTGCTCCACCAGGGTGGCGAAACGGGTCTCGGCAGCCTCCTCGACGTGGGTGTCGGTGGGTTCCCTGGCCACCATGGTCACGGCTTCGATCTCGCCGTGCCGGTCGCGATGGGCCACGATCACCGCCGACACCGGCATCTCCCCCTCGCCGGTGAGCAGCGTCAGCCGACCGCGCCACCGGCCGTACTTCACCAGGGCGGGGAGCACCTTGACCTCGTAGTGGCCCTTCGACCACTCGTCGAGGAGCTCCACCAGCCACACCTTGTCGACGGCACGGATGGGGATCACGGTGGCGAAGGCGTCGTTGGCCCACAGGGCCTCGTGCCCCACCGAGGCGAACACCGCCACCAGATCGGGGGTGGCGACGAGCGTGTCGGTGAGGATGGTGACGATGTCCGCCTCGCCCGCCTCGGACGACGCGCTGGGCACGAGCGGCACCGAGACCGGCCGGATCACCACACCCTGCTCGGTGTTGAGCACCTCGAACACCGCCGTGCCCGGCTCGTCGTCGAGGTGGGTGCGGACCTCGACCTCCAGGCGGTACCCCGGGCGGTCGCGGGCCACGCCGGCGATGGCGGCCAACGACGCCAGGTCGTCGTCGATGACACCCGCCGTGGCGGCCGCCGCCAGCGTCTCCAACCGGGGGCTGCGGCGCGTGACCCCGGGAGTCGGACGCGCCGCGGCCGCCGAGACGCGGCGGCTCCACGAGGTCACGGGGCACCCACCTCGTGTTGTCGCTCCGACACGCCGCTCTCCGGAGTCCGCTGGGTTCGCCTCGCGGTCGACGACCACGGGCGGGTAGAGGGAAACGTCGTTCCTATCATTGCCGATATCGCAGCACCGCGGCACCCTGCACCCGGCCGTTCGACAGATCGTCCATCGCCTCGTTGGCCGCCTCCGGGCGATAGGCCCGGACCTCGGTCACCACCGGGATCTCGGCCGCGAGGGCCAGGAAGGCCCGCACGTCGTCGCGGGTGACGTTGGCGACGCTGCGCAGCGACCGCTCCCACCACAGCTGCTCGTAGGCGAACGCCGGTACGCCGTCGAGGTGGATGGCGTTGATGGCGACCACGCCGCCGCGATCGACCGCCTCCAGGGCCCGCACCACCA
>JALOLF010000089.1:0-17058 GCA_025456085.1 Acidimicrobiales bacterium
TCCTCATCCCCGCCATGTGGCAGCCCTTCGAGCCCTACCACCACCCGCGCTACGACCCCGTGTGGGCCGCGTGCGAGGAGCTCTCGATGCCGGTCCACGTGCACTCCGGTGTCGCTGACAAGGCGTCCTACGGCCCCCACATCGGCATCTACACCACCGAGGTGCGCTTCTGGTCGAGCCGGCCGCTGTGGTTCCTCATCTGGTCGGGCGTGTTCGAGCGCTTCCCCGGCCTGCGCTTCGGGGTGGCCGAGTGCGGGGCCTTCTGGGTGAACGACCTGCTGTGGCGCATGGACATGGTCTTCGAGCGCGAGCACGGCTCGCGCAAGCTGGGCGACCAGCTCACCGCCAACATGACGATGCGGCCCAGCGAGTACTTCGACCGCAACTGCTTCATCGGAGCGTCCAACACCGTGCGCCGGGAGCTGGCCCGGCGCTACGAGATCGGGGTCGGCAACCTCTGCTGGGGCAACGACTTCCCCCACCCCGAGGGCACCTGGCCCCACACCCGGCAGTTCCTGCGCGACGCCTTCTGGGACATCCCCGTGGAGGAGACCGCAGCCATGCTGGGTGGCAACGCGGCCGAGGTCTACGGCTTCGACGCCGCGGCGTTGCAGCCGCTCGTCGACCGGATCGGCCCGACGCCTGAGGAGCTGGGCCAGCGGGAGGACCACAGCGCCAAGTGGGCGGTGCTGAAGGAAGCCGGCCGTCCCTGGTTGACCGGCGTCGAGACCCTGACCCCCGCGGTCGGCTGAGGAGGAGCCCGTGCCCACCGCCGACGAGATGGACGTCACCTTCGACCCGCTGGCCGAGGGCTTCGTCGATTCGCCCTACGAGCAGTACGCGCTGCTGCGCGATCACGACCCCGTCCAGCACTCCCCGCTGCTGCACGGCTGGGTGGTGACCCGCTTCGACGACGTGGGCCGGCTGCTGCGCGACCCCACGGTGTCGAGCGACATCCACAACGCCACGCCGACGCCGCTCACCGAGATGGAGCTCGAACGCCTGGCCGAGCAGCGTCGTGCCGCCCGCACCCTGGTGCTCATGGACGACCCGGACCACGCCCGCATCCGCAAGCTGCTGGCCGACCCGTTCCGGCCCCGGGAGATCGACAAGCTGCGGGTCCGCATCACCGAGCGGGTCGCCGACACCCTGGACCGCCTGCGCGACACCTGTGGCGACGAGCGGGTGGAGCTCGACCTGATCGAGGAGTTCGCCTACCCGTTGCCGGTGGAGATCTTCTCCGAGATGCTGGGCGTGCCCGACGAGGACCACCCCCGGTTCCGCCACTGGACCCAGCTCGTGGCCCGCTCCGTCGACCCGGTCATGCGGGCCGACGAACGCGAGGAGTGCCTTGCCGGCCTGGAGGCCATGTACGCCTACCTGGAGGAGGTGGCGGACCGCAAGCGGGCCGAGCCCGGCGACGACCTCATGTCGGCGTTGGTGCACGCCGAGGTGGACGGTGGCCGGCTCACCCACGAGGAGCTGATGGCGCAGCTCGTCACGCTGTACATGGCCGGTCACGAGCCCACCGCCAGCCTCATCGGTCTGGGCATGGTGGCGTTGCTGCGCACACCGGACCAGCTGGCCCGACTGCGCGACGAGCCCGGGCTGCTGCGCAACGGCGTGTCGGAGCTGCTGCGCTACGACGGGCCCAACCAGTTCGTGCGTCGGGTCCTCACCCGCGACACGCCTGTGGCCGGGGTGGAGCTGCCCGCCGGCGCGGTGGTGTACGCCAGCCCCGCCTCGGCCAACCGTGATCCCCGACGCTGGGGGGACACGGCCGACCAGGTGGTGGTGGACCGCTCCGACGCCGGCCAGCACCTGCAGTTCGGCGCCGGCGTGCACGCCTGTCTCGGCTCGCACCTGGCTCGCCTCCAAGCCGAGATCGCCTTCGCGGCGCTGCTCGAGCGGCTCGAGGACGTGGAGCTGGCCGGCACGCCGGAGCACAGCACCCGCATGTTCATCCGAGGCATGGCCCGACTGCCGGTGGCCTGCACCATCCGGCCGCGCTCGACCTGACGGGTCGTCAGGTATCGTTCGGCGGCTGGCGCCCGTCGACGGGACGGCGCCCGCTCGGGACCGCAGGGAGACCAGCATGAGATTCCAGGACCGCGTGGCCATCGTGACCGGTGCCGGTGGTGGCATCGGCGAGGCCTACGCCCGCGCGCTGCACGCCGAAGGCGCTTCGGTGGTCATCGCGGAGCTGAACGAGACGGCCGGGCAGGCCGTCGCCGACGAGCTGGGCGAGCGGGCGCTGTTCGTGTGCACCGACGTGGGGGACCCGGCCGGCACCGACGCCCTGGCCGCGGCCACGGTGGAGCGCTTCGGGGGCATCGACCACCTCGTCAACAACGCCGCCATCTTCGGCGACATGGAGCTGGCGGGGCTCACCAACGTCGACTACGCCTACCTGGACCGGTTCCTGAAGGTGAACCTGCTGGGGGCGCTGCACTGCACCCGGAGCTGCCTGCGGGGCATGAAGGGCCGCCCCGGCGCCTCCATCGTGAACCAGTCCTCGACCGCGGCGTGGATGGGGATCAGCGGGTTCTACGGGTTGGCCAAGGCCGGGGTGAACTTCCTCACCGCGTCGCTGGCCCAGGAGCTCGGCCCCCGGGGCATCCGGGTGAACGCCATCGCGCCCGGGCCCACGCAGACCGCGGCGCTGGCCAAGCAGGTCCCCGTCGAGTTCCAGGACCCCATCGTGGCGAGCCTGGCCCTCAAGCGCCTCGGCACCCCCGACGACCACGTCGGGCCGGTGCTGTTCCTGCTGTCCGACGAGGCCCGCTGGATCACGGGCCACACCCTGTCCGTCGACGGCGGCCAGATCACCCGCATCTGAGGCGGCCCGGGAACCCGAGGACGACCGATGGGCCCGACGGCCGACGGCTCGCCGACCCCCGGAACCGACGGCGCCGGCCCCGGCGCTACGGCGCCGCGTCCGCGTCGGGCGCCTGTCCGCGTGATCCTGGCGGGCGCGCTCGTGGTCGCCGTGATCCTGCTCGGCTGGCGCCTGTGGCAGGGCGGCGACGAGGTCGTCGACGAACCGCGTCCCCGCACCCGTTCGGCAGCCGGCTACTCGTCGTCGGAGGCCACGCCCGAGGGGGTGTCGGCGTTGCCCGCCGATGCCGTGTCGGTGGAGCTCGTGGCGACGGTGTCGTTCCCCACGGCGCTGGTGCCCCGACCCGGCTCCGACGACCTCTACGTGGCCGAGCGGGTCGGTCGGGTGCGGCGCCTCGTGGCCGACGGCGCGGGTCGACGACTCGACGAGCAGGTCGTGCTCGACGTCTCGTCGCAGACCTCCACCGACGGCGAACGAGGTCTGCTCGGCCTCGCCTTCTCCGACGACGGCGACCGCCTGTACCTGTACCGGACCGACCTCGACGGGCGTGTCACCATCGAGGAGGCGACCATGGCGGGCGACGCGACCGACCCCGCCAGCCTCCGCACGGTGCTGCAGGTCGAGCACCCGCGGTCCAACCACAACGGTGGACAGCTGGTCCGCGGGCCCGACGGGCTCCTCTACGCGGGCATCGGCGACGGTGGTGGCGGTGGCGACCCCGACGGGAACGGCCAGGACCCGAGCACCCTGCTGGGCACGGTCCTGCGCCTCGACCCCACGCCGGGCGAGGGCGACGCCGCCTACGGGATCCCGCCCGGCAACCCCTTCGCCGCCGGTGCGGGCGGGAGAGGCGGCGCGCCCGAGGTGTGGGCCTTCGGACTGCGGAACCCGTGGCGATTCAGCTTCGATGCGGCCACCGGCGACCTGTGGATCGCGGACGTCGGCCAGAACCGCCGGGAGGAGATCGACTGGCTCCCGGCCACGGCGCAGGGGGCCGGCCGCGGCGCCAACCTGGGCTGGAGCGAGATGGAGGGCAGCGAGCCCTTCGAGGGTGGCACACCGCCCCCGGACGCCATCGCGCCGCTGTTCGACTACGGGCGTGAGGCGGGGGAGTGCTCCGTGACCGGCGGCTACGTGTACCGCGGGACGGCCATCCCCGCCCTCGACGGGGTCTACGTCTACGCCGACCTGTGCCGCTCCGAGCTCCGGGGCGTGCTGCGGCTGGGACCGACCGGAGCCGAGATCGAAGAGGGCCCCCTCGGCGTGGAGGTCGCCGGAGGCGTCGTGTCCTTCGGGCAGGACGCGTCGGGTGAGGTGTACGTCCTGGGCGGCGACGGCTCGATCCGGCTGCTCAGCGCTCGTTGAGCGTGGCCGCTAGCCTGTGTCGATGCCGCGACAGGGATGGATGGGCGTGCTCCTGGCGCTGGCGGTGCTGGTCGGGGCCGGCCCGGGGCTCGTGGGCTGCTCGGGCGACGACGGGACCACCGCGGGCGAGGGGGGCGCCGACGGCGCGTCGGCGGCAGCGGGCGAGGCCGGCGAGAGCGGCGAGAGCGGCGAGGCCGGCGAGGTGGCCACGACCGCGCCGCCGCCACGGAGCTTCACCCTCGCCGCCACCGGCGACGTGCTGTTGCACATGCCGGTGATGCGGGTGGCGGAGGCCAACGGCGGCGGCGTCCACGACTTCTCGCCCATGTTCGCCGAGGTCTCCGACGAGATCGCCGGCGCGGACTGGGCCATCTGCCACCTGGAGACGCCGATCTCCCGAGACGGCACCGACCTGTCCGGCTATCCGATGTTCAACGCCGCCCCCGAGATCGCCCCCGACCTGGCCGCGGCGGGCTACGACGCCTGCGACACGGCGTCGAACCACACGCTGGATCGTGGCGCCGCCGGCGTACAGGCCACCCTCGACGTGCTCGACGAGGCCGGCCTCGTGCACACCGGGAGCGCCCGGTCGGCCGACGAGGCGGCGAACCCGCCGATCTCGGAGGTGAACGGCGTACGGCTGGGCCACCTCGCCTACACCTACGACACCAACGGGATCCCGCTGCCGGCGGGCCAGCCGTGGGCCGTGAACGTCATCGACGTGGACCGCGTGCTGGCCGACGCCGCGGCGCTCGAGGGCCGGGGAGCGGAGTTCGTCGTCGTGAGCCTCCAGTGGGGCGCCGAGTACCAGACCGCTCCGACAGAGACCCAGCGCGAGCAGGCCCGGGCCCTGCTCGCCTCGCCCCACATCGACCTCGTCCTCGGGTCCCACGTCCACGTGGTCCAGCCCATCGAACGCATCGGCGACGAGTACGTGGTGTACGGCATGGGCAACTTCCTGTCGAACCAGTCGGCGGCGGCCGGTCTGCGGGCCCAGACCCAGGACGGGGTGATCATCCACGCCACCGTCACCGAGACCGATGCCGGCTTCCGGGTGAGCGAGCTGCGCTACACCCCCACCTTCGTGACCCGCCCGAACTACGTGATCCAGGTGGCCGACCCGGCGGTGCACCCCGACTCCTACGGACGCACCACCGCCTCGATCGACGACCTCGGCCCGGGCGCCCACGACGCACGGCCGACGGTGGGGGACCACGAACCACCGGCGGTCGGTCCCTCGTCGATGGTCGACGACGAGTACTAGGGCAGCCGGGTCACCCCAGCAGCGCTGCGAACCGGTCGAGCACGACGTCGGCGTGCGGTGTCAGCGCATCGAGGGCCGCCGGGGTGGCGGCCAGGATCGCGGCGCCGCCGTCCGGCGTCTCGTGGGCGAAGGCGTCGACGAAGCGCTCGACCGCGGCGGCGTCCACCTCGAGGTGGAACTGCAGGCCCCAGGCACGCTCACCGACCCGGAACGCCTGGTGCGGGTAGCGACCGCTCGAGGCCAGCAGCGCCGCGCCGGGCGGGAGGGTGAAGGTGTCGCCGTGCCAGTGCAGCACCTCCAGCGTCGGCGGCCGGCCGCGCAGGAGCGGGTCGTGTGCCGTCTCCTCGTGCAGGGTGATCGGCCCCCAGCCGATCTCCGGGCCGGCGTCACCACGGTGGACCTCCCCGCCGGCGGCGAGGGCCAGGAGCTGCGCACCGAGGCACACCCCGAGGGTGGGCAGGCCCCGCCCGAGCGCCGTGCGCAGCAGCTCGAGCTCGGCCGGGCGGGTCGGGAAGGCGTCGTCGGACGCGGCCGACATCGGACCGCCCATCACCACGACCCCGTCGTGGCCGTCCGGCACCGGCGGGTCGCCGTCGAGGTCGCTGCGGTGCACGGCCACGACGTGGCCGGCCCGGGCCAGGGCCTCGGCGATGCGGGCCGGCCCCTCGGGCTCGACGTGCTGCACGATCAGGACGCGTGCCAACGTCGCTCCCTCCCGGCGTCCGTGTCGCTCACCGCCAGGGCCCGAAGTCGGGCCGGCGCTTCTCGGCGAAGGCGGTCACACCTTCCCGGGCCTCGTCCGAGGTGACGAACTGGTCGAGGTGGTCCCAGGCCAGCGTGCCGATGCCCGCCACGCTCTCGCTGTCGGCGTTGAAGGAGTGCTTCAGCACCCGCAGCGCGGTGGGGCTGAGCGCCAGGGCCTCGTCGGCCCAGGCCCGCACCGTGGACCGCAGCTCCGACAGCGGCACGACCTCGTTGACGAGTCCCCAGCTCCTGGCGGTCTCGGCGTCGTACTGCCGGCAGAATAGCCACACCTCCCGGGCCCGCTTCTCGCCGATGACCCTCGCCAGGTAGGCGGTGCCGAACCCGGCGTCGAAGCTGCCCACCCGGGGCCCGGTCTGGCCGAACCGGGCGTGGTCGGCGGCGATGGTGACGTCGCACAGCACGTGCAGCACGTGGCCGCCGCCGATGGCGAAGCCGTTGACCGCGGCGATGACCGGCTTGGGGATGTCGCGGATCACGCGGTGCAGCGTCTCGATCTCGAACAGGCCGGTCTCGCTGGGGCCGTAGTCGCCGGTCTCGTTGCGCTGCTTCTGATCGCCGCCGGTGCAGAACGCCTTGTCTCCGGCGCCGGTGAAGGCCACCACACCCACGGCCGGGTCGGTCCACGCAGCCTTGAAGGCGGCGATCAGCTCGTCGACGGTGCGGGCGCGGAAGGCGTTGTAGCGATCGGGCCGGTCGATGGTGATCCAGGCCAGGCCGTCGTCGACCTCGTAGCGGACGTCGGTGAACTCCTCGGGGTGCATGGCGTCGAGTCTCGCGCCGGCGCGCCCCCGGCCGTGCCGCCTACCCTGCGCGCATGGCGACACCGAAGACGACCCGCAACGACGGCGACGTCGGGGCCTTCCTCGACGCGGTGACCCACGCCGAGCGTCGCGAGGATGCCAGAGCGGTGTGCGCGCTCATGGCCGAGGTGACGGGCGAGCCGCCCGAGCTGTGGGGGACCGCCATCGTCGGCTTCGGCACGAACCGCTACCGCAACGGCAGCGGCAAGGTCGTCGAGTGGCCGGTGATCGCCTTCTCGCCCCGCAAGCAGAGCCTCACGATCTACCTCATGGACGGCTTCGAGGGACGGGAGGACCTGCTCGACGCCCTCGGCCCGCACACCATCGGCCGGGCGTGCCTCTACGTGAAGCACCTGTGCGACGTCGACCTCGACGTGCTGCGTGCGCTGCTGGTCGTCTCGGTCGAGCACATCCGCGCCACGAGCCTCCCGCCGCCGTGAGCGGCGGCGGTCAGGTGCCGGCGGGTTCGGTCCGGGCGCCGTGGCGGGCCAGGATCCGGTCCCGCTTGCGGGGGTCGACGTTCACCTTGGTGATGTCGCCGTCGTACAGGTCGAGCACCCGGTGGTCCATGACCCTGCGCCACAGCGGCGTCACGTAGGCGAGGCCGATCATGGTGCCGTAGCCCGAGGGGAGCTGCGGCGCCTCGTCGAAGGTGCGCAGCGTCTGGTACCGCCGGGTGGGGTTGGCGTGGTGGTCGGAGTGGCGTTCCAGGCCGTAGAGCACGACGTTGGTGGCGATGTGGTCGCTGTTCCAGGAGTGGCGGGGCTGGGTGCGCTCGTAGCGGCCGTTGGCGTCCTTCTGGCGCAGCAGGCCGTAGTGCTCGAGGTAGTTGACCACCTCGAGCAGGGAGAACCCGAAGACCGCCTGCACCACGAGGAAGGGGATGATCCCGGGGCCGAAGGCGACGATCGTGCCGGCGAAGAGCACCACCGACATCGCCCAGGCGTTGAGCACGTCGTTGCGCAGGCTCCAGGGGCTCTTGCCCACGCGCTCGAAGCGGGCCTTCTCGAGCCGCCAGCCCGAGCGGGCGGCGCCGATGACGCTGCGGGGGAAGAAGGCCCAGAACGACTCGCCGAACCGGGCCGACGCGGGGTCCTCGGGGGTGGCCACCCGGGCGTGGTGGCCGCGGTTGTGCTCGATCTCGAAGTGGCCGTACGCGGTCTGGGCCAGCACGACCTTGGCCAGCCAGCGCTCGAGCTTGTCCTTCTTGTGGCCGAGCTCGTGGGCGTTGGCGATCCCGATGCCGCCGACGGCCCCGACGGTGAGGGTGAGCCCGATGCGCGAGGAGGTCGAGAGGTCGCCGTGGGTCACCATCCAGGCGCCCCAGAAGAACCCGGCGTACTGCAGGGGGATGTAGAGGTACGTGAGGATCCGGTAGTAGCGGTCCTCGGTGAGCTGGTCGTGGGCCCAGTCGGGCGGGTTGTCGCGGTCGACGCCGATGAGCGTGTCGAGGATCGGCATGCCCACGAGGATCCAGAACGGCCCGTTCCACCAGAAGATGTCCCAGCCGGTGCGGTGCACGGCGTCCCAGGCCAGGAAGGGCAGCAGCGGGATGATCAGCGACAACGGCCAGTAGTAGCGCTTCTTGTCGCGCCAGTGGACGGTCCGGCCGTCGATGGTGGTGGTGAGCGTCGGCATCGGTGCTCCTCGGGTGGGGTCGTGCTCAGGGGTGCGCGGCGGGCCGGGGCCGGTCGCCGCGCACGGGGTCGGGGGAGAGCCCGTAGGTGAGGGTGGTGGCGATGAACCGCGCCACCACCTCGGGTGGGTCGTCCGGTGCGCTGATGGCGTAGCTGATCAACAGCCGGCTCAACATGTCGGCGAGGCGGCGCACCTCGACCACGGTGAGCTCGGCGAAGCGCGCGGCGACGATCTGCTCGACGACGCCGCGCACGGCACCCGCCACCGGACCGCCGTCGCCGATGACCAGCGGCAGCAGGGCATCGGGTTCGGTGCGCACCAGGCGATCGAGCAGGGGATGCTCGCGGCTCACCCGGAGGGTGGCCAGGATGGTCGCCTCGAGCGAGGCCTCGGGCTCGTCCGCGTCGGCCGCTTCGGCGGCGGCGATGACCTGCTCGACGATGCGCGCCGCCTCGCGCAGCACGGCCTCGGCCAGCAGGGCGTCGCGGGACGGGAAGTGCTTGTAGAGGGTCTGGCGGGACAGGCCGGCACGCTGGGCCACGTCACCCACCGACAGCCGGGCCAGGCCGTGGATCGCGGCCGCCTCGACGGTGGCGTCGAGCAGTCGGTCACGAGCGGTCGGTCCCTGGGTCACGGGTGACAGGTTAACAAATAGCGTCAGGTTGTCAACTCGGGTCCCTCGTCCTCCCGGCTCGGGGATCGCGCAGGTGGGCGTCGAAGAACGCGGCGATGCGGCGTCGGGCGTCGATGGCCGAGGGGGCGTGGTAGGCCGACTGCGACAGCCGCATCAGCACGAGCATCGCCCGGTTGAGGTCGGCTCGGTCGTGGTCGTTCAGGAAGGCGTGGCCCGCGTCCGGGTACTCCTTCACGTCGTGCACGACCCCGTTGGCGCGCAGCGCATCCTCGAGGCGTGCGGCGGCGTGGTGCAGCGAGCGGTCGCGCCCTCCGTAGCTGGCGACGACCGGGCACGAGCCGGCCAGGCGGTCGCTCAGGTCCTTCGGCAGGCCGCCGTAGTTCACGCTGGCGGCGTCGAAGTCACCGCCGGGGGCGAGCAGCACAGCGAAGCCCCCGCCCATGCAGAACCCGATGACCCCGAGGCGGCCGGTGCAGCGCTCGTCGTCGGCGAGCCGACGCCGGGCTGCGTCGAGGTCGTCGAACACGCGCCCGTGGCCCCGACCCAGCTCCCGCAGGATCGACCACAGGCACCGTAGCCGGCGGTCCCAGTGGTACAGATCCGGAGCGAGCGCCAGGTAGCCCTCGGCGGCGAGCCAGTCGGCCTGGCGGCGCAGGTCGGCGCTCATGCCGAGCGCGTCGTGGATGACGACCACGCCCGGCCACGGGCCGTCGCCCTCGGGGACGGCCAGGTAGGCGGGCATGTCGCCCCGTTCGGTGTGGATCGTCAACTCGGCCATGGGGTGCTCCCGGCGGGGTCGTCACCACGTCCCGGCGAGCGCCAGCCCGAGCGCCGCCGCGACGATCGACCCCCCGACGCTCGTGGCCACGTTGGCCCCGGAGAGCCGGCGCTGGCCGGTCTCGGCGAGGCGCACGGTCTCGAAGCCGAAGGTCGAGAAGGTGGTGAAGGCACCGCAGAAGCCGGTTCCGAGCAGCACGCGGGGGGTGTCGGGGAAGCCGTGGTAGAGCACCAGACCGGTGAGAACCCCGAGCCACAGCGAGCCCAGCAGGTTCACGGCCAGCGTGCCGCGGGGGAACTGCCCGCCGAATCGTGCCTGCACCAGCCCGTCGAGCAGGTAGCGGGCGGGCGCGCCCAGGGCGCCGGCGAGCGCGACGCCCACGTAGAGGCCCACGTCAGGAACCCGCCCGGTGGCGGGGATGGGCGGGGTGGTCGACGTGGTGGGGCAGCTCGCGACCGAGGGTCATCCCGAGCCGGGCGGCGCCGAGGCCCAGCACCACGGTCAGCGCCACGTAGACACCGGCCAGCACGGCGGCGTCGTCCCGAACGAGCAACGTCGCCTCCGCGGCGAAGGTGGACATCGTCGTGAAGGCACCCAGCACGCCGGTGCCGACGAAGGCCCGCAGGTAGCGGGTGGGGCGGAACCGCTCGAGCAGCCAGATCACCACCACGCCCAGCAGCAGCGATCCCACGACGTTGGCCAGCAGGGTGGCCACGGGCAGCTCGCCGGCGTCGCGGGGCAGCAGCTCGCTCAGCGCGTAGCGGGCCGGTGCTCCCAGCGCCCCGCCCGCGGCGACCGCGGCCACGAGGCGCAGGTCGGGCCGGAACGCAGCGGGCGCCGGTTCCCCCGGGGCGTGGACGGGCTCGGCGTCGACCAGGTCGGGGTCGACGGGGATCTCGGCGTGGTCGGGGTGCTCGTGCATGGGATGGGCCGGTCACCGGCACGGCGGGTGGATGCGGGTCGGCGGCGATCCCGTTCTAGTCGGCGTTGCTAGGGTGCGCCGACGCAGCGGCACCGTCAGGGGGGCGACCCGGTGGGGCGCCGACGGTGCGGCACCGGGGAGGCCCGAGATGGCGAGCGAGCAGTCCGAGGCGCGGCGTGCCCTGCGCGAGCTGACCGCCCTGCTGGAGGAGATCGACGAGCGCTACCTCGGTGACGAATGGAGCGCCGCAGCCTTCGGCGACCTCCCCGACGGGTACCGCAGCGTGGCCAACACCCTCGAGGGTGCCCTGTTCCTGGCCTTCGACAGCGACCCCGAGCGACCGTTCTTCCGCCAGATCGTGAGCCGCACCCGCAAGATGCTGGGCGACAACCCCGACGCCCTGTACTACACGGCACCGGTGCGGGGTGACCGCGCCTACCGGGTCACGGGCAACACCGCCGGGGCGGCCTACCTGTCGTTCACGGTCGAGACGGCGAGCCAGGGCGGCGGCTACAGCGCCGCCACCGCGGGCGTGCTGCGCGACCGTGACTTCGACATCGCCGCCGACGGCAGCTTCGAGGTCTTCTTCGGTGGCGCCCACCGGGCGCGCAACTGGCTCGGCCTCGACGCCGCCGCGTCGGAGCTCATCGTGCGCTGCTACTTCGAGGAACCCGAGCCGGTGGCCGCCGACCCCACCCGGGTGGTACCGCTCCGCATCGAGCCGGTCGAGCCGGTCGGGCCGCCTGCGCCGTGGGACGACGCGTCGGTGGCGGCCGCCTGGCGGCGGGTGGCGACCTTCCTGCGCAGCCGCACGCTGGAGCAGCCCAAGCCCGGTGAGCGGGAGCAGCCGAGCTGGGTGTCGACCACGCCCAACGTGTTCCCGCCGCCGGAGCTGCCGGGCAACTTCGCCTTCGCGGCAGCCGACGCGGCGTACTCGATGGCGCCCTACGTGCTCGGCACCGACGAGGCGCTGGTCGTCACCGGTCGCTGGCCGACGTGTGCCTTCGCCAACGTGAGCATCTGGAACCGCTACCTGCAGACCTACGACTACGCCCACCGGCCGGTGAGCCGCAACCGGGCCAGCACCGCCCTCGAGCCCGACGGCAGCTTCCGCATGGTCATCGCCCACGCGGACCCCGGCGTGCCCAACTGGATCGACACCGAAGGTCGCTCGTTCGGCATGGTCTTCTGGCGGTTCTTCCTGCCCGAGGGCGACATCGAGACCCCGCAGGCCACCGTGGTCCCCCTGGCGGAAGTCGGTGGCTGAGCCCACCCTGGACGGGATCACCGTCGAGGCGCTGGCCGCCCGGGCCGCGGCGCGCACCGGTCTCGACGACTTCGGCGGCGACACCTGGCGCGACGGGCTCGATCGGCTGGTGTGGTCCCTGCGCCACGAGGCCGCCCTCCACGAGCTGGGTGAGGCCATCGTGGTCGAGGAGCTCGTCGACTACCTCGCGAACCGGCTCGACATCGTCGCCGAGCGGTCGAGGCACCCCGCCGTCGCCGCCACCGACGTCGTGGCGCCCATCGTGATCGTGGGCCAGGCCCGCACCGGCACCACGATCCTGTTCGACCTGCTGGCCCAGGACCCCGAGCACCGGGTGCCGCTCACCTGGGAGGTCGACCGGCCCTGCCCGCCGCCCGAGACCGCCACCTACCACGACGATCCCCGCATCGCGGCGGTGGACGAGCACCTCGCCGGGATCGACCTGCTGCTGCCCGAGTTCCGTCGGATGCACCCCATGGGTGCCCGACTGGGCCAGGAGTGCGTGCGCATCACCGGCGGCGAGTTCCGCAGCTTCATCTTCCCCACGCAGTACCGGGTGCCCACCTACGCCCGGTGGGTCCTCGACGAGGCCGACCTGGCACCCGCCTACCGGTGGCACCGGACGTACCTGCAGCACCTGCAGTCCCGGTGCCCCGCCACCCGTTGGGTGCTCAAGTCGCCCGGTCACATCTGGTCGCTGGGTGCGTTGCTGGCCGAGTACCCCGGTGCGCTGTTGGTGCAGACCCACCGCGACCCGCTGCGCGTCGTCGCCTCGGTCAGCTCGCTGGTGGCCACGCTGCGCTCCCTGGCCAGCGCCGACACGTCCGTCCCGGCTGCGGCAGGGGAGTTCGCCGGCTACATCCTCGACGGCCTGGACCGCTCGGTCACCGCGCGGGAGGACGGCACGGTCCGGCCGGACCGCGTGGTCGACGTGCGCTACCGGGACTTCGTGGCGGACCCGCTGCCCACGATCGCCGCGATCTACGACCGGCTGGGCCTGGCGCTGTCCGCCGAGGCCGAGGGGCGCATGCGGGCCTTCCTCGCCGCGCACCCCCAGGACCGCCACGGCGGCCACCGGTACACGTTCGACGCCACGGGACTCGATGCCGTCGAGTGGCGGGCGCGAGCCGAGCACTACCAGGCGTTCTTCGAGGTGCCGAGCGAACCGCTGGGTTGAGGCCGTGCCCTCCGGGAAGCCTCCGGGCTAGCATCGCGCCACGGCCCGTTGGGTCGAGATCGGGAGCTGGCGTTCCCCTGTGAGAGACCGTCTTCCAGGGAGACACCCGTGACGATCACCGAGGAGCACCGACACCGCTTGTACCAACGCCTCGAAGAGGTGTTGGGCCCGGAGCAGGCCACGACGCTGATGGAGCACCTACCGCCGGTCGGATGGGCAGACGTGGCGACCAAGCGCGATCTCGACGTGTCGGAGGCGGCGACCCGGCGCGACATCGAGGCGTTGCGCGCGGCGACGAAGCGTGACATCGAGGCCTGTCGGTCGGAGCTGAAGCACGACATCGACGCAGTGCGCGTGGAGACCAAGCGCGACATCGCGGCGTGCCGGTCGGATCTGTCGCAGGAGATCGCGGCGTGTCGGTCGGATCTGTCGCAGGAGATCTCGGCGTGTCGGTCGGATCTGTCGCAGGAGATCTCGGCGTGTCGGTCGGATCTGTCGCACGACCTCGAGGCGCTTCGCGGAGACCTCGGACACGCCACGGAGCGCTTCGAGCTGCGGCTCGACGCATCGACGTCGGATCTGCGGGCCGAGCTCCACCGGGAGCTGCGCGCCCAGCTCTTCGCCATGCTCGCAGCCAACGCCACGCTGGCTGCGCTGGCCTTCGGCGCGGCCCGGTTCATCTGACGCGGGACGTCGTGGGCGCGGGGCGCCTCGATGTCGTGGTCAGTCCACGAGCTCGAAGTCCCCGAGGTCGGGAGCCAGCGTTCGCTGCCAGTACTCGAGCAGGGTGAACGGCCAGTTCTGCGTGACCCGACCGTTGGCGTTCTTGTACCAGCTGTTCACGTCGGACGCGCCCCAGGACATGAGCCGGTTGGCGTCGTCCACGGCCGCCGCGAACGCGTCGTGCACGTCGTGGCGAACGGCCATCGCCCGGTGCCCGGTGCGCAGCAGCACCCGCAGGCAGCCGAGGATGTAGCGGACGCCGCACTCGGAGAAGTAGATGATGCTGCCGTTGATGACGATGTTCGTGTTGGGCCCGTAGAGGCAGAAGAAGTTGGGGAAGTCGGGCACCGTGATGCCCAGGTAGGCGGTGGCGTCGCCGCCCCACCGCTCGTGCAGGTCCACACCGCCCACCCCGGTCACCGTCATGGGGGTGAGGAACGCCGAGGCCTGGAACCCGGTGCCGAACACGACCACGTCGGCCTGGTGCTCGGTGCCGTCGGCGGTCACCACTCCGGTCTCGGTCACGTGGCTGATGGCGTCGGTCACCAGGGTCACGTCGTCGCGCTTGAGCATGGCCGGCCAGACGCCGTTGTCGCGCAGCAGCCGCTTGGCGCCCGGCGGGTAGGTGGGCAGCACGCGTTCGAACAGGTCGGGTCGGTCGGCCAGCTCCGCGCGCAGGTACTCGGTGAGCAGGAGCTTGACCATCTCGTTCTCGATGCTCACCGAGCCCGTCTCGGCGTTCCACGCCGGGTCGACGTGCACGCCGGCCAGTGCGCCGTCGCCCATGCGCCAGAAGATCCAGAAGCGGTTCCACTCGCTGTAGGCGGGCACGTGCTCGTACAGCCACCGCAGGCCCGGGTGGACCGGCTCGTGGTAGTCCGGGGTCGGGATGAGCCAGGGCGGCGTGCGTTGGAAGACGGTGAGGTGGTCGGCCCGCTCGGCGATCTCGGGGGCGAACTGCACCGCGCTGGCGCCGGTGCCGATCACGGCGACCCGCTTGCCGGTCAGGTCCACGTCGTGGTCCCACCGGGCGGAGTGGAAGGCGGGTCCGGCGAAGCGGTCGAGCCCCTCGATGTCGGGGTGGAGGGGCCGGTTCAGCTGGCCCACCGCGGAGATGACGACGTCGGCCCCGAGCGTCTCCTCCGTGCCGTCGGGGCGCCGTACCTGCACGGTCCAGCGGCAGGTCTCGTCGGACCAGCTCGCGGCGAGCACCTCGGTGCCGAAGCGGATGCGCTCGCGCACGCCGAAAGCGTCGGTGCACTGGCGGAAGTAGTCGAGCAGCACGTCCTGGGTCGAGAAGTGCAGCGGCCAGTCGTGGCGCTGGGCGAAGGAGTAGCTGTAGTTGTGGTTCGGGTTGTCGACCCGGCAGCCCGGGTAGGTGTTCTCGAGCCACGTGCCGCCCACGTCGTCGTCCTTCTCGACGATCACGAACGGGATGCCCGCCTGCTGCAGACGATGGGCGGCCAGCAGCCCCGACATGCCGGCCCCGATGATCACCACCTCGAGCGTGCGGTCGGGCGCGAGTCGGTCGCGGTGCCAGTCGGGGGCGCGGCGGTCGCCGCTGCGCACGCCGAGCTCCTCGACGAGCAGCGGCAGGTACGGGGCCATGTCCTCGCCCGTGGCGGCGCTGTTGACCGTGTACTGCATGATGCGCAGCAGGTCCTCGTCCGCCGGGGGTGGCGCCGGTGTGCTGCCCCCGTCGCGGAAACGGATCAGCGTGGCCAGTGCGAGCGCCCGCACCGCTCGCTGCTGGTCCTCGCTCAGACCGCCCTGGGGCAGGGCGCTGGCCAGCAGCGGGTCGATCTGCAGGTCGGGCCGTAGCAGCGACAGGTCACCGGTGAGGTACGCCAGTGCCGGCAGCAGCGGCGGGAGCGCGGCGTGCTCCAGGGCATCGGCGATCTCGTCGTCGGTGGCGGTGACGGGCGGGATCTCCCCGATGAACGGACTGGTCGTCCACGGCTGGGAGATGGTCATGGCGGTCCCCCCGGACTCGTGCAGGCGCTGCCCCCGCAGCGCGCCGTGACCCTAGTGCGGTGGCCGGGGCGCGACGACCGGCGGTCGGGCCGGCCGGCTGTAACCGCGCCGCCGATCGAGCGTCCAGTACGGAACACCACCGACGGGTCCGGGGCAGCGGGCAGCGGTGTCCCCGCTCGTCGACAGGAGGGAGCAGCAGATGAGCAAGGATGCGTTCGCAGGGGTGTACGCCACGATGTTGGAGGACGACACCTTCCGTGACGTGGTCGCCGAGCACCCCGAGGTGCTGAACGACTGGGATCTCACCGACGACGAGAAGTCGGTCCTGCACGAGGAGGCCAGCACGGAGGTGGAGGGCTTCGCCTTCGGCTCCGGTCCCGCCATGACCTACCTGAGCGGCGGGCCCTCGCTCTCGCCGGCCGTGTCCTCACGCCTCGGCGGCGCTCTGAACACCCGGGCCGGGCTCCCGACGGGCGCCCTGAACGGGCCCGGCTTCCTGTCCAACGCGGCGTGCTGCCCCTGGGGTCACGCCGTCGTGGGCAACTTCGGCGCCAACGTGATGTGATGCTGGCCAGCCGATCGCAGCGGGACCAGCGGCCCGGCGGCCGCTGGTCCTCGCCGACGCTGCTCGACGACCTCCTCCGCCTGGCCGCGCTGGAGCGCACGGCCGCTCACGTCGTGGCCGGCTGGGTGCCGAAGCTGCCCGACCTCGACGACAAGCTGGCGGTCGCCGCCGGCCTGGAAGGGCATCTGGTGCGCGCCGCGGCACTCCGACAGCACGCGCACACCCTGTTGGAGCGGGACGACTCGGGCCTGACCGCCGACCCGGCCTGGGTGGAGCCGCTGCGGATCCTCGACGACCGGGCCGACCCCGGTGAGCTGGCCCGGGTCCTGTCGGGCGAGCTGCGCCCG
>JALOLF010000089.1:17079-19609 GCA_025456085.1 Acidimicrobiales bacterium
TCGGCACGGCGGTGACCGTGGTCGAGGCCTCGGGCGAGCTGACCGCCGCGCTGCGCGTCGCCTGGTGCGTCGACAGCGGGACCCGGCTGCCCCTCGACGACCTGCTGTGGACGCCACGGGACCGGGTGCCCGTGCCCGCCCGCCCCGCCGGTCGACCCCGTCCCACGACCGGCTCGCGGGCCCACTTCCGCAAGGGGTCGCGACGCACCCTCGAGGACCTGGCCGGCGAGCTGAACGACAACGTCATGGCCGAGCTGTGCGCCCTGGAGCTGTTGTGCCGCTGCTCCCACGAGCATCCCGGCCAGCCGTGGTCCACGCACCTGGCGTTGGCCCGCCACGCCACCGACGAGGCCCGTCACGCCGCCATCTTCCGACGGATGCTGGCCGACAACGGGGTCGACGAGGCGACGCTCACCCAGCACGGCGCCAACTACGAGTACGGCTACGAGTTCCCCGAGTGCGAGGCGGGCAGCGAGCGCGAGCTGGTGTGGCGCCTGCTGATCCTGTGCACGGTGCTCGAGGCGCTCGCGGTCGACAAGCTGCCGGTGGAGATCGGTGGCCGGGACCTCGTGGGGCAGGCGGCGTTCGCCCGGGCGCTCGACTACATCGCCGCCGACGAGCTGTTCCACGTCGAGAACGGCCTGCGCCTGACCCGTCGGTTGTGCGACGAGCTGGGACTGGACCCCATCCTCGAGCGCGAGCGGGTGCACGGGCGGTTCTTCGGTCGTCAGCGCGACGTGCGGCTCGCCTACCTCGAGGCCGATCCGGTCCGGGCCGCCGCCGAGATCGCCATCCTCGAGGCGCCGGATCCCGACGGCGTCCCGTACGTGTCGCGCACCGAGGTCGAGCTGCGGCTGCGCGCCTCGTTCACGCTGGACGAGTGCGAGCAGGTCGAGCGGTGGGGCTACAACCCGGTGCGGCACGAGCTGTTGGACGCCGCCGGATCGTCGTGACGACGGCGCTCGACGCTGCGCTCGCCACCTCGGGCTGGGCCGTCGTCGAGGGCCTGTTCGAGCCGCGGGAGTGCGACGACCTGGTTGCCGCCTCCGAGGCGCGTACGTGGCCCACCATCACGGCGGCCCTCGCCCGATGGATCGTCGATCCCCGCTGGGCGCCGGTGGTGCTGCCGGCGCTCGGCCCGGAGGTCCGGTTCCTGCGCGAGCAGCCCGTGACGAAGCCACCGCATGCCGAGGCGGTCGTGCCCTGGCATCAGGACAGCGCCTACCTCCCCGTGGACCCCGTCGAGTTCCTGACCTGCTTCGTCGCCCTCGAGGACATCTCGGTCGACAACGGGTGCCTGTGGGTGCGCTCCGGGAGCCACCGTGACGGCCTGTTCGAGCATCGTCGCGTCGGGTGTCTCGTCGAGGCCGTCGGCGACGACACCGGCGGCGAGAGCGGCGACGGAGTCGTCGGGGAGGCGGTGGAGCTGGCGAGAGGCAGCGTCCTCGTGCTGTCGTCGCTCACCTGTCACCGCAGCGGACCGAACCGCACGGCCGGCGTGCGCCGGGCCTGGATCGTGCAGTTCTGTCGGGCCCACACGGTGGACCGCCGGTCCGGTCAGCCCCATCCGGGTTGCCCCGTCGTGGCCGAGGCGGGCGTGTGGTTGGATCGGCCCCGCCCCTGAACGTCGGCCGGGGCTCAGGTGCGGGCGAGGCGGCGGACCGCGTCGACCTGGAACGACTGCGGGCGCGAGCCCACGCGGGACGCCACGCGATCGAGGGCCTCGTCGGGCGACAGGCCGTGGCGCCGGACCAGGTAGGCGGCGCCGACCGCCGGGGTGCGGTGCTGGGCCTGCACGCAGTGCACGAAGGTCCGCCGCCCCTCGGCGGCGAGTGTGCCGAGCAGGTCCGCGGTGTCGGCCAGCACGAAATCCAGGTTCGGGTTGTCCCGAGGGTCGGTGTCGTGGAAGCCGATCACCTGGTGCTCGATGCCCGACGGGACGTCCCGCGTGCCCATGCGGCACAGCGACACGACGGCGTCCACCTCGGCGAGCACCTCCGGTAGGGCGTGCACGTTGCCCACGGCGACGAGATCGTCGAGCGGCACCCGCCGGGGTGCGGCCGGGTTCGCCTCGGCGTAGTGGGGGAGCATGCTCGCGACGCTGGGCCAGCCGGCGCTGTCGGTGCTGCCGCCGTCGAGTGCCAGGCGAGCCGTGCGTTCGAGGTCGCCCCACCGCCAGGCAGCCTCGCCCCGGCGGGGATGGCCGTGCAGCGTCCGGCGCCAACGGTGCGGCACGGCGGTGGCGCCCCAGCGCGCTCCCGCCAGGCTGCCGGTGATGGCGGCGACGGTGTCGGTGTCGCCGCCGAGGCGCACGGCGCGCTCGATCACGAGCTGGAGGTGCCGGCACGTGGGTCCCTCGGTCGGAACGGGGGTCTGGGCCAGCACCGCGAGCGCCGCCTGCAGGGCGTGGACGACCCACCCGTTGCGGTCGAACGTCTCGGGGGTGGCGGTGCGACAGGCGTCGAGTCGCTGCTCCCAGCGTCCACGCCGCTCCGATGGGAGGTGGTCGAGGCCCCGGGCGACGTGGGCG
>JALOLF010000013.1 GCA_025456085.1 Acidimicrobiales bacterium
TGTGAGCGAGCGGCACGAGCGAACAGCCCGGCGGCGCGAGCGCATGCTCGCCCGACGGCGATGGGCCCGGGGCGCAGCCCCGGTGGTGGCGCTGTGAGCCGCACCCTCTCGTCCGGGGGCGCGCGCGTCGAGCGGGTCGTGACCCGAGGCATCTTCTCCATCGACGGGGAGGACTTCGAGGTCGACAACAACATCTGGCTGATCGGCGACGACGAGGAGGTGCTGATCGTCGACGCTGCGCACGACCACCGACCCATCGTCGAGGCCGTCGGCACACGGCGCGTCGGCGCCATCGTGTGCACCCACGGCCACAACGACCACGTCAACGCAGCGGTGGCGCTGGCCGAGGCCACCGGAGCACCGGTGTGGTTGCACCCCGCCGACCGGATGCTGTGGGACGTCGTGCACCCCGACCGGGCACCGGACGGCGAGCTGCACGACGGCCAGCGGATCCCGGTCGCCGGCACCACGCTCGACGTGCTGCACACCCCCGGCCACAGCCCGGGCGGCTGTTGCCTGCACGACGCGGCGCACCGCACCCTGTTCTCGGGCGACACGCTGTTCAACGGCGGCCCCGGCGCCACCGGCCGGTCGTTCTCGAGCCGCGACGAGATCCTGGCCAGCATCCGCCAGCGCCTGCTCGTGTTGAGCGCCGACACGGTCGTGCACACCGGCCACGGCGACGACACCACCATCGGCGCCGAGGCACCGGCCCTGCTCGAAGGCTGACCATCGGGTCGGTCGAAGCGACGGGTCCTCCGGGGAGCCTCGCACCCTCGACCGTCCCGACCCGCACTGCCGATCCCCCACTCGCCCGACGACCGACAGGGAGGCCCTCGTGCGCCTGGCCCGCTACGCCCACCCCGACGGCCGGATCGCCGTCGGCGTCGTCCTCGACGACGGTATCGCCGAGCTCGACGGCGACGACCTGGTGCCGCTCCTGGATCCGACGGCAGCAGCCGCAGCCATGCGGCGATCCACCACGCGCGTCCGACTGGACGAGGTCCGGCTCCTGGCCCCGGTGCCCCGGCCGCCGGAGTTCCTGGCCATCGGCCTCAACTACGCCGACCACGCCGCCGAGGGTGGCCGCGACACGCCGGACTTCCCCATCTTCTTCAACAAGCAGACCACCTGCGTCGTCGGCCCCGGGGAGGACATCCACGCCCCGAAGGCCTCGACGCACGTCGACTACGAGGGCGAGCTCGGGGTCGTGATCGGCCGTCGAGCCCGCCACGTGCCCGTCGAGCACGCCCTCACCGTCGTCGGCGGCTACCTGGTGGTCAACGACGTGAGCGTGCGGGACTGGCAGCGCCGGGCGCCGACCATGACGCTCGGCAAGTCGTGGGACACGCACGGCCCGACGGGCCCGTGGATCGTGACCGCCGACGACGTGGCCGACCCCCAGGACCTCCGACTGCGCACGTACGTCAACGACGAGCTGCTCCAGGACGCCTCGACCCGGGAGATGGTCTTCGGCATCGCCCAGCAGATCTCGATCCTGTCCACGGTGATGACGCTGCTCCCCGGGACGTTGCTGGCCACCGGCACCCCCGCCGGTGTGGGAGCCCTGCGCCAGCCGCCTCGCTTCCTGCAGCCCGGCGACACCGTGCGCATCGAGATCGACGGCATCGGCGTGCTCGAGAACCCCGTGGTGGCCGAACCCGACGACACCCCGACGTGGTGAGGCCGCCGACACGACCTCGCCACGTCGTGCAGATCCGGGTCGTGCGACGACCTCGGCCGGCACGGCGTCGACTCGGCCCCTTCGACCGGCGTCGACCGGTGGCGGTCGGTCACTCGCTGTCGAGGTAGTCGCGCAGCTTCTGGCTGCGCTGGGGATGACGCAGCTTGGCGAGGGTCTTGGACTCGATCTGGCGGATCCGCTCACGGGTCACGCCGAACTCGCGGCCGACCTCCTCGAGCGTGCGGGCCTGGCCGTCGTCGAGGCCGAAGCGCAGCCGGACGACCTGCTTCTCGCGGTCGTTGAGGCCCGACAACGCCTCCTCCAGCGTCTCGGCCAGCATGTTGCGCGCCGCAGACTCGGCGGGTGCCTCGGCGTGCTGGTCCTCGATGAAGTCGGCCAGGTTGGAGTCGTCCTCCTCCCCCACCGGGGAGTCGAGCGACAGCGGGTCCTGGGAGATGCGCATGATCTCGCGCACCCGAGCCGGGGCCATGTCGACGCGCACCGCGAGCTCCTCGATGGTCGGCTCCCGCTCGAGCTCCTGCACCATCTGGCGCTGCACCCGGTGCACCTTGTTGATCGACTCCACCATGTGCACCGGGATGCGGATGGTGCGGGCCTGATCGGCGATGGCGCGGGTGATGGCCTGGCGGATCCACCACGTGGCATAGGTGGAGAACTTGAAGCCCTTCGTGTAGTCGAACTTCTCGACCGCCCGCATCAACCCGAGGTTGCCCTCCTGGATGAGATCCAGGATGAGCATGCCCCGGCCCACGTAGCGCTTGGCGATGGACACCACGAGGCGCAGGTTGGCCTGGGTCAGCTCGGCCTTGGCCTGCTTGCCGTCGCGCACCAGGCGCACCAGCTCCCGGCGCTCGTCGTCGCCGAGGTCGTCGAAGTGGCCGGCGGCACGCAGGTCGAGCACCGTCTGCGCGGCCTTGGTGCCGGCCTCGATGCGCTTGGCCAGCTCGACCTCCTCCTCGGCCTTCAACAGCGGGACCCGGCCGATCTCCTTGAGGTACATGCGCACCGGGTCCGAGGAGCCACCGGTGGCCATGCCCGCCAGGCGCAGGGAGTCGCGGCTGGTTCCCGGTTGCAGGCGGGGCCGACGGGGCCGCACCACGCGACCGGCGCCACCGTCGAGGTCGTTCAGCGTGGACTCGTCGAACAGGTCGAGCACCACGGCGCTGGGCCGCTCGCTCGGGGTGATGCGGCTGTCCGCGGCCTCGACGACGGTGGCGGTCGCCTCGTCGAGGGCGTCGTCCTCCTCGGCCAGCTCGACCGACTCGTCGAACGCGATGCCGTGGTCGGCCAGCTCCCGGTGGACGCGGTGGATCACCTCGTCGCTGAGGTCGACGCGGTGGATGACCTGCATGACCTCGTCGTGGGTGAGTTTGCCCTGCGCCTTCCCCCGGTTGACGAGCATCAGCCACTCGTCGTCGGTGACCCCCGCCAGAGGGGAGGCGCTGGACCCGCGGTGCGTCATCCGTACTCCTCGGGCTGCTCCACGAGCCAGGCTAGCAACTGCTCCGCCGCCGGGGCGGCGGTGGTGGCGTCATCGAGCTCGTTGCTGCGCAACATGACCCACTGCACCGTGGACAGCAGCTCGAGCGCCTCCGGATCCGCCCGCAGGCGCGACTCGAGGACGCGCAACGCCCGACGCGTCGCCTCCCGCACCAACAGCACCACCACGTCGCCTGCGTCGGCGTCCGTGTCCTCCACGGCGAGGCGCTGGAGGAGCTCCGCGGTGTCGGCATCCGCGGAATCGATGGCTCGGCGCAGGTCGGTGCCGCCGGCGAGCAGCTCGTAGGCGGACCGGGCGTGGGGATCACCGAACAGGACCGGATGCAGGGAGCCGTCGATCTCCTCCGGCCGGGTCACGAGCAGCCGCAGGGCTTCGAGCTCGGGCCCGCCGACAGCCACCGCGCGCCGTCCCGGACCTCGCGCCGTCGCCACGACCCGACCGCGGGTGGACGCCGGGGCCGACCCGGACGCGGCGCCCGCCCCGGAGCGGAGGCGGTCGGGGTCGACCCGGGTCCGGGACGCGACGTCCATCACGTACTGGTCGCGGACGAGCTCGCTCGGGTGCTCGGCGATCACGGCGAGGGCGGCCTCGGCAGCTCGGGCCCGGCCCTCCGGCGTGGAAAGGTTCGCTGCGCCGAGCACCCGGTCGACCCGGAACCGCAGGAAGGGCGCGGCGCCTCGCACGGCGTCGGCGAGCGCCTCGGGGTCGGAGCGGGCCAGGTCGCCCGGATCGACCCCTGCCGGCATGGCGGCCACCGCCACGTCGAGGTCGAGCGAGCGCTCCCAGGCGTAGAAGCGCTCGGCCGCGTTCTGCCCTGCGGCGTCGGCATCGAAGGCGAGCACGATGCGGCGGGCGTAGCTGCGCAGCACCCGGACGTGGTCGTCGGTGAGGGCCGTGCCGCACGTGGCCACGGCCCGCGGCACCCCGGCGGCGGCGAACCCGATGACGTCGGTGTACCCCTCGCACACCACCACCTCGTCGGCGTTCACGATCGCCGCCTTGGCGAAGTTGAGCCCGTACAGCACCCTGGACTTGTTGTAGATCGCCGACTCCGCGGAGTTCTTGTACTTCGGTCCCTGCCCACCGGGCAGGATCCGACCCCCGAAGGCGACCGGGTCGCCACCGGCGTCGAAGATGGGGAACAGCACCCGGCCCCGGAACGCGTCGGTCTGGCCACCCCGTCGGTTCAGGAAGCCGAGCCCGGCATCCACGAACACCTGGTCGGGCAGGCGCAGGGCACGACCCAGTTCGTCCCAGCCCTCCGGCGCCCAGCCCAACCGGTACCGACGCACCTCGTCGCCGGTGAGGCCGCGGGACCGCAGGTAGGCCCGGGCCTTGGCCGCGTCGGGAGCCGACAGGAGCCGCTCGTGGTACCAGGTCGTCGCCCGGGCGACCGCGTCCAGCAGGGCGGTGCGGCGCTTGCGGCCCTCCTGCTCCCCCTGGTCGGTGTAGCGCAGCGAGAACCCGGCGCGCGCCGCGAGCTTCTCGACCGCGCCCACGAAGTCGACGTGTTCGATCTCACGCACGAAGGTGATGACGTCGCCCTTGGCGTGGCATCCGAAGCAGTAGTACAGGCCCTGCTCGGCGTTCACGGAGAACGACGCCGACTTCTCGGTGTGGAACGGACACAGGCCCTGCCAACGTCGACCGACCCGCTTGAGCTGGGTGTGCTCGGAGATGACGGCGACGATGTCGGACGTCTCGCGAACACGCTGGATGTCCTCGTCGAGAATGCCCATGGACGCAGTGGCACCTCCCCGTCGGGACGGTAGCAGCGTTCGTCCCGGCCACCACCGGGGTCCGGCCCCGCAGCGGCGGCCTCGCCCGCCCGGACCGCGGTGGCCCGACGACCTCCGCCGCGGCGGTAGCCTCGCCTCCCGTCATCTCTGGAGGAACCCGTGCACGACAACGACGACCTGGACGACATCGAGACCACCTCGACGACCGACGCCCCCCGGGCACACCGGCGGCTGCTCCCGACGCGGCTGGCAGCCGGCGCCGCCGCCGTGCTCCTGTTCACCGGCGCGGCTGCGGCGTGCGGCGACAGCGGCGACGACGAGGACACCGAGCAGGAGTCCGAGAACGAGGGCAACGAGGACGAGGGCGGCTCCAGCGGTTCCGAGGACGAGGGCAACGAGGAAGAGGAGTCCGAGGACGAGGGCGGCGACGACGAGGAGAGCGCGCCCGAGGGCGATCTGGCCGCTTTCTGCGCCGACGTCGAGGCGATGGACGACGAGATCGACGCCATGGGCGACGAGATGCCGCCGGCCGACGAGCTGAGCGCGCTGGCCGACGACATGAGCGACCTCGCCTCCGATGCCCCCGACGCCGATGCCGCCGCCGACCTCGAGATCATCGCAGCGGGCTTCGCAGCGCTGGCCGAGGACGACGCCTCGGTCCTGTCGGATCCCGAGACGACGCAGGCCTCCGACGACTGGGAGGCCTGGGTGTCGGAGAACTGCGGCTTCGACATCAGCGACTGAACCCGCGCCCATCCCGAGCACGACGAAGGCCCCGGCGACGCCGGGGCCTTCTCGATGGTGCGGGGTGTATCCCGCGGCGGGGTGGACCGCCGACAGGTCGTCCGGCTGCTCAGGCGGTACGGTCCGGGCCGCCGGCGTCCAGCGCCGCCAGCGCCGCCGAGAGGCGGGCGATCGGCACCCGGTAGGGTGAGCAGGACACGTAGTTGATGCCCAGGCCGTAGAAGAAGCCGATCGACGTGGGGTCACCGCCGTGCTCGCCGCAGACCCCGAGCTTGAGACCCGGCTTGGTGCTGCGCCCACCCTCGGCACCGAGGCGCACCAGCTCGCCCACACCGGCCTGGTCGATCGTCTCGAACGGGTCGACCTTGAGCAGACCCTCCTCGATGTACTTCTCGAGGATGGTCGCCACGTCGTCGCGCGAGAACCCGAAGGTCATCTGGGTGAGGTCGTTGGTGCCGAAGGAGAAGAAGTCGGCGGCCTCGGCGATCTCGTCGCCCCGCACGGCGGCCCGCGGCGTCTCGATCATGGTGCCGATGAGGATGTGCTCGTCCTGCACCCCGGCCGCCGCGATCTCCTCCTCGACCCACCGACGCACCAGATCCAGCTCGGGATAGGTGACGATCAGCGGGATCATGATCTCGATGATCGGCGTGCCACCCTTGGCCTTGCGGGCCTTCGCCGCCTGGAGCAGCGCCCGGACCTGCATCTTGTAGAGCCCGTTCTTGATGATGCCGAGGCGCACACCGCGCACACCCAGCATGGGGTTCTGCTCCTGCCAGCGCTGGGCGGCGCGCAGCAGCGCGCGACCGGGCACGTCGAGGTCGCCCTTGGCGTCGAGCACGATGAGCTCCTCGATGGAGGGCAGGAACTCGTGCAGCGGCGGGTCCAGGAGGCGCACGGTGACGGGCAGGCCGTCCATGGCCTCGAGCACCTCTTCGAAGTCGAGGCGCTGCACCTCGAGCAGTTCGGCCAGGGCGGCCTCCTCCTCCTCGGGGGTGTCGGCCAGGATCATGCGGCGCACCACGGGCAGGCGGTCACCCAGGAACATGTGCTCGGTGCGGCACAGGCCGATGCCCTCGGCGCCGAACTCCCGGGCGCGCTTGGCGTCCTCGCCGGTGTCGGCGTTGGCCCGCACGGCCAGCTTGCCGGCGCGGATCGTGTCGGCCCACTCCAGGACGGTCGAGAACTCGTCGGGCACGGAGCCCTCGGCCAGCGGCACCTCGCCCAGGTAGACCTTGCCCGTCGAACCGTCGACGGAGATCATGTCGCCCTCACGCACGAGGGTGCCGTCGGCGGTCGTGAAGGAGTCCGCGCCGATCTCGAGGCTCTCGGCGCCGCACACCGCCGGCTTGCCCCAGCCTCGGGCCACCACCGCGGCGTGCGACACGAGCCCGCCCCGGCTGGTCAGGATGGCCTCGGCCACCGCCATGCCGTGCACGTCCTCGGGCGAGGTCTCCTGGCGCACCAGGATGACCTTCTCGCCGGCGTCCGCGGCGTCCGCGGCGCGGTCGGCGTCGAAGTACGCCGCACCCACGCCGGCGCCCGGCGACGCGGCCAGACCCGTGCCCAGCACCTTGGCGTCGGTCTTCTCGAACTGCGGGTGCAGCACCTGGTCGAGGTGCTCGGGGCTGACGCGTTGCACCGCCTCCTCGTGGGACAGCCCGATGGTCGGGTCGTTCACCATGGCCACGGCGAGGCGCAGCGCAGCGCCGCCGGTGCGCTTGCCGACCCGGGTCTGGAGCATCCAGAGCTTGTCCTGGTCGATGGTGAACTCGGTGTCGAGCATGTCCCGGTAGTGCAGCTCGAGGCGACCGAAGATGGCCAGCAGCTCCTTGTAGATGTCGGGGAAGGAGTTGGCCATCTCCGACAGGGGCAGCGTGTTGCGGATACCCGCCACGACGTCCTCACCCTGGGCGTTGATCAGGAAGTCGCCGTAGGGCACGGCCTCGCCGGTGGCCGGGTTGCGGGTGAAGCCCACCCCGGTTCCGGAGCGGTCGTCGCGGTTGCCGAACACCATGGTCTGCACGTTCACGGCGGTGCCGAGGTCGTCGGGGATGCGCTCCCGACGCCGGTAGGCACGGGCCCGTGGGGAGTTCCACGAGTTGAACACCGCCTCGATCGAGCCGCGGAGCTGCTCGGCCGGGTCCTGCGGGAAGGCCTTGCCGGTCTCACGCAGGATGATGGCCTTGTAGGCCTCGATCACCTCGGCCAGCACCGCCGCGGGGATGTCGGCGTCGGTGTCAGCACCGGAGGCCTTGCGCTTCTCCTCGAAGACCGCGTCGAAGGCCTCGGCGGGGATGTCGAGCACGATCTTGCCGTACATCTGGATGAACCGACGGTAGGAGTCGTTGGCGAAGCGGGGATCGTTGGTCTGGGCGGCCAGGCCCCGGACCGAGTCGTCGTTGAGACCCAGGTTGAGGACGGTGTCCATCATGCCGGGCATGGAGAACTTGGCCCCGGAGCGCACGGAGACGAGCAGCGGATCCACCGGATCGCCGAGGCGCTTGCCCATCCCCTCCTCGAGACGGGCCACCTGGGCGTCGACCTCGTCGCGCAGACCGGCCGGCCAGCCGCCGTCTGCCAGGTAGGCCCGGCAGGCATCGGTGGAGATCGTGAACCCGGGCGGGACGGGCAGCTTCAGCACCGAGGTCATCTCGGCCAGGTTCGCCCCCTTCCCGCCGAGCAGGTCCTTCAGCTCCATGGGGGGCTTGGGGTGTTCGTGGTCGAACGCGTACACGAAGGTCATGGTCAGTTCCTCGCCGGGGGTCGGATGGCCCGCCGAGCCTAGCGCCCGACCCTCCCCCGTCAGGGCTCCGGCACCCGCGCCGCTCGCCGCTGCTGACAGCACGACCGGTGTGCGACGCTTGGGCCGTGTCCGAGCACCCCACGGCAGACCCGGGCGGCGTCGCGCCCCAACGGCCGACGGATCCCGTGACCGGGTCGTCGAGATCGAGCGTCGCGCCCGCACCCTGGCCGCCGGGGGCCGACCACCTGCCCGACGTGCTGCTCACCGTGGGGGCGGACGGCACCATCACCTGGGCGAACCGGGCCGTGGAAGGCGTCCTCGGCCACCGGGTCGAGGACCTGCTCGGCGTCGACGCCATGTCGCTCGTCCACCCCGACGACGTGGGCGGTGCCACGGACGGACTGCACAACGTGGTCGAGCACCCGGGCCGTCTCGCCCCGTCCGAGTACCGGGTCCGCCACGCCGACGGGAGCTGGCTGGACATGGAGGTGAACGCCGGCGTGGACGCGTCGGTCGAGCCACCGCAGGTGGTGATCGTCGCTCGGGACATCTCGCACCGCCAGGCGCTCGACGCCGTGCTCGCCTCGCTGGCTGCAGGTGCGCGCCTGGAGACGACCCTCACCCGACTGGCCCACGCCATGGACCGCCAGCTCTGGGAGATCGACGTGGTGATCGCCTTCGACGGCGACGACGGGGAACGTTGCGCGGTCGGCGTCGACCTCCCACCGGCGCTGAGCGGTGTCGTCGACCCCGTGGACGGAGCATCCCCGTGGCTCGAAGCGGAACGGCTCGGCGAGGTGGTGGTCGACGACGACCTGGCCCGGTGCGGCGCGCAGCTCCGGGCCCTCGCCGCCGAGCGGGGCTACACGAGCTGCGCGGTCACCCCTGTGGCCGACTTCGGCGGACGCCGGCCCGCCTGCATGATCATCTGGAGCCGCGATGCCCGCCTGCTGTCGGTCGCCTACCGCTGGTCGGTGCAGTCACCCTCGGAGCTGGCGGAGCTCGCACTCGAGCGGCGGCACCACCTGGTGTCCCTGGAGCGAGCCGCGAGCCACGACGCGCTGACCGGTCTCCCCAACCGCACCGTCTTCTTCTCCGCCCTGGACCTCGGCACCGGGGCGACGAAGGGACCGCGTGCTCTGCTGTACCTCGACCTCGACAGCTTCAAGGCCGTCAACGACACCCATGGTCACGTCCTCGGTGACCGCTTCCTGGCCCTGCTGGCCGACCGGCTGCGCACCCACCTGCGCCCCGGTGACCTCGTGGCGCGCATCGGGGGCGACGAGTTCGCCGTGCTGTGCCCCTCCGCCGACGCCGCCGACGCCATCACCATCGCGGAGCGCCTCCTCACCGCCGTCGGCGGCCCGATCGAGATCGACGGTCTACGCCTGCACCCCGGGCTGTCCATCGGCATCGCCATCGACCGGACCGGCGCCTGCGCGCCCGACGCCGTGCTGGAGGCCGCCGACCTCGCCCTCTACGACGCCAAACGACAGGGCAAGGGCCGCTGGGTCCTGTCCGAAGCGGGATCGACCCCGCCGGGGTGAGACGGCACAGCAGCGCGAGCTAGGCCCGACGGGCGCGCAGGCTGTACAGCAGGGGCAGCGACGGATACGACGCCGGCAACCGGTACGTGAAGTCGTCGCATCGCTCGAGGAACGGCCAACGCTCGAACAGCGTGTGGTCGTGCTCGTGGAACGACTCGAGGTGCAGACCGGCGGCGAGCACGGCGCTGACCACCGAGCCGATCGGATGGGTCCACTCGACGGTGGTGTTGTGCTCGGTGGCCGCGCCCCAGTCCGTGTAGGTGCCCGGCGCACGCTCGACGGTGCCCTCCGCGGGGCCGAAGTAGGGCCGCTCCACGACGAGCGCGTCGTCGGCGAACACGTCGGCCACCGGATGGAACTCCACGAGGTAGAGCACACCTCGGGGACGCAGCAGTGCGGCCACGATCTGCGCCCACCGGACCAGATCGGGCAGCCACAGCAGCGCGCCGAGGCCGGTGTAGACGACGTCGAACCGCTGCCCACCGAGCGCCTCGACGGCGTCGTAGACGTCGGCCTGCACGAAGGCGGCGTCGACGCCCAGTCGCGCCGCGAGCTCCGCTGCGGCGGCGATCGCCGGACCCGAGAAGTCGAGTCCGGTGACGCGGGCGCCTTCCCGCGCCCAGGAGAGCGTGTCCTGGCCGAAGTGGCACTGGAGGTGAACCAGGTCCAGCCCGTCGACGGGCCCGAGCTCGGCCCGCTCGAAGCTGCGCAGCGTCGAACGGCCGGCCACGAAGGAGTCCACGTCGTAGAAGTCCGATGCCAGGTGCAGGGGGACCCGCTCGTCCCACGCCGCGCGGTTGTGGTCGCGCCACGCGGCGCGCACCCCGGCGTCCCCCTGGTCGGGATGGGCGTGTCCCTGCTCGCCCGTCACGTCGTCCCCGCGCCCGACCGGGCCCCCGGCTACAGGCCGAGCTTCGCTCGGAGGTGCTCGGCCAGCTCCTCGATGGGCACCCGCTCCTGGGCCATGGTGTCGCGCTCGCGGATGGTGACGGCCCGGTCCTCGAGGGAGTCGAAGTCGATGGTGACGCAGTACGGCGTGCCCAGCTCGTCCTGGCGGCGGTAGCGGCGGCCGATGGCCTGGGTCTCGTCGTAGTCGCACATGACGTGGGGCTGCAGGCGGGCCAGCACGTCGCGGGCCACCGGGGTGAGGGTGTCCTTCTTGGACAGGGGCAGCACCGCCACCTTGTAGGGCGCCAGCCGGGGGTGCAGTCGCAGCACCGTGCGCACCTCGCCCCGCACGAGCTCTTCGTCGTAGGCCGCCAACAGGAACGCCATCATGGCCCGGGTGGCACCGGCGGCGGGCTCGATGACGTGGGGGGTGTAGCGGGTGTTGGTGGCCTGGTCGAAGTAGTCCAGCTTCTCGCCGGAGTGCGTGGCGTGCTGGGTGAGGTCGTAGTCGCCCCGGTTGGCGATGCCCTCGAGCTCGCCCCAGCCCCACGGGAAGAGGAACTCCACGTCGGACGTGCCGCTGGAGTAGTGGCTCAGCTCGTCGGGATCGTGGGCCCGCAGGCGCAGCTTGGCCTCGGGGATGCCGAGCTCGACGTACCAGTCGTGGCGGGCCCGACACCAGTACTCGTACCACCGGAGGGCCTCCTCGGGCGGCACGAAGTACTCCATCTCCATCTGCTCGAACTCGCGGGTGCGGAACACGAAGTTGCCGGGCGTGATCTCGTTGCGGAACGACTTGCCGACCTGCGCGATGCCGAACGGCGGCTTCTTGCGGCTGGCGTTCAACACGTTGGAGAAGTTGATGAACATGCCCTGCGCGGTCTCCGGGCGCAGGTAGGCGACCGCGGCGTCGCTCTCGATGGGGCCGGCATGGGTCTTGAACATGAGGTTGAACTGCCGGGCCTCGGTGAAGCTGTCCTTGGCGCCGCAGTTCGGGCAGGTCGTCGGGTCGGGCAGGTTGTCCTGACGGAAGCGCTCCTTGCACTGCCGGCAATCGACCAGCGGATCGGTGAAGTTCCGCAGGTGCCCCGAGGCCTCCCACACGGCCGGTGGCGACAGGATGGCCGCGTCCAGACCCACCACGTCGTCGCGCAGCTGCACCATCGCCCGCCACCAGGCGTCCTTCACGTTGCGCAGCAGCAGGACCCCGATGGGGCCGTAGTCGTAGGTGGAGCGGAAGCCCCCGTAGATCTCCGCCGAGGGGAAGACGAAGCCACGGCGCTTGGCCAGGCCCACGACCTTCTCCATGAGGGTGTCGTCGTTGGGGACCTCGATCGGTCGGGATGCGTCGGCGGCGTCGGGGGCGTCGGACATGAGGGGCGAGCCTACTGCCGACGCCATGTGGCCCCGACGACGGACGCCCCGGACGGCCCCACCCCGGGCACACTCGCCGTCCATGGGCGACAATGCGGCCATGAGCGCATACCAGGTGCCCGTGGACCCCACCAAGGTCAGCGGTCGTCGCATCGTCGCGGTGATCATCGACGTCCTGATCGTGTACCTCCTGTCCATCGCCGTGTTCGCGGCGGTGGCCGAGCAGGTCGACACCCGCCGAGACCTGTGCAGCGACGCCACCAACGAGATCTGCATCGACGTGGGCGACACGGTCTACGTGGCGGAGGGAGGCGACGCCGGGCTCGTCTCCGGTGCGTCGCTGGCCGTCAACGTCGCCATCTTCATCCTGCTGCGTGGCCTGACCGGCGCCACCCCCGGCACGCTGCTCACCGGCATCCGCTGCGTGCGCGAGGACGGCCGCTCGCCGGGGCTGATCAAGGCGACCGTGCGCAGCGTGGCCGGCATCGTCGACTACCTGCCGTGCTGCTTCCCCCTCGTGGGGTTCATCACCATGCTCACCACCAAGGGCCACCGGCGGGTCGGCGACATGGCCGCCAAGACCTTCATGGTTCGCAGCAGGGACAAGGGCCGACCGGTCGTCGTGCCCGGCCTCACACCGGCCGCACCCGTCGGCTACGCAGCTCCGGGCTACGGCGCCGCCCCCTACGGCGCCCCGGCGACCACGGTGCCCGGCGTCGGCGCCGCGCCGACGCCCGACGCACAGTGGGACGCCGATCGGGGCACCTGGGTGCGCTTCGACCGCGGCCAGCAGCGCTGGTACGGGCTGGACCGGGTGTCCGGGGACTGGTACCCGCTGTAGATGCCGATGCCGTAGCCCTCGCCACCGACGCGTCCGCCGAGGCAACGGCCGCCGGACGCGGCACACTGGATCTCGTGGTGACCACCCGGCTCATCGATCCGGCCGACGTGCTGTGGCGGCGTGTGGGAGCTGCGGCGATCGACGTCGCGACCGTCGCCACCGCATCGATGCTGGCCTGGTGGGCGTCGCCGGGCTCGACCGGCCCGCTCGGCGCGATGGCCGTCGTGGTGGCGTGGTTGGTCGGAGTGCTCACGCTGTGGCAGGGCATCACCGGCCGGACACCGGGCAAGGTCCTGGTGGGGATCCGCACCGTGGACGCCTCCGGCGACCCGCCCGGCGTGGGGCGTGCGGCACTGCGCACGACGGCCTGGGCGATCGACGCCTTCCCGTACGTGGTCCCCGGCCTGACCGGCTACGCCGCGGCTTTCGGCTCGACGCACCACCAGCGGGTCGGTGACCGCCTGGCCGGCACGTTCGTGATCGACGACACCTACCTCGGCCACCCGCCCTTCGCCCTGGCCGTCGACGCCGACGGGCACGCGACACCGGTCGAGCACCTGGCGGCCTACCTACCGTCGTCGAACCTCGACGAGCTGCGTCGCCACCAGTTCCCCGACGACCGCTCCGACGACGCTCCGGACGGCGCCGCGGCAACGGCCGATGGAGCACCGCAGGCTGCATCGCCGGCGGCCGCCCGGGCCGTCGCCGGCGAGGGCCGGCCGAGCGGTGCGCGCCTCTCGCTACCGCCGGGCACCCCGGCGTGGGACGACGAGCTGGGCGCCTTCACCCGCCGGGACGCCCGAGGGGCCCGGGACCTCGCCTTCGACGAGACCCGACGCGAGTGGGTGCCCGTCCACCGGGACCGCCGCCGTCCGCCGTCGTCCTGACCGCCGCCGGCGGCGCTCGCTCCCCGCGCCCTCCGGGCAGCACCGGTCGGCCATCACCAGTTGGGCAGGAGGGCGGCCGAGCGCAGGCGCCGCTCGAGGTGGTGCTCCATGGCCCGCGTGGCGAGGTGGTCGACCTCGTGGGTGGCGGGCGACGCGGCCTCCCCCAACGCAGCGCCGAGCTGACCCCCCAGGATCCGCCGCAGCAGCGCGAGGGCGTCGGGGGTGATCGACGACCCACGCCGACAGCCCCGACACAGCACGCCGCCGCTGTCGAGGTCGAAGGCCACCAACGGCTCCGCCGCGCCGCACTCCACGCAGACGTCGAGCTCGGGCCGGTAGCCCTCCAGCGCCAGCACCTTCCAGAAGAACGCCGGCGCGACGAGCGGCGCATCCTGGGCGGACAGGGTGCGCAGAGCGCCGAGCAGCATCTGGAACAGCCGCGGGTTGGCCTCGCCCTCCTGCGCGAGCTGGTCGACGGCCTCCAGCATGGTCGCGGCCCGGCCGAAGCGGTCGAGGTCCTCGCGCACGGCACGGAAGTGGTCGATGCTGTCGGCCTGGGTGACGATGTCGAGCTCGCGCCCCTCGTAGAACTGCAGAGCTGCGTGGCTGGTCGGCTCGAGGCGGGCGCCGAACTTGCTGCGGGTCTTGCGCACGCCCTTCGCCACCGCGCGCACCTTGCCGCGGCCGAGCGTCAGGAACACGACGATGCGGTCGGCCTCACCCAGCTTCCAGGTGCGCAGCACGATGCCTTCGTCACGGTAGAGGGCCATGGGCCTGCTCCTAGGCGTCGGTGTCGATGCCGCCGAACCGACGGGCCCGGATCTGGTACTCCCGCACCGCGTCGAACAGGTGCTGACGGCGGAAGTCGGGCCACAGCACGTCGGTGAACACCAGCTCGCTGTAGGCCAGCTCCCACAGCAGGTAGTTGGAGATGCGGTACTCGCCGGAGGTGCGCACCATGAGGTCGGGATCGGGCATCTCGGGGTCGTAGAGGTACTGGTGCACCAGCTTCTCGGTGACCTTGGACGACGGCACGCCGTCGTCGATCATCCGCTTGATGCCGTCGATGAGCTCGGCCCGGCCGCCGTAGTTGAAGGCGATGGTGAGGGTCATGGTGCGGTTGTGCCGGGTCAGCTCGATGGACTCGTCCATGCGGCGGATGAGGCGCCGGGGCACCCGCCAGTCCCGACGGCCGATGAAGCGCATCCGGACGCCGCGGTCGTGCAACTCGTCGCGCCGGCGTACCAGCAGCGACTCGTTGAAGTTCATGAGGAAGCGCACCTCGTCGGTCGGTCGACGCCAGTTCTCGGTGGAGAAGGCGTAGACGGTGAGCCAGCGGATGCCCAGCTCGAGGGCGCCCTCGACGGTGTCGAACAACGCCTCCTCACCCGCGGCATGGCCGTCGGTGCGCTTCAGGCCCCGGCGCTGCGCCCAGCGCCCGTTGCCGTCCATGACACAGGCGACGTGGGTCGGGATGCGCGTCGGGTCGATGCCGGGGATGTCCACCCGCCAAACGTACCGCCCCCTCCCCTGCCTCCCGGTCATGCGGAGCGCGGACGCGCCCGACACGCGCCCGGCCCGGTCGGCTTCAGTACCCCAGGCGGTCGAGGGCCCGGGGACGGCGCTGCCAGTCCTTGTCGACCTTCACGAACAGCTCGAGGTACGCGCCCGCCGGCAGCTGCTTGCGCACCTCGATGCCGACCTGCTTGAGCACACCTCCCCGGCGCCCGATCACGATGCCCTTCTGGGAGTCGCGCTCCACGAGGATCTCGCAGCGGATGCGGGGCCACTCCCACTCGGTGACCCGTGTGGCCACGGAGTGCGGTACCTCGTCGTGGGTCACCGCCAGCAGCTGCTCTCGCACCAGCTCCGCCACCCAGAAGGCTTCGGGCACGTCGGTGACCATGTCGTCGGGGTAGTACTTCGGCCCCTCGGGGAGTCGGACCAGCAGGTGCTCCGCGAGGGCGGGCACCCCGTCACCGGTGGCGGCCGAGACCGGGAAGTAGGCCGACAGGTCGAGCTGGGCGGCGGCCACCACGAGCTGTTCGAGCACCTCGGCCGGCGAGGCGAGGTCGGTCTTGTTGACCACCACCACGGCGTCGGGCGGGCAGCGTTCGGCGACGAAGCGGTCGCCCCGGCCGATGGGTGCGGAGGCGTCGACGACGAGACACACCACGTCGACGTCGCCGATGGCGTTCCCCGCCGTGCGGTTGAGCCGCTCGCCGAGCAGGGTGCGGGGCTTGTGGATGCCGGGAGTGTCCACGAACACGATCTGCCCGTCGGGTCGGTTCAGCACGCCGCGCACCTCGGTGCGGGTCGTCTGGGGCTTGTCGGACACGATGGAGACCTTGGCGCCGAGGAGGGCGTTGAGCAGGGTGGACTTGCCCACGTTGGGCCGCCCCACCAGCGTCACGAAACCGGAGCGGAACCCGGCGGGTGCCTCGCCGACGCTCACGTCTCGCCCTCGGCCCGAGCGCCGTCGGCGTGCGCCGAGCGGCGCACCACGACCCTGCTGATGCGGCGGCCCTGCACCTTGTCGGCCAGCAGCGCGACGTCGTCGCAGACGACCTCCTCACCCTCGACCGGGATGTGGCCCAGCAGATGGAAGATGAGCCCGCCCACCGAGTCCCAGTCACCCTCGGGCAGCGAGACGTGGAGCAGTTCGTTGAGCTCGTCGACGGCCATGCGGGCGTTCACCCGGACCCGCCCGTCGGCCAGCGGCTCGAGGGCCGGCTCCTCCCGGTCGTACTCGTCGACGATCTCGCCCACCAGCTCCTCGATGAGGTCCTCGAGGGTCACCACGCCGGCGGTGCCGCCGTACTCGTCGACGACGATGGCCATGTGGAACTGCTCGGCCTGCATCTCCCGCAGCAGCTCGGCGACGCGCTTGGTCTCGGGCACGAAGCGGGCCGCACGGGCCAACGTGGCCACCGCATGGTCGTCGTGGCCGTCGCGTTCGGCCCGCATGAGGTCCTTGGCGTACACGAGGCCCACGATGTCGTCGACGTCCTCGCCGACGACCGGCAGCCGGCTGTAGCCGTTGAGCAGGATGACCTCCATCACGTCGGCCACCCGGAACCCGGACGGCACCGTGACCATGTCGGGGCGGGGAACCATGACCTCACGCACCACGGTGTCGCCGAACTCGATGATGGACTCGATGAGGTCGCGCTCCTCCTCCTCGATGACGTCCTCCTCGACCGCCACGTCGGCCAGGGCCAGCAGCTCCTCCTCCGACACGTAGGGGCCGTCCTTGAGGCCCTTGCCGGGCAGGATGACGTTGGTGAGCCCGATCAGACCGCGGGAGAGCCAGCGCAGCGGTGCGAAGGACACCAGCGCGCTGATGGGTGGCGCCGAGAGGAGGGCGGCCCGCTCGGCGTGCAGCACGGCCCAGGTCTTGGGCGCGGCCTCGGCCACCACGAACACCACGCCGATGTTCACGAAGGCGGCGACGGCCACGCCCGCGGCGCCGAAGAGCCGGTCGGCCAGGATGCCGGTGAGGGTGGCCTGGAGCAGCTGCGCGCCCAGTGCCAACAGCAGCACCGGGTTCAGGAACCGCTCGGGGTGTTCGACGAGGCCCACCAGCCTGCGGCCCCCGGGTCGACCCGATTCCTCCAACGCGCTGGCCTTGGCCCGCGAGATGCGGGTCAGGGAGATCTCGGCGACCGCCAACGCGGCGGAGAACACGAGCAGCACCACGATGGTGGCGAGCAGGGCCGCGTCGGCGCCACCGAAGGTCGCCGCCAGGGTCATGCGTCCTCCCCCCGTCGGGCATCGGCCTGCTCGCCCTCGGACGCCTCGGCGTCGGGTTGCCAGGGGTCGAGCGCCGGGATGCCGTGGAAGGCCTCCAGGTGGGCGCGTTCCCGGCCCTGCATCTCGGCCCGTTCGTCGGGCTCGGCGTGATCGTGGCCCAGCACGTGCAGCACGCCGTGCACCACCAGCAGCGCCAACTCGTCGTCCACGCTGCCGGCATGGGCAGGGGCGTTGCGCGCCGCCACGGCCGGGCAGACGACCACGTCGCCCAGCAGCAGCGGCAGTTCACCCAGCTCCGGCGGCTCGCGGTCGGGGCCCGGCCCGGCCGCGTCCGGCCAGCGGCCACCCTCGTGTCCGTCGACCACCGCGGCCACCAGGTCGCCGTCGAGGGGGAACGAGAGCACGTCGGTGGGACCGTCGACGCGCATGAACCGCCGGTTGAGGTCGGCCATGACCTCCTCGTCGACGAACAACAGGGCCAGCTCCGCCGCGCCGCTCACCCCCTCCGCGAGCAGCACCTGCTCGGCGAGGCGACCCCACCGGGTCGCGTCGACCGGGTGGGCGACCTGCTCATCGGCCACGAAGACCTCGACCTCGCCGTCGACGGGTCCACGCCGAGGGGGCCGGATCCGGCGCGGCGGTCCGTCGGCCATCAGCCCGGTTCGGGCCCGGAGGCGCGGTCGCCGTCCGTCCCACCTGTCGCCACGTCGGCCGACGCCGCCCGCTCGTAGGCGCTCACGATGTCCTGGACGATGCGGTGACGCACCACGTCGCGGCTCGACAGCCACACCCATGCCAGCCCGTCGATGCCGGTGAGCACCTTCTCCAATCCGAGCAGCCCGCTTCGCCCACCGGCGATGTCGACCTGGGTGACGTCGCCGGTGATCACCGCCCGGGAGCCGAAGCCGATGCGGGTGAGGAACATCTTCATCTGCTCGGGTGTCGTGTTCTGGGCCTCGTCGAGGATGATGAAGCTGTTGTTGAGCGTGCGACCCCGCATGAACGCCAGCGGAGCCACCTCCACCGTGCCCCGGTCGAGCAGCCGCTGCGCACCCTCCGGATCGACCATGTCGTACAGGGCGTCGTAGAGCGGGCGCAGGTACGGATCGATCTTGGCCATGAGATCGCCGGGCAGGAACCCGAGGCGCTCGCCGGCCTCGACCGCGGGACGGGTGAGGATGATGCGGTCGACCTGCTTGGCCTGGAGGGCGTACACGGCCATGGCCACCGCCAGCCAGCTCTTCCCGGTCCCCGCGGGGCCCACGCCGAAGGTGATGATGTTGTCGCGGATGGCGTCGACGTAGCGCTTCTGACCGCTGGTCTTGGGGCGCACGGCCCTGCCCCGCTTGGAGCGCAACACCTCGGCGGTGAGCACCTTCGACGGGCGTTCGTCGGCGCGGACCATGTCGATGGTGCGCAGCACGGACGCCTCCTCCAGGTGCTGGCCCTGTTCGAGCAGCAGCACGAGCTCCTCGAAGAGGTGGGCGACCAGCTCCGCCTCGGCGCCTTCGACGGTGATCTCGTTGCCCCGGACGTGCACCGACACCCCGCTGAACGCCGACTCGACGAGCCGCAGCAGCTCGTCGCGCTGGCCCAGCAGACCCACCATCAGGTGGTTGCCGGGAACGAGGACCTTGACCTGGGTGTCAGACATCGGAAGCGACCAGCGTACCGGCCCTACGCTGCAGTGCCGTGACCAGCTCCCCGCCCGATCCGACCGATCGGCAGCCCGAGCCACCGGGTCCGCCCGCACCGGGGGCGCCGGAGCCGGCGACGGAATCCGTCGGGCCGACCGGGATCGACGGCCTGGAGGCCTGGGTGGCGTCGATCCGGGTCGAGGATGCGGCGCGGACGAGATCCCGCAGGCATTGGCTCGAGCGTCAGGCCGAGGAGGAGGCGAGCATCGCGGGGGTGCTCGTCGATCTGGCCGAGCGTGGCCACCCGGTGGTGCTCGCCCTGCGTCACGGGCGCCGGCTCCGAGGCCGGGTGCAGCTCGTCGGATCGGACGTCGTGGCCCTGCGCACCCCGTCGGGCCAGGAGGTGCTGGTGCGCTCGAGCACCGTCTCCTGGATCACGGCCGAGCCGGGGAGTCCACCGGTGCGCGGCGCTCGCGCCCTGCGCACCCGGGCGACCTTCGCGGAGGCGCTCCGGGAGCTCGCCGCCGTTCGACCCCGGGTCACGGTCCTCACCACGGGCGGCGACACCCTGGTCGGGGTGCTGCGCGGCGTGGGGACCGACCTGGCCGTCCTGCGTCTCGACGGTGACGGCGGCGAGGCCTACGTGGCGCTCTACTCGCTGGCCGAGGTGTCGCCCACCGCTTCGGGGTAGAGGTGCTCGAGCGTGCCGGGCTCGATGCGGCACGACTCGATGAAGGCGTCCACGTCGACCTGCTTGAGGCGGATGACCCGACCGAAGCGGTAGGCGTTGATCTTCCCCTCGTCGATGAAGCGGTACAGCGTGCGGGGTGTGATGCCCAGATAGGAGGCGGCATCGGCCGTGCTCAGCCAGGTGATGGCCTGGGCGGCGCCCTGGGACTCGGAACTGCTCACGCCGCCAGAGTACAACCCTTGGTGACGTTTACGGCAATTTCAGTGTCCTCCGATGACGCATGTCACTGGTGAAGCAGGGTGCTCCTCGTTGTGGCGAACGTCACGTAGACGCCCGGCGGGACTCGTGCATATGGTTCGGCCAGGTTCCCTCCGCACACCCCCGAGCGGCCGGGATCCCCAGCGCATGACATCGAGACTCCTCCCGCCGCCGGCGGAGAGCGAGGGTGGGCACCCTCTCCCTGCTCCTCCGTCGCGCGTCCCCGAACATCCCACCAGCCACGGCTCCGGCCCGACGCAGCGCCTCCTGGGGCGACGACCGACGTTGCCCGGCACGCGCGCCGTGGTCGGGGGCCTCCTCGTCGTCGTGGCGGCCATCGGTGCCTACACCGTCGCGACGAGCGGTTCGGGTCGCCCCTCGACGAGCTACGTCGTGGCCGCGACGCCGATCGCACCGGGCGAGGCGCTCACCGGCGACGACCTGGCGGTGGTGGCCATCGACCTGCCGGCATCGACCGCATCCGGCGCCTTCACCGACCCCGACGAGCTCGAGGGAGCCGTGTCGCTCGCCGCGCTGCAACCCGGCGACCTGCTCACCCGGTCCACGGTGGCGGCCGGCACGTCCGCTCCCACGCCGCACCACGAGGTCTCCTTCGCCGTCGAGAAGGCCCGCGCGCTCGACGGACGCCTGCAGCTGGGCGAGCGGGTGGGGGTGCTGGCCACCTACGGCACCGGCGACGCCGCCATCACGCTGTCGGTGGTCGAGGCAGCGACGGTCGTGCACCTCAGCGGCGCCGACGACACCCTCGGCTCGACAGGGACCATCACCGTGGCCCTCGCCCTCGGCAGCGCCGATCAGGCCATCGAGGTCACCCACGCCGCAGAGGTCGGTGCGCTCACCCTCACCCGGTCGGCCGGCACGGGTGACGTCGACGACCCGGCGCCCGTCCCCTACCGGACCCCCCGATCCTCGAGCTCGACGGTCGACGGTCCGACCAGCGGTACCAGCGACGCCGACGACGACCCGGACGGCGGGTCGTGAGCGGCGCAGACGACGCCCGCTACGTGCTGCTCGGCCTGGCCCATGCCCGAGCGTCCTGGTTCCGCGACGTCGCGCGGTGGTCGACCGCCGGCTCGCTCCCCGTCGAGTTCGTCAAGTGCCTCACGCCCGACGAGCTCCGGGCGCACCTGCGCTCCGGGCGGCCGTTCTCGGCGCTCGTCGTCGATGCCGGCTCCAGCGCCGCCGACCGGGACCTGCTGGCCCTGGCCCGACAGGCGGGCTGCCCGGCGCTCATCGTGGACGACGGCCGGTCGGGCAAGCCGTGGAGCGCGCTCGGCGCCACCGAGGTCCTGCCGGCATCGCTCGACCGAGACGCCCTGCTCCAGGCGCTCGACACCCACTGCCGCCAGATCCGTCAGGCGGTCGAGCCCGTCCACGTCGGCCCGGCCCCGGCCACGCCTGCGCTGTGGCGGGGTCGTCTCGTCGCCGTCACCGGCGGTGGGGGCACGGGGACCTCGATCACGGCCATGGCACTGGCCCAGGGCTTCGGCCGCGACGCCCGCAGCCGCGGCCTGGTCGTGCTGGCCGATCTGGCCCGCCGAGCCGACCAGGCCGTGCTGCACGACGCCGGGGACGTGCTGCCCGGCGTGCAGGAGCTCGTCGACGCGCACCGCCACGGCACCACGACGGCGGAGTCGGTTCGAGCCCACACCTTCCACGGCAGCGACCGGGGCTACGACCTGCTGCTCGGGCTGCGACGACCGACCGATTGGACGGCGATGCCGCCACGGGCCTTCGCAGCCGCGGTCGACAGCCTCCGCCGGGCCTACACGACGGTGATCGCCGACGTCGACCCCGACCTCGAGGGCGAACGGGAGACCGGCTCCATCGACGTGGAGGATCGCAACCTGATGACCCGCACCATCGTCACCGGCGCGGACCTCGTGGTGGTGACGGGTCGGGCGGACGTGCACGGCATCCACCGACTCCTGGCCGTGCTGCACGACCTCGTCCGCTTCGGCGTGGCGCCCGACCGCCTGCTCCCGGTGGTGACCGGCGCCCCCCGCAGCACACGGGCGAGGGCCGAGATGACCCGGACGATCGGCCTGCTCGGTCCCACCCACGACGACCGGGCGATGCCCAGCGCGCTCCACCTGGGGCCGACGCGGCGCCTGGTGTCGCTGCTTCGTGACGGGGAGCCGCTGCCGGCGTCGCTCACCCACGCCGTCACCGCCGCGGCGCGTGCCGTGCTCGATCGGGCCTCCACGCCGGTGTCCGCGCCAGCGGTCGACGACCCCGAACCGGTCCGTCCGGGGTCGCTCGGCTCATGGTCCGACGAGGAGACGGCGTGATGGCCGTGCTCGAGTCCTCCGGGCCGACCACCGCCGTCGAAGCCTCCTCGGCTCCCGCCATCGAGCCCGCGGACCCGGTCGTGCCACTCCTGGAGATCGAGCGCAACGTGCAGCAGCGAGCCAAGGAGCTGGCGCTCGACGCACGCGGCGACACCGCGGACGACACGCTGCGAGTGCTGATCGACGACGAGCTGCGCCGTTGGGACGAGGAACACCGTCGCGGCCTGCGGCCCTTCGCCCTCGCCCGACCGGACCAGATCGCGGCGCGGGCGTTCCGCAACCTCGCTCGTTTCGGGCCCATCACGGGCCTCCTCGAGGATCCCGACGTGTGGGAGATCATGGTCAACGCTCCCGATCAGATCTTCGTGAAGCGACACGCCGGACCCAGCGGCTACCACGACGAGGTCTTCCACGACGACGACCACGTGGCCCGCACCCTCACCCGCCTCCTCGATCGCTCCTCGACCAGCCACCGCAAGCTCGACCCGACGGAGGGACTGCAGGACGCGCAGCTCGACGACGGTGCCCGGGTGCACATCGTGCACGGCGACATCAGCCGCGGCGGGCACCTGCTCGTGAACATCCGGAAGTTCACGGGCGTGCCGTTCTCCCGGCTCGACCAGCTCGTGGAGCGCGACATGCTGGGCCCCACCGCGGCGGCGACCCTGGCCGCATGTGTGCGAGCCGGCTGCTCGGTCATCGTCGCCGGCCCCCCGGGCTCGGGGAAGACCACCCTGCTGTCGTGCTGCACCGCCGAACTGGACCCCTCCCAGCGCGTCGTGATCGCCGAGGAGGTGTTCGAGGCCGACGTCCCGCTCGCCAACGTGGCGAGCATGCAGACCCGCCCCCTCCGTGCCGACCGGGCCGCAGTGGACCTGCGGCGATTGGTAGCCGGCTTCCTGCGCATGGCGCCCGACGTCGCCATCGTGGGTGAGGTCCGCGACCGCGAGGCGTTGCCCCTCCTGCTGACGCTGTCCTCCGGGGTGCAGGGCTTCACCACCATCCATGCCGGCTCGGCCCGCCAGGCCCTCACCCGGCTCCGGTGTTGTCGGCGCTGAACACGCTGGTGAGCGAATCGATCGACGTGGTCGTGCACTGCACCCGCACCCCCGCCGGACCTCGGGTGAGCGAGATCATCGCCGTGGACGACCTGGCCGGGGGCGTCGAGGCCGCCCAGTTCACCGTCACCGAGCTCTTCGCTCGGGCCCGCCCCGGCGATCAGCTCGCCTGGACCGGGCTCGTCCCTCAACGGCTCGCACGCCGGCTCGACGCCGCAGGTGTCGACCTCCACCACCTCGTGGCCCCCGCGGGCTCCGGTCGCTGGGAGCGGTTCTGAACGCCCTGCTGGTGGCGTCGGCGGCGGGAGCCGGGGTCTATCTCGTCTTCACCGCGCTCGCCTACGGACGGCGGGACCTGTGGACCCGCAGCCAGCTCCCGCCCCGGCGCCGTCGACGGTCCGTGGAGGAGTGGCTCGTCCAGGCAGGGCTGCAGGGCGTGCCCCGGTCGGAGCTGGCCGGCGCCGTGGCCGGCCTCGGTCTCGCCGGAGCCGTCACCGGCGCGGTCCTCTTCGGTGGCGTCCTGCCGGCGGTGGTGCTGGCGGTGTTCGCCGCCACCGCTCCGGTCGCCTACTACCGGCGGCGACGGGCGGACCGACAGGCTCGCGCCCAGGAAGCCTGGCCCCGACTCATCGAGGAGATGCGGATCCTCACCACCGCGGCGGGACGCTCGATCCCCCAGGCTCTGTTCGAGATCGGACGTTCCGCTCCACCTTCGATGCGACCGGCGTTCGAGGCCGCCGAGCGGGAGTGGCTGCTCACCACGGACTTCGCCCGAACCGTCGCCGTGCTGAAGGCGGGACTGGCCGACCCCTGTGCAGACATCACCTGTGAGACGTTGCTGGTGGCCCACGAGGTGGGCGGCGCCGACCTCGACGCCCGCCTCGAGGCGCTGGCCGACGACCGCCGCCTCGACACCCAGGGCCGCAAGGACGCGCGAGCCGGCCAGGCCGGGGCCCGCTTCGCCAGGCGCTTCGTGATCATCGTGCCGCTGGGCATGGCGCTGGCCGGCATGTCGGTGGGCAACGGGCGCCAGGCCTACGCCACCCCGCTCGGCCAACTCCTCGTCGCGGTGGGTCTCGGGGTGATCGTGGCGTGCTGGGTGTGGGCAGGGCACATCATGCGACTGCCCGCAGAGGACCGGGTGTTCCGATGAGCCGGCCCATCCTGGCCGCGGCGGTCGTCGCCTGGATCGGCCTCGTGCTCGTGCTGTCCGAGGTCCGCTGGTTCGCCCGGGTACCGCTCGTCGAACGCCTCCGGCCCTACACCCCCACCAGCCGCGCCGCAGGGGCGGCCCACCTCCGGTCGTCGGGGTCGCTGCGCGACGTCGTCGGATCGCTCGTCCAGGACGTGGGCGAACGGATCAGCCACGGCCTCGGCATCCACGACGACCTGTCCACCCGACTCGCCCGCATCGGCGCGGCGTCCAGCCCCGCCGAGTTCCGACTCCGGCAGCTGGCCTGGAGCGGCGCCGCGTTGGTCGCCGCCGCCGCGGTCGTGGTGGCGAGCGCCCCACCCGTCCTCATCGGCGTGCTGTTCCTGCTCGGGGCGCCGGCCCTGGCGTTCCTGGTGCTGGACCACCGCCTCGAGCAGGCCAACCGCGCCCACCAGCGCCAGCTCGTGCTGGAGCTCCCCGTGGTCACCGAGCAGCTGGGCATGTGCCTGGCCGCCGGCTACTCACTCGGCGGCGCCATCGACCGTCTGGCCCGACGCGGCAACGGCGTGTGCGCGCAGAGCCTCGCCCGGGTGGCGTTGCGCTCCCGACACGGCCTGTCCGACATCGACGCACTGCGGGAGTGGGCCGACCTGGCCGACGTGCCGGCGCTGCACCACCTCGTGGCCGTGCTGGCGTTGCACCGCGACGCCGGGGACCTCGGCCACCTCATCAGCGAAGAGGCCCGATCGATGCGACGCGACGTGCACCGAGAGCTGATCGAGACGATCGAACGCCGAGCCCAGCAGGTCTGGATCCCGGTCACGGTGGCCACGCTGCTGCCCGGCGCCCTCTTCCTGGCCGTTCCCTTCATCGAGGCCATGCGCCTCTACGGCGGTGCCTGAGCACCACCGTGACCCGACCCCGGTCCTGACGGACCCCGACGAACAGGAGCCCCCCATGCCCGTGACCGTCCTGTGGTTGCACGCCCGCCTGGCCTCCCACCATGTCCGTGACCACGGCCGCCGTCGCCTCGCGGGCGACCGGGGCGAGGGAGTCATCTCCGCCGCCATCGCCGTGCTGATCATCGCCTTCCTCGGCGCCGCCATGTGGCTCGGCTTCCAGCGCATGTGGCAGGACACCGAAGCCCGCACGAACGATCAGGTCGAGCGCATCGGCTCCGGTGGGTGAGCCCGCGGCGACCCCGGCGGCGCGGACCCGGCGTCGACCACCCGGCGAACCCCCGCGGCTCCGCTGGCGGCACCGGCTCGACGACACCGGCGCGGGGCTCTTCGGCACCGTGGCCGGGGTCGCCGTCGTGCTGGTGTTCCTGCTGTTCGCCGTGCAACTCCTCGTGGGCCTGCACGCTCGCAGCGTCGTCACCTCCGTGGCCTGGGCCGGAGCCCGCGACGTCGCCACGGCCGACACCCTCGCCGCCGATCCGACCGTGCAGGCCGATGCCCGGCGAGCGGCGGAGTCCCGGATGCGCGCCGAGTTGGGCGGCCTCGGCGGTTCGGCCCGGTTCGACTGGTCCGGTTCTGACGCCGACACCGTGGTGCTGCGGGTGCAGGCCGACAGCCCGCGCTTCTCGCTGCCGGGCACCGGCGGCCCGCTCGTGACCGACCACATCGACCGCACGGTGCGCATCCGGGTGGAGCGACCGCGGTGAGGCATCAACCGACGTCGACCGCGTCATCGGTCGCGCCGCGCCGGGGGCGCGGCGACGCCGGGCAGGTGGCCGGGATCGAGGTGCTCCCCTTCGGGCTGCTGGTGTTCATCGTCGGAGCCCTGGTGGTGACCAACGCCTGGGCGGTCATCGACGCCAAGCTGGCCGTGTCCGCTGCGACCCGCGAGGGTGTGCGGGCCTACGTCGAGGCACCCGATGCCGCCACCGCCGGCACGGCGGCCGACGACGCGGCGCGCTCGGCCTTCGCCGGCTACGGGCGCGATCCGGCCGCGCTCGACCTGGACGCGCCGGCACACGACGGCAACCTGCCCTTCGGGCGCTGCGTACGGGTCACCCTGCGCGGCACCCACCAGTTGCCCGCCCTGATCGTGCCGTTCCTGGGCACGCTGGGAGACGGCGTCACGGTGAGCGCCCGCAGCTCCGAGGTGATCGACCCCTACCGCTCCGGCCTCCCCGGGGAGGCCACGTGCTGAACCCGACGTCACGAGCGACCCCGACACCCTCCCACGCGGACGGCGACGCCCCCCGTCACCGGGGCGGCGACCGCGGCAGCGTCCTCATGCTCATGCCCGCCGCCGTGCTCGTCATGATCGTGCTCGGCGCCATCGCCGTGGACCTGACCGTCGTGCAGCTCGGCCAGCGTCAGGTGGCGGACGCGGCGGCCAGCGCCGCCAACGACGCGGTCACCGTGGGCCTCGACCCCGAGGCGCTGCGCCGGGGTGACCAGGTGCTCGAGCCGGCCCTCGTCGAACAGGCGGCGCGGGCGACGGTGGGCGCCCGTGGTCTGCCCGGCGTCGTGCTCGTGCGGGCGGAACCCGGGCCGGGCGCCGACGAGGTCACCGTCGAGCTCTCGATGCCGGTCGAGTACGTGTTCGCCAAGGGTCTGCCCGGCGGACCAGACGGGACCACGGTGCACGCCTCGGCGACCGCCTCGCTCACCCGCCGCTGAGCGACGCCGCGGCGGCACACGCCGTGCACCGAGGTCGAGCCCCGCAGGCCCCGTAACCGCGGTCGACCCGCTGCGACCTGAGGACGCGGGACGAGCGGACCACACCAACGCCGCGATCAGGCGTCGGCGCCCGCTAATCTCCGCTTCGATCGGCGGGCCGTCCGCCGGGAGTCGTATCGGCAGGGAAACGCGAGGCGCAGGCATGGGTTTTCTCCGGGACGAGGTCGCACGCCAATTCATCGCGGTCCCCGACGACAAGAAGGACCAGATCGTCTACAAGTGGCCCGACATCAACATCCGCAAGGGTGCACGGGCCATCGTCGAGGCCGACGCCGTCGCGGTGTTCATGAACAAGGGCGAGGTCCTGGGTACGCTCGGCCCCGGCCAGCACCGCCTCGACGCCGACGAGATCATGTTCCTCGGCATCGTCATCGACTGGGCGACCGACGGCAACGCCTACCGGGCCGAGATCTTCTTCTGCGGTACCCGGCAGTACACGGGCCAGACCTTCGGCGGGCGCATCGACAACGTGCAGGACCCCCAGACGGGCATGATCATCACCCTGCGCGTGTTCGGCGACTACGCCATGCAGGTGGTCGACCCCACCAAGCTCATCCTGAAGCTCACCGGCACGGTCAACGTCGAGAACAACCAGGACATCACCTACTGGATGAGCCAGCAGCTCCTGAAGGTGATGCGCACCGAGATCACCCGCCAGATCGTGCGCAACGGCTGGCCCCTGCTCGGCCTGTCGGCCTACACCCCCGAGATCGAGGCCGCGGTGATCGCCGCCGCCAACAACGAGCTCGCGGACTACGGCATCGCCATCACCCGCATGGGCAACTTCGACATCAACCTCGACGAGGAAGACGAGAACCTGCTCAAGGGCTTCCAGAAGGACACCGCCTACAGCCGTCTGGCCGGCAGCTTCCAGCAGTACGCCGCCGGCCAGGCCATGCTGGGCGCCGGCGAGGGCATGGCCCAGGGCGGTGGCGCCGCGACCCAGGGCGCCTTCCTCGCCACCGGTCTCGGCGTCGGCGGTGCCATGGGCGGTGCCATGACCGGCGGCTACCCGGTCGGACCCACACCGCCCCCGCCGCCCGGCGCAGGTGGCCCCGGCTACTACCCACAACAGCCGGTCGGCCCCGGCGGTGGCGGCGGCGCGGCCATGTGCGCCAACTGCGGCGTGGCCAACGCGCCCGGCGCCCGCTTCTGCGCCTCCTGCGGCACGCCCGTCGCTGCTCCGGCCAGCGTCTACTGCCAGAACTGCGGCACCGAGATCGTGGGCGGAGCCCGCTTCTGCTCCAGCTGCGGCACCCCCGCACCCGCACCCGCTCCCGCGGCAGCTCCAGCGGCGACCGCCGCAGCCCCGGCACCGGCGGCTGCCGACCCCTATGCCCAGCAGGCCGCTGCTGCCGCCTACGCCCAGCAGGCCGACCCCTACGCCCAGCAACCGGCCTACCCGCAGCAGGCCGCGCCCGCCGCGCCGCCGGCAGCTGACCCCTACGCCCAGCAGCAGGCCTACCCGCCACAGGCCGCACCCGCCTACCCGCCACAGGCCGCACCCGCCTACCCGCCGGCACCTCCGGGCGTCGACCCCGCGGCACCGCAGCCCCCCGCATACCCACCCACGCCTCCGGGTGTCGACCCGGCGACCCAGCAGGCGCCGCCCGCTCCCGAGCAGCCGACCCCGCCGGCCGGCGCATGAACGCCACGCTGGCGCTCCAGACCCTGCAGGTCGAGAGCTACCGCATCGCCGTCGACATCCTCCCCCGCGCCGGCGGCGGCCGCGGCGGCGGTCGTAGCAGCAGCGGCGGTGGAGGCGGCTTCAGCGGCGGCGGCGGCTCCGGGTTCTCGAGCAGCTCGAGCAGCTTCTCCGGGGGTACCGCGGCGGCCGGCAGCATCGTCGGCCTGGTCTTCGGCCTCATCTGCATGGTCCTGTTCTTCGTCGTGATCTTCGCCGTCATCAAGGGCGCGAAGACCAAGGGGCAGGACACCAGTCCCGGGGTGATCACCGACTACGACCCCGGCACGCAGGCCGCGCTGGCCCAGGCCCTCCAGGACGGGACCGGCCCCTACGCGCACGCCTCCCGAGCGCAGGTAGAGGCCGGCGTCGGCGCCATCCAGGCCCACGACCCCGCCTTCAACGAGGCCGACTTCCTGTCCGACACGAATCGGGCCTTCTTCATGATCCAACAGGCCTGGACCGAACGCCGGCCCGAGCTGTCACGCCAGGTCATGCACGACGGGGTGTGGCAACAGCACAAGTTCCAGATCGACCAGTACCTCTCCGGCAACAAGCAGAACGTGCTCGAGAACCTGGCCATCCAGAACTCGGTCGTCGTCTCGGCCAACAGCGACGAGAGCTTCGACACCATCGTCGTGCGCTTCTTCGCCTCCTGCGCGGATTACGACATCGACCTGTCCGACGACAAGCGCAAGGTGATCCGGGGCGACCGCAGCATCGCCGACTGGGCCGAGGACTGGGTCTTCCAGCGCAACTCGAAGGCGATCACCAAGCCCAACCAGAGCACCTTGAAGCAGCGCTGCCCGAACTGCGGCGCACCGCTGAACCTCGACCTGGCCGGCGTGTGCCAGTACTGCCGGGCCCCGGTCATGAGCGGCGAGTTCGACTGGGTCCTGACCCGCATCGAGCAGCTCCCCAGCTACGAGGTCGCGCAGGCCACGATCCCCAGATAGCGCTCGGCGCCAGCGCGAGCCGGATGGGTGCGTCGCGTCCGGCGCCGATCCGCGACCACAGCCGGCCACGCGAGGCACGGTCGGAATCCGACACCCGCACGCCGACCCAACCCGCCGCCACAGCCGGCCACGCGAGGCACGGTCGGAATCCGACACCCGCACGCCGACCCAACCCGCCGCCACAGCCGGCCACGCGAGGCACCGTCGGAATCCGACACCCGCACGCCGACCCAACCCGCCACCACAGCCGGCCACGCGAGGCACCGTTGCGATGGCTCCGCCCTCCCCTGCACTCGACCCGCGCCCAGCGTGGCCACGAGAGCATGATCGGCGCGTGCAAGCCGTAGCCTGCGCCGGGGAAGCCGACCGTGACCACCACCGAACCGCGCCGCGAACCGAGTCAGCCCACCGTCGAGGACGTCGAGGACGCCGATCTCGACGGTGACCGACCCTTCGCCGCCGGCACGGCGCGGGCGGCCCTCTCCTACCGGTCCTTCCGCCGGGTCTACACCGGCTCACTGGTGTCGAACATCGGCACGTGGATGCAGAACGTCGTGCTGGGCCAGTACGCCTACGCGCTCACGAAGTCGCCCACCTTCGTCAGCCTCATGGTCTTCGCGCAGCTCGGACCCCTGCTGCTGCTCGCCGTGGTGGGCGGCGCGCTGGCGGATCGGTTCGACCGACGCAAGCTGCTCATCGGGGTCAGCGTGTGGCAGGCCGCGTTCGCGTTCGCCCTGGCCTACGTGGGCCGCGACGCCGATCCCTCCAAGGCGCTGCTCGTCGCGGTGGTCTTCCTGATCGGCGTGGGTCAGGCCCTGGCGGGGCCGGTGTTCGCGTCCGCGCTCCCCGCCCTCGTCGAACGGCGGGACCTGTCCGGCGCCGTGTCGCTGCAGTCGACCAACATGAACCTCTCCCGGGTGATCGGTGCACCGCTCGGGGCCTTCGTCTTCAGCCGCTTCGGTGTGTCGTGGGTCTTCGTCCTCAACGGGCTGAGCTACTTCGCGATCGTGGCGGCGGTCTCGACCGTTCACCTGCCGAAGCCCCGCCCGGACCCTGCTGCGCCCAGAGGATGGCGTCAGCTGCTCGGTGGCGTCCGGGTCGCACGCCGCGACCCGATCGTGGCGCGCATCCTGATCACGGTGGCGCTGTTCTCGTTCTTCTGCCTCACCTTCATCGGCCAGATGCCCACCCTGGCCGAACGCAACCTCGGCATCGACGAGACCTCGACCGCGTACGGCTGGCTCTACTTCGGCTTCGCGCTCGGGGCCATGACCGGCGCGCTCTCGATCGGCACCGTCCTGGCCGGCCGGCGACTGGACCGGGTGGTGGTGGCAGGGCTGACCGGCTTCGCCGCGCTGCTGGCTGCCTTCTCGCTGTGGCGGGCACCCGGGCCGGCGTACCCCACGGCGCTCGTGATGGGAGCCTTCTACTTCGCCACGATCACGTCGCTGTCGACGTTGCTGCAGCACCGGCTGGCCGACGCCGAGCGCGGCCGGGTGATGGCGCTGTGGATCATGGCCTTCGGCGGGACGGTACCCGTCGGCGTGCTCGTGGCCGGGCCGGTGATCGAGGCCACGTCGGTCACCGCGGTGATGCTGGTCGGGGCCGTGGTGGCCGCGCTCCTCGCGGCGTGGAACCGGGCTGGGCTCGTCGAGCCCGACCGACACGTCGACCCCGCCCGCTGAGCAGAGCACTAACCTCCGGCTGCCGTCCCGGAGGGACGGCGATCGCCGAGTGACGGGGTGACGGGATCGCCCGGACCCGGGGAGGACACGCCATGACGAAGGTCAACGTCGACAACTTCCGGGCTGCGGAGACCGCCCGCATGTTCGACGGCTTCGTCGGCCTCGCCGGTGCCGTCAACTCCTGGCTCCACTTCCGCTCCCCGACACCCGTCGACAACCAGCCGGTGATCCGCATGAACCGCGACACCCTCTACAGCATCGCGGTGGTGGACCTCCGCGGCGGGGCGACGCTGACCCTGCCCGACGCCGGCGACCGGTACCTGTCGGTGATGGCCGTCAACGACGAGCACTACATCAACCGGGTGTACCGGGGCCCGGGTACCGTCGAGCTCAGCGCCGAGGAGCACGGCTCGCCGTTCGTCGCGCTCGCCGCCCGCATCTTCGTCGACCCCGACGATCCCGACGACATCGCAGCCGTGAACGCCCTCCAGGACCAGCTCCGGGTGGAGGCGCGCTCGGTGGGCCCGTACGTGCACCCCGACTACGACACCGCCAGCCTCGACGCCACGCGAGACGCCCTGTTGGCGCTGGGCCAGGGTGTCAGCGACACCGACGACACCTTCGGCAGCAAGGCCGAGGTCGACGCCACCCGGCACCTCATCGGCACCGCCGTGGGTTGGGGTGGCCTCCCCGAACACGAGGCCTACTACTACCTCGAGGCGGCACCCAACCCAGTCGGCGACTACACCCTCACGCTGGCCGACGTGCCCGTCGATGCCTTCTGGTCGCTCACCGTCTACAACCGTGACGGCTACTTCGAGGCGAACCCCTTCGACTCGTACTCGGTGAACTCGGTGACGGCCTCGGCGGAGCCCGACGGGTCCGTGGTGCTGCACCTCTCCCCCGACGGAGCCGGCCGGAAGAACCACCTCTACGTCATGGACGGCTGGAACTACGCGCTGCGTCTCTACCGCCCGCGCCCGGAGGTCCTCGACAAGTCCTGGACTCCCCCGCGGCCCCGACCCGTCAGTTCACCCGACTCCTAGGCGGTCAGGTCTCCAGGAGGCGGTGGACGAGGCGCTCGAGCCCGGCCACCCGGCTGCCCTTCACCAACAGCGCGTCCCCCGTTCCCAGCTCGCCGAGCCGCGACAGGGCCTCGTCCACGTCCGCCACGTCGGGCAGGCCGTAGTCCGGCGCGTCGACGGCGACGGCCTCGACCCCGAGCTCGCCCACGAGCTCGCCGATGGCGCGGTGCGCCTCCGGCCCGTGGTGGCCGAGCTCGGCCATGGGACCCAGGACGGCCAGGTGACGGCGGGCCTCGAGATGCACCAGCGAGCGCAGCGCCGCCTCCACCGACGCAGGACCGGCGTTGTAGGCGTCGTTGATGATCACCGCACCCGACGGCGCCGTGTGCAGCTCCATGCGCCACGGTGACAGCTCGGCCTCGACCAGCCCGGCGGCCACGTCGGCGAGCTCGACGTCGCACACCAGCCCGGCTGCCGCCGCGGCCAGGGCGTTGCCCACCTGGTGCAGACCACGAACCCGGAGCTCCACCTGGGTGTCGCCCCAGGGCGTGCACAACCGGAACGACGGATGCAGCGCCCGGTCGACGAAGACGTCCTCGGCCCGGACGTCGGCGTCGTGGGCACCGAAGGTGAGCACGTCCGCCTCGGTGCGCTCGGCCATGTCCGCCACCCACGGGTTGGCTCCGTTCAGCACGGCGGTACCCGACGCCGGCAACGATTCGACGAGCTCGGCCTTGGCTCGGGCCACCGAGGCCAGGTCCCCGAACATCTCCGCGTGCACGAGCTCCACCGCCGTGACGATGCCCACCGTGGGCTGCGCCACGGCGCACAGCTCCGCGATGTGGCCGTGGCCCCGCGCCCCCATCTCGGCGACGAGCGCCTCGGTGCCGTCGGCCGCGTTGACGAGGGTGAGGGGCACCCCCAGCTCGTTGTTGAACGAACGGAGGCTGGCCGAGGTCAGCCACTGGCGGCCGAGCACCGAGGCGGTCAGATCCTTGGCGGAGGTCTTGCCCACGGAGCCGGTGATGCCCACGACGCGCGGTGGCAACCGCCGGCGGGCGGCCATGGCCAGGGCTCGCAACGCCGACGCCGGATCGTCCACGACCACGGCGGTCCCGCCGACGGGTGCTCGTGCCGTGAGGTAGGCCGCAGCGCCGGCTTCGAGCGCCGCCCCGATGAAGTCGTGCCCGTCGCGCAGGCCCTGCACGGGTACGAACAGCTCCCCGCCCACGACGTCACGGGAGTCGTGTCGGGCCTCGTCCACCTCGACATCGGGCCCGACGAGCGTGCCGTCCACGGCAGCAGCGATGTCCGAGGTGAGGAAGCGCACGCCGGCACGGTAGCGGCCCGGAGACGCACGATCGGGCACCGCGGCGCCGGAGTCGCAGGGTCCGGTGGTGCCAGCAGGTACCGTCGACCACGATGAGTCCGCCCGACGCCCCCCGCATCCGTCTCGTCGTGCTCTTCGGCGGTCAGTCGGCCGAGCACGACATCTCCCGGGTCACGGCCCGCCACGTGCTCGCCGCCCTGGACCGCACCCGCTACGACGTCGAGCCCATCGGCATCACCACCGACGGCACCTGGCTGTTCGCCGAGGACGCGGCACTGGCACTGGCCCGGGGGCCGGAGGCGCTGCCGGCGGCGCTGCCCGTCGAGGGACCGACCGTCGATCCGCTCCCGACCGTGCTGCCCTCGTCCCCCGACGACCGCGTCGTCGTGTTCCCCCTGCTGCACGGCCCGCTCGGCGAGGACGGCACGGTGCAGGGCCTGCTGGAGCTCGCCGGCGTGCCCTACGTGGGCTGCGGGGTCCTGGCCTCGGCGCTGGCGATGGACAAGGCCAAGGCCAAGGAGGTGTTCGCCGCCAACGGCGTGCCCCAGGGCCGGTGGGTGACGGTGCGGGAGTGCGATGCCGACGACACCACGCCGGACCGCCTGGCCGAGTCGCTGGGCCTGCCGGTGTTCGTGAAGCCGGCCAACCTCGGCTCCTCGGTCGGGGTGAGCAAGGCGACGAGTCCGGCGGAACTGGCGTCGGCGCTCACGCTGGCGTTCTCCTACGACGAGTGGGTGGTGGTCGAGGAGGCCATCACCGGACGGGAGATCGAGTGCGCCGTGCTCGGCAACGAGATCCCCCGGACCTCCCTGCCGGGTGAGATCGTTCCCGGTGCGGAGTTCTACGACTACGAGGACAAGTACGTCGACGGCAGCGCCGAGCTGCTCATCCCCGCACCGCTCGACCCGGCGACCACCGAGGAGCTCCGCGACCTGGCCGCCCGGGCCTACACCGCGCTGCGCTGCGAAGGGATGGCCCGGGTCGACTTCTTCTACGAGGCCGACGGCCGGGGTCTGCTGGTGAACGAGGTCAACAGCATCCCCGGGTTCACGGAGATCTCGATGTATCCCCGGATGTGGGAGGCCTCGGGCCTGCCCTACGCCGAGCTCGTCGACGAGCTCGTGCGCCTCGCTGTCGAGCGGCACGGGCGGCGCATGGCCAAGCGCCGCACCGACCGTCCGGGCCGACCCACCACCTAGACCGTCCGGGCGTCCGGCGGAGCCGCGGTTCGGCCGCGAGTAGATTCATGCCGCCCCACGACGGGGCATCCCGACCTGGCGAGGGGGACGAGTGACCGACGCTGAACCGAGGGTGCTGCTGGAGAAGCTGGCGTTTCCCGACTGCCCGCGCTGGCACCAGGGGCTCCTGTACTTCTCCGACGTGCACGACGGACGGGTCTGGTGCAGCACCGAGCAGTCGCAGGTGCAGTTCGTGGCCGAGCTGCCGGGTCGCCCGGCGGGTCTGGGCTGGCTGCCCGACGGTCACCTCCAACTCGTGTCCATGCGCGACCGCGCCGTGCTGCGCCTCACCCAGACGGGTCTCGTGCAGGTGGCCGATCTGAGCGGGTCCTTCGAGCACGCCGCCAACAACATGGTCGTCGATGGCCGGGGCCGGGCGTACGTGTCGAGCCTGGGCTTCGACCTCGACGGCGGCGGCAGCCCGGCACCCACTCGCATGGCCTGCGTCGAACCCGACGGCGAGACCTGGGTGGTCATCGAGGACCTCCTGTTCCCCAACGGCTCGGCGATCACCCCCGACGGACGCACGCTGCTCGTGGCCGAGACCTGGGGCCGACGGATCAGCGCCTACGACATCGAACCCGACGGCTCGCTCGCCAACCCCCGGCTGTGGTCGGACCTCCAGCCCAACGTTCCTGCCGGCATCTGCCTGGACGCGCAGGGCGCGGTCTGGGCGGCCGACCCGGTCAACAACGGCGTGATGCGGGTGATCGAGGGGGCCGGTGCAGTCGAGTGGATCCCGTTCGAGGGACGGGGCGTGCACGCGTGCGCTCTCGGCGGCAGCGACGGCCGCACGCTGTTCCTGTGCACGTCGCCCACCTCGAACCCCAGCCGCACGATCGAGCAGCGCGAGGGCCGCATCGAGATGCTCCGGGTCGAGGTGCCCGCGGCCGGCACGGTCTGACCCCCGACCACCCCGATCCCGCGGAGTCGGCGGGGGCTCTGCGTCACCCCCGGTGCGGGACTCGCCGCGCCGCACCGACCGCACGGATGGCGTCGCGGTCGTAGGGCGCCGGCACGGTCAGCACGACGCGGTCCACGCCACGGGAGGCCAGTGCAGCCAGTCGGTCGGCCGCGACCGTGTTCGGGTGGAAGGCGCCGCCGACGGTGACGACGAACGGCTCGGACTCCCGGCCCACCGAGCGCCGCGCCGCGTGCGCCGTGGCCAGGAGCCGTTCCAGCCCCGCACCGGCACCGGTGTTGATCCCGTCGGCCACCTCACCTGCGAGAGCTGCCATCTTGGGGCCGAAGGCGCCCAACACGACGGGCGGCGCCGGTCGGGGCACCGGGAAGCCCGATCCCACGCCGAGGCGGTAGTGATGGCCTTCCCACGGCTCGACCGTGCCCGACCACACGGCACGTAGCACCCGGGCGGCTTCGCGGACCTGCTGGCGGCGCACCCCGTCGGGCGGGACCACCTCGCCGAGCGCGCGCTGCTCGCGTGGATAGGGCAGCCCCCTGCCGCCTCCTGCGCCGAGCCCGAGCAGGAGTCGTCCCTCCGACACCTCCTGGAGCGTCGCCGCCATGACCGCCAGCACACCGGGCCGGCGGTTGGCCACGTTGAGCACCATCGGCCCCAGCATCACGCGGGGCACCACCGCAGCCAGGGCCGACAGCACGGTCCACCCTTCGAGCACGGTGTCGGCGTCGTGCACCATGCCGGCGAGGTGGTCGTAGGTCCACACGCCGTCGAAGCCGGCTTCCTCGGCGGTCGAGGCGGCATCGCGCAGATCGGGCCACCGACCGCCGAACGGGTCGAAGAGGAGATCCACGGCGACCATGACACAGACGCTAGTGCCGGGAAGGCGCGCGTCCCCGCCCCGCCGACGTCTCCGTGGTCGACGGACCGCCGGCGCCGCCGGGCTGTCCGTCGCCCACGGAGACGGCGTCCGAGACCAGGGCCGAGCGCAGGAAGCGCAGCAGCTCCCGGCGCCGCAGCACCGCCGAGCGCAGGGTGGGCTCCACGCCGACCGCCCGCAGCACCTCCACCTCGGTGGCCACCCCCAGCACGGTGGAGTACGTCGACAGCAGCAGCAGCCGGGCGTCGCAGCGACGGAACCGGCCGGCCGTCATCTCGGCCTCGAGGAACACCCGGGCCGAGTCGACGAGCGGCTCCAGATCACCCGACAGGCGCGTCGCCGCCGGCGGACCGAGCCTGCTCACCTCCCGCAGCAGCCCGAGGAGCTCGGGCCGACGCAGGGCGAGGCGGAACACCGAGCGCACGATGCGCTCCACCCGCTCGAAGCCCTCCCCGACCGAGGCCGCCTCGACCAGCACAGAGGCCAACTGCCCCGACGAGTGATCGATCACCGCGTCGAGCAGCTCGGCCTTCGAGGGGAAGTAGTAGAGGATGGTCTGCTTGCGGATGCCCAGCTCCACGGCGAGCTGGTCGAGCGAGGTGGCGTCGTAGCCCCTGGTGCCGAACGACGACAGGGCGGCGTCGAGCACGCGCCGGCGGGTGTCGGATGTCGCCCCCATTTACCAAATGGTAGACAGTGGGGCGTGATCCGCGAGCGCCTGGCGGGCAAGCGCATCTTCATCACCGGCACGACCGGGTTCCTCGGCACGAACGTGCTGGAGCGCCTGCTGCGCTCCGTACCCGACTGCGACATCGTGCTGCTGGTGCGACCCGGCCGCCGGTCGTCGGTTGCCCAGCGGCTCAAGCGCGAGATCCTCAAGAACGACGCCTTCGACCGGCTGCGCACCGAGTTGGGCGGCGCCGCCGTTTTCGACGAGCTGGCCGCGCGGCGCATCACCGCTGTGGCCGGCGACGTGAGCCGCGATGGGCTCGGCCTCGACGAGGAGGGGCGCGCCGCCCTGGCGAGCTGCGACATCGTCATCCACTCAGCCGCCACCGTCTCGTTCGACTCGCCGCTCGACAGCGCGGTCGAGGTGAACCTGCTCGGCCCGAGCCGCATCGCCGCCACCCTCCACGACCTGGGCGTCACCCCGCACCTCGTCGCCGTGTCCACGTGCTACGTAGCCGGCAACCGACGTGGTGCCGCCCCGGAGCAGCCCGTCGACGAGAGCCCGTTCTTCGTCGACGTCGACTGGCGGGGTGAGGTGGAGGGCGCCCGTCGCGCCCGCGCCGATGCCGAGGCGGCCAGCCGCACCCCCGAGCAGTTGGCCGGGTTCCGCAAGCGGGCCCGCGCCGAGCTGGGCGCGGCCGGCACGCCGCTGCTGGCCGAGAAGACCGAGCAGCTCCGCCAACGGTGGGTGGCCGATCGCATGGTGGAGGCCGGTCGGGCCCGCGCCGCGTCGCTGGGCTGGCCCGACGCCTACGCCTACACCAAGGCCCTCGGCGAGCGGGCCCTGCTCGAGACCCGGGGACCGGTGCCGGTGAGCATCGTGCGCCCCTCGATCATCGAGTCCGCCCTGGCCGAGCCCCGTTCGGGCTGGATCCGCGGCTTCCGCATGGCCGAGCCGGTGATCATCTCCTACGCCCGGGGTCTGCTCAAGGAGTTCCCCGGCGTCCCCGAGGGCATCGTCGACGTCATCCCCGTCGACCTCGTCACCTCGGCCATCATCGCCGTGGCGGCTCGCGGGCCGCAGGAGACCCCCGACATCGTGCAGGTGGCCTCGGGCTCGGCCAACCCGCTGCGCTACCGCCGCCTGGTCGACCTGGTGTCGAACTGGTTCGCCGAGCACCCGCTCTACGACCACCAGGGCCAGCCCATCGTGGTGCCCAAGTGGTCGTTCCCCGGACGGGGCCGGGTGCAGTCCCAGCTCACCCGGGCCAAGGACGTACTGGAGCGCACCGAGAAGGCGCTCTCGACCCTGCCGCTGCGCGGCAAGCAGGCCGAGTGGAGCGCCACCGTCGAGGAGAAGCGCGAGGAGGCCGAGCGGGCGCTGGGCTATGTGGAGCTCTACGGCGCCTACGCCGAGTGCGAAGCCGTCTACGGCGTGGAGCGCCTGCTGGCGCTGTGGGACGCCCTCGACGACGCCGACCGCGACGAGTTCTGCTTCGACCCACGCGTCATCGACTGGCAGCGCTACGTCGAGCAGATCCACCTGCCCTCGGTGGTCGAGCACGCCCGGGTGCGCACCACGCCCGGTGGGCGCACGGGGCCCAACCGCGAAGACCGCCTGCGCCGACAGGTGCTGGCCCCCGAGCGTCAGCTCGCGGCGTTCGACCTCGAGAACACCCTCATCGCCTCCAACGTGGTGGCCTCGTACTCGTGGCTGGCCACGCGGCGCCTCCCGCCGGCCGACCGGCTGCGCTTCGTGGCCCAGACGCTGCGCGACGCCCCGGGCTGGCTGGCCCAGGACCGCAAGGACCGCAGCGACTTCCTGCGCTACTTCTACCGACGCTACGAGGGCGCCCCCGTCGAGCAGATCGACGAGGACTCCTGGGAGCTGTTCAACCAGCTCATCCTCACCAAGTCGTTCCCGGCCGCCATCCGGCGGGTCCGCGAGCACCGCCGCCTCGGCCATCGCACCGTGCTCATCACCGGCGCCCTGGACTTCGTGGTGAAGCCCCTCGAGCCGCTCTTCGACGACATCGTGGCCGCCCACCTGAGCGTCGAGCGCGGCGCCTACACCGGCGAGATGACGGGGGTCCCACCCACCGGTGAGAGCAGGGCCCAGGCCCTCATGGACTACGCGGCCGAGCACGATCTGGATCTGCGCGAGGCCGTGGCCTACGCCGACTCCACCAGCGACCTGCCCATGCTCGAGATCGTGGGCTTCCCGGTGGCGGTCAATCCCGAGACCCGCCTCGCCGCGCTGGCCCGCAAGCGGGGCTGGCTGGTGGAGCACTTCGACAAGGCTCCCGGCGGGCCCCGCCCGATCGTGCCGCTGGCCGAGCGGCGCGGGCAGCGGACCAGGGCCGGCCTGCTGACCCGGGCCATGGGCGCGGCGCCCGACCTGCCCGATCTCGCGGGCGACGGAGACGGCGCCCGCCGCAGCGCCACCCGCACCGCGGCGCAACGCCTGGCGACCCCCACCCGACGGGGAGGCCGACGGTGAAGGCCCTGCTGTTCCGGCGCAAGCCAGCCCGCTACGCCGCCGCCGTGGTGGCGGCATCGGTGGTGCCCGGCAGCGGCGCCCGGGTCGGTCCGCTGGCCCTCGAGGACGTCGACCCGCCGGAGCTGCCCGGTCCGGACTGGGTACCCATCAAGCCCCGCCTGGCCGGCATCTGCGGCAGCGACCTGTCCACCATCGACGGACACTCGTCGCGCTACTTCGAACCCATCGTGTCGTTCCCCTTCGTGCCCGGCCACGAGGTCGTCGCCGACCGTGCCGGACCCGACGACGGCGCACCCGACGGCTCCCACCGGGTGGTGCTGGAGCCGGTGCTGGGCTGCGTGGCGCGCGGCATCGACCCCCCGTGCGGGGCCTGCGCCCGGGGCGACCTCGGCAGCTGCGAGCGCATCAGCTTCGGCGACATCGAACCGGGACTGCAGACCGGCTTCTGCTGCGACACCGGCGGTGGCTGGTCGACGGCCATGATCGCCCACCGCAGTCAACTCCACGAGGTGCCCGCCGCCCTGAGCGACGAGGCGGCCGTGATGGTCGAGCCCACCGCCTGCGCCGTGCACGCAGCCCTGGCCGCCGGCGTCGAGTCCGGACAGACCGTCGTCGTGCTGGGCTCGGGCACGCTGGGGCTGCTGACCCTGGCGGCGCTGCGCCGCTACACGGATCCGGGCACGCTCGCGGCGGTGGCCAAGCACCCCGAGCAGCGCCGCCTGGCCCGCGAGCTGGGCGCCGACGTGGTGCTCGAACCGGGCGAGGAGCGCCGGGTGGTTCGCCGGCTCACCAACAGCCTCGCCATCGGCGACGGCCCCATCACCCGCCTGACCGGCGGTGCCGACGTGGTCGTCGACTGCGTCGGCACCGAGGCCGCCCTGGCCGACGCCTTGGCGCTGGCGCGACCCCGGGGACGGATCCTGCTGGTGGGCATGCCGGGCCGGGTCTCGGTGGACCTGACCGGCCTGTGGCAACGCGAGCTGCAGCTCGTGGGGGCCTACGCCTACGGCACCGAGACCCTCGCCGACGGCACCCGGCGCCGCACCTTCGACCTGGCCTTCGAGTTGGTCGAGGCCGCGGACCTGGGACGCCTGGTCAGCGCCACCTACCCCTTGGCCCGCTACCGCGCCGCCATCGCCCACGCCGCAGCCGCCGGGTCGCGAGGCGCGGTGAAGATCGCCTTCGACCTACGCAACGAACGAGAGAGGACCCGCTGATGCCCAGGCCGGGGTTCGTCCTGGAGGTCGATCGCTCGACCCCGCCCATCCTGTTCCACCACGGCGAGGGCTTCCGCCTCGAGAAGCTGCCCGCCGGCCGGTCCCGGGTGCTCTATCCGGCCGAGCCGCTGCCCGCGCTGCGCGACCCCGAGGGCGCCATCCGTCACGCCCTGGCCAACCCGATGGGCGACTCCGAGCCGCTGTCCGCGCTGCTGTTCCCGGGCATGAAGCTCACGATCGCCTTCGACGACATCTCGCTGCCCCTGCCCCCCATGCGCCGGCCCGACATCCGCCAGCGCGTCATCGAGCAGGTGCTGGACCTCGCCGCCGCCGCCGGTGTGGACGACGTGATGCTCATCGCGGCGCTGGCCCTGCACCGCCGCATGACCGAGGCCGAGCTGCGCCACGCGGTGGGTGACCGGGTCTACGAGGCGTTCGCCCCTCACGGGCTGCTCGTGAACCACGACGCAGAGGATCCCGACAACCTCGCCTTCCTGGGCACCACCGACCAGGGCGAGGAGGTCGAGATCAACAAGCGGGCCGCGGAGAGCGACCTGATCGTCTACGTGAACATCAACCTGGTTTCGATGGATGGGGGCTGGAAGTCCACCGCCACCGGTCTGGCCAGCTACCGAAGCCTGCGCCACCACCACAACGTGCGCACCATGCGCCACAGCCGCTCCTTCATGGACCGGCACTCGAGCGAGCTGCACCACGCCAACTGGCGCATGGGCAAGGTGCTGCGCGACGCCGGCGTCAAGGTCTTCCAGATCGAGACGACCATGAACAACGACGTGTTCGGCGCCGAGGGCCCCATGAGCGTGCTGCAGAAGCGCGAGTGGGAGTGGTCGGCGAAGGACCGCGCCACCTTCCTGGCCATGAAGACGGGCCTGGACCGTCTGCCCATGCGGGCCCGGCGCCGCATCTTCCAGTCGTGGCTGGCCCCCCACCAGATGACCTCGGTGCAGGCCGGCGAGGTGGAGGCCGTGCACGAGCTCACGACCGCCAACGTGTACGCCCAGCACCTGGTGCCGGTGGAGGGCCAGACCGACATCCTCACGATGGGGCTGCCCTACATCTGCCCCTACAACGTGAACTCGATCATGAACCCGATCCTGGTCATGTGCCTGGGCCTCGGGTACTTCTTCAACCTCTACAAGGGCCGGCCACCGGTGCGCGAGGGCGGGGTGCTCATCCTGAGCCACCCCACCACGTGGGAGTTCCACCCGGTGCACCATCCGAGCTACATCGACTTCTTCGAACAGGTGCTGTCCGAGACCACCGACCCGGAGGTCATCGAGCGGGACTTCGAGCGCTCCTTCGCCGAGGACGAGTGGTACCGCCACCTCTACCGCACCTCGTACGCCTACCACGGGGTGCACCCCTTCTACATGTGGTACTGGGGCAGCCACGCCCTGGCACACCTGGGCCGGGTGATCATCGTGGGCGGCGACGTGCGGGCCGTCCGGCGGCTGGGCTTCCAACCCGCCTCCACGCTGCAGGACGCGCTGGAGATGGCCAGCGACGTGGTGGGTCGCGACGCCACCATCACCCACGTGCACAACCCGCCCATCCTCATGGCCGACGTGAGCTGAGGACGCCACCGCCATGGCCCGCGCCTCCCGCCCGACCAAGCTGACCAGGAAGCTGCCCGTGAACGGCGTGCCCCTCCAGGCGCTGGCCTCGATGGCGAAGCCGTCGGCGGCCGCGCTCGTGCGCCGAGCACCGTTCCCGCTGCGGCCGGCCAGCATCCCCCAGGGGGTGGAGCCCCTGCCGCCGGTGAAGCGCACCGGCGCCGACTACGACACCGCCTGGGCGCGGCGCTACCCCGCACGGGCGGCCCGGGTGCTGCTGGTGGAGGGCATCGTGCGCCCCGCCATGGATGTGCTCGCCGCGCCCGAGGTCCGGGGACTGGACCGACTGGGCGACCTCGAGGGTCCGGTCATCTTCGCCGCCAACCACCACAGCCACGTGGACACCCCCCTGTTGCTGTCGGTGGTGCCCGAGCCGTGGCAGCACCACATCGTGATCGGCGCCGCGGCCGACTACTTCTTCGGCACCCGGGTCACCGCCACCCTGTCGGCCCTGGTGATCGGCGCCATCCCCATCGAGCGGACGAGGGTGAGCCGCTCCTCCGCCGACGAAGCGGCCGAGCTCATCGACGACGGCTGGAGCTTCCTCATCTTCCCCGAGGGCGGCCGCAGCCCCGACGGGTGGGGTCAGCCCTTCCGCGGTGGCGCCGCCTACCTGTCGGCGCGCTGCAGCGTGCCGGTGGTGCCCATCCACGTCGCGGGCACGGACCGCATCCTGCCCAAGGGCAAGAGCGTGCCGAAGCCGACGAAGACGACGGTCACCTTCGGCGCCCCGCTGCGCCCCACCGACGGCGAGGACTCCCGTCGGTTCGCCGTGCGGCTCGAGGCCGCCGTGGCGGCGCTGGCCGACGAGTCCCGCGACGACTGGTACACGGCCCGCAAGCGGGCCCACGCCGGCACCACCCCGCCGCTGCAGGGCCCGGAGCTCGGTGCCTGGCGACGGGCCTGGGCCGTCGACGACCGGTCGCCGAAACGGCGTCGGCAGCGTCGCCGCTGGCCCGATCTGGGCTGAAGCGGTCGCCGCCGGACACGTCGACCGGTCGACAGCTGCTCCGCCCGAGAGACGACCACCGGGTTCGGGACGCAACCGTGCCCGCCACAGGGGCGGGCACGGCAGGTCGGACCGCTCGGTGAGCCGGATCAGCCGGCGACGGAGTCGTCGGGCACCTCGAGGTCACCCAGGTCACCGAGGCCCATGCACTCGGTCGTGATCTCGCCGAGCTTCTGGGTGTCCTCGGCGGTGAGCTCGTCGTCGGACTCCAGCTTCTCGATGCCGAACTCGTCCTCGACCGCGTCGACCACACAGGTGGCCTGCTCCTCGGTCAGGCCGGCCTCCGTCAGATCCGAGATCGCATCGTCACGGTTGTAGGAGTCGCTGGAGCACGCCGTCCCTGCCAACGTCAACGCCAACGCCGTTCCCGCCGCGGCGGCCAGCATGCGAACCTTCATCGTGGTGTCTCCTCCGGGTCGGTGGACGGGCCACGCTAGCCCGTCGACGCCGGAGGGGACGGCGATCCTCCGCTCCCAGTTACACCGTCGGTGTCCTCCGACGTGCCCGTGGAGGGCAACGTCGGCACGCTGGCATCGGGTGGTAGTTCCGGGTAGACGTCGGCGCAGCGGTACTCCCGGGTCCGGTCCCCGCACGTCGCCCCGAACTGCTCGTACTCGGACCCGAGCGGCGCCTCGTCGAAGAGCTGATCGCACGCCGGGCCGCTCCCGGCCTGGCAGCGCAGGTAGAGCAGGTCGAAGTCGGGGTCGTCGCCGAGCCGCGAGGGCTCGGTCACGCCCGGCACGTCGCCGGCCATCGGCAGCGACGTCGTCGACGCCACGTTGCCCAGGTTGGCCACGCCGATGCAGTCGACCCGAATGCTCGTGAGCCGGCGGATCTGCTCGGGGCTCGGCTCGGCGTCGGGAGCCAGCAGGTCGGCGCCGAGCTCGTCGACCACCCGATCCACGAAGCATCGGGCCTGTTCCTCGGTGAGGCGCCCCTGCTCCCGCGCCAGCAGCTCGGCGGTGGCGGCCTCGCGATCGAAGCCGTCGTCGACGCACCCGACGGCCAGTGTCACGACCGTCCACACCAGACCCGTCGCCGCCAGCCGCGCCAGGCGTCGCCGCGCCGTGCTCGAGCGAGGACCCCACATCGGCGCGCACCGTAGTGGACCTGCCGTGGCGCTCCACGTCGGGGGACGGCGGTCCCGGCCCGTTCGACGCGACCGACGGCGTCGCGGCCGACGCCCACGCCGTCGCCTAGGGTTGCCACCAACGACCGAGGCGGCACGGAGGCCGACATGACCGATACGCCGAACTGGGGCACGCCGGACCCGGGTGGCTGGGACCAGAGCGGGCAGGGTGGCTACCCACAACAGCCCGGCGCGGGCCAGCCCGGCTACGGCCAACAACCCGGCTACGGCCAGCCCGACTACGGCCAACAGCCCGGGTACGGCCAACAGCCCGGGTACGGCCAACAGCCCGGTTACGGCCAGGCGCCCCAGCAGTACGGGTACGGCTACAGCGCTCCCACCCCCAAGACCGACGGCCTGGCCATCGCCTCGATGGTGACGTCGATCGTCGGCTTCGTCCTGTGCTTCTGCTGGATCGGGATCATCGGCTGCATCGCCGGCCTCATCATGGGCTTCATCTCGCGCAAGCGCATCAACGAGTCGGGCGGGGCGCTCACCGGTGCAGGCATGGCGCTGGCCGGCATGATCGTGGGAGGCGTCGGGATCGTCCTGTTCGCCGTGGGACTGGTGTGGCTCATCGTGACCGGCGACTGGAGCTACTCGACCACCTAGGCAGACCCGCCATGAGCGACTGGGACCGCACCCAGGGCGGTGACGCCGAGACACGGCCCGCGTACGGCCAACCCGCGTACGGCCAACCCGCGTACGGCCAACCCGCGTACGGCCAACCCGCGTACGGCCAACCCGCGTACGGCCAACCCGCCTACGGCCAGGTCCCCCACCAGTACGGGTACGGGTACGGGTACGGCTTCCCGGCCCCGAGGAACGACGGCCTGGCCGTCGCCTCGATGGTGACGTCGATCGCGGGGATCGTGCTCGCCTTCTGCTGTGCCGTCTTCGTCGCGGGGTGCATCGCCGGGATCATCATGGGGGCCATCTCCCGGAAGCGCATCCGGGAGTCGAACGGCATGCTCACCGGCGACGGCATGGCGCTGGCTGGGATCATCGTCGGTGCCGTCGGAACAGCCCTGTACGTCGCCTTCTTCGTGATCTACATCGCTCTGCTGGGCGGCAGCATGATGCTCGGGGGGACCTCGAGCTGAGGCCGCGAGGTGCCGAGTCCTCGAGACCGGAGCGTCCCGGCACCCACGACCGACGGAGACCTGCCGGAGCTGATCAGTCGACCAGGCGCAGGCCGCTCGGCGCCATGGAGGCCTCCGCGTGGGGCAGGTCCACGACGAACTCGGTGAGGTGGGCGGGGAACACGTGCTCGCTCACCAGCACCGGCTCCCCGGAGGTCGCTCGGGTGATCCGCTCGCAGCGCAGCACGGGCGAGCCGACGGGCACGCCGAGCAGGTCGGCCTCCGACGCCGCAGCCGCGGTGGCACCGATGGTCTGGGTCGCGCCGCCCAGCGCCACACCCATGAGCTCGTAGAACGGTGAGCGCTCGACGGCCGCGCGGGACAGCTCGGCGCCGTACTCCTCCGGGCACCACACCGTGACCACCGCGAAGGGCTCGCCGTCGGCCAGGTTCAACCGACGCACCCGCAGCACGGTGTCGCAGCCCAGGACCTGGCGTACACGGGGGGGAGCCGGCACGAAGCGGAAGTCCAGCACCCGTCGCTCCGAACCGATGCCCTCCTGCGCGAGCTGGGCCTCGATCGTGCCCAGACGGGCCAGGGACTGGCGCACCGGATCGGCGGCCACGAACCAGCCGAAGCCCTGCCGTGAGTCGACGAGGCCCTCGTCCCGCAGCACCTCCAGGGCGCGCCGCACGGTCACCCGACTGGCGGCGTAGCGCTCCGAGAGCTCGGCCTCGCTCGGCAGCAGCCGTCCGGCGGCGTACGCTCCGGACTCGATCTCGGTGCGGAGGCCTTCGGCGATCGTCTGGTATCTGGTCTGGCGCACTTGTCCTATACTTGTATACTTCGCTGACAGAGCGCAACCGGAGCCCCGCTCCCCCTGCGATCCACCTGATCGAACCGCTCGCCTACCCAGGGAGGAACCCCATGGCCGTCGCCGCCGAGACCCCGATCGAGCTCGTCCGGGCCGTGTACGAACGACTCGGTGCCCGAGCAGCACTGGGTCGCGAGCGCCTGGGACGCCCGCTCACCTTCGCCGAGAAGGTGCTGATCAACCACCTCCGCTTCCCGGAGACGCAGGAGCTCGAGCGGAGCCGCTCCTACGCCGATCTCGACCCCGACCGGGTCGCCATGCAGGACGCCACCGCCCAGATGGCCCTGCTGCAGTTCATGACGGCTGGCCTGCCCCAGGTTCGGGTGCCCTCCACGGTGCACTGCGACCACCTCATCCAGGCCCGTGAGGACGGCAAGGTCGACCTGCTCGCCGCGCTCGAGAACAACGAGGAGGTCTACGACTTCCTGGAGTCCGTCTCGGCCCGCTACGGCATCGGCTTCTGGAAGCCGGGTTCGGGCATCATCCACCAGGTCGTGCTCGAGCAGTACGCCTTCCCCGGCGGCATGATGATCGGCACCGACAGCCACACGCCCAACGCGGGCGGCCTGGGCATGGTGGCCATCGGCGTGGGCGGGGCCGACGCGGTCGACGTGATGACCGGCTACCCGTTCAACGTGCGCTGGCCCAAGCTCATCGGCGTGCACCTCACCGGCGAGCTCGACGGCTGGTCGGCTCCCAAGGACGTGATCCTGAAGGTGGCCGAGATCCTCACCGTGAAGGGCGGCACCGGCGCCATCGTGGAGTACTTCGGTCCCGGCGCCGAGTCGCTCAGCGCCACCGGCAAGGCCACCATCTGCAACATGGGCGCCGAGATCGGTGCCACCACGTCGCTGTTCGCCCACGACGCCGCCATGGCCCGCTACCTGACGTCCACCGGTCGGGGGGCCATCGCGGACGCCGCCGACCGGGTGGCCGCCGACCTGCGGGCCGACGACGAGGTCCACGCCGATCCCGGGCGCTTCTTCGACCAGGTCATCGAGATCGACCTGTCGACGCTCGAGCCGCTCATCAACGGGCCCCACACCCCCGACCGGGCCCGTCCCGTGTCGGCGCTGGGCGCCGAAGCCTCGGCCGAGGGATGGCCGCTCGAGATCAGCTCCTCGCTGGTGGGGTCGTGCACGAACTCCTCCTACGAGGACATCTCCCGCGCCGCGGGCATCGCACGCGCGGCTGCGGCCCGGGGCCTGCGCGCCCGAACGCCCCTGCTCGTCACCCCCGGCTCGGAGCGGGTCCGCGCCACCATCGAGCGCGACGGCCTGCTGGCCGATCTCGAGGCCATCGGCGCCACCGTGCTGGCCAACGCCTGCGGCCCCTGCATCGGGCAGTGGGCCCGCAGCGACGTGCGGGAGGGCGACACCAACGTGATCGTCACCTCGTACAACCGCAACTTCCCCAAGCGCAACGACGGCCTGGCCTCCACCCTGGCCTTCGTGACGTCACCCGAGTCGGTCGTGGCGCTGGCCCTGGCGGGCCGCATCGACTTCGATCCCCGCAGCGGGACGCTCACCAACGGCGCCGGCGAAAAGGTCCGACTGGAGGTGCCCCCGGGCGAGGAGCTCCCCGGACGCGGCTTCGAGTCCGGGGAGTCGGGCTTCATCGCCCCACCCGCCGACGGAAGCGACGTGGTGGTGAAGGTCGACCCGGCCTCGGAGCGTCTACAGCTCCTCGAGCCCTTCCCCGCCTGGGACGGACAGGACTTCCTCGACCTGCCGGTGCTGATGAAGGCCGCAGGCAAGTGCACCACCGACCACATCTCCGCCGCCGGACCGTGGCTCAAGTTCCGGGGCCATCTCGAGAACATCTCGGGCAACCTCTTCCTCGGCGCCGTGAACGCCTTCACCGGCGAGACCGGCATCGGCAAGGACCAGCTCGACGGCGAACGCAAGCCCTATCCCGACATCGCCAGGCACTACATGGAGGCGGGCCAGGGCTGGGTGGCCGTCGGCGACGAGAACTACGGCGAGGGCTCGTCGCGCGAGCACGCCGCCATGGAACCCCGTTATCGCGGCGCCAAGGCCGTGCTGACCCGCAGCTTCGCCCGCATCCACGAGACCAACCTCAAGAAGCAGGGCGTCCTGCCGCTCACGTTCGCCGACCCGGCCAGCTACGACCTCATCGGTGAGGACGATCGGGTCTCGGTGCTGGGGCTCGCCGAACTGGCACCCGACACCCCGGTTCGGGTGCGGGTCCGACGGCCCGACGGCTCCAGCGTCGAGTTCGACGCCGACCACACCATGAACGACGAGCAGATCGGCTGGTTCCGCGCCGGCGGCGCGCTCAACATCATCCGGGCCGAACAGCTCGGGTCATGAGCACACGACCCGGGCGGCGCAGCGGCGCGCTGCCCGGGCGGGGCTCTCGTGCCAGATACGACGACGAGTCGTTGCGCGGACCACCGGTCGGCTACCGTCCGCTCGGACCCACCCCCATGTCCGCCGACTCCGCCTCCGAGGGCCAGCGCCTCGACGCCGCCACCCGCGGCGTCACGCCGACGCCGGGCTCCGACCGATGGCTCGCCGCCACGGTCGATCAGCTCGGCGACCCCGTCATCGTGCTCGCCCCCGACGGCTCCGTCGCCTGGGCGAACCGGGCCACCTGCGAGCTCCTGCAGATGGAGACGGTCGAGCTCTTCGGCCACGACGGCATGGAGCTGGTGCACCCCGACGACCGCAACCTCGCCCGGAGCCAGATCGGTGTCGCCGCCCGCTTCCCGGGTCGGGCTGCGCCGAGCAACTTCCGGCTCCGGACGAGCGACGGGAGCTGGCTCCCGTTCGAGATGAACCTGGTGCCCCTCGACGGGGCCGGCCTCGAGGGACACCTGGGGGTCATCGGCCGACTCACCTCACCGCGGGTCGCGATGTCCACCGCGTTGACCGCGCTGGCCCGCAGCGCCCCCATCGGTGAGACGATGCGCCTGCTGTGCGACGCCGTCAGCGAAGCAGGCCTGCCCAAACCGAGCGCCATCGTCTACGACGACGACCAGGGCAACCGCCAGGTCACCCAGACCTCGCTGCCCCTGGCGTTGACCGGGTTCCTCGACGCCGAGGCCGACGGATCCGACCCGTGGTCCCTGGCGCTGGCCCGATCCCCTGAGCCGGTCACCGTCGAGCGCCTCGACCTGCTCCCCCCGGGCATCGCCGACACGGCACGATCGCTCGGGTTGCAGGCATGCGCCGTGCTGGCGGTCAGCGACCCGGCCGGCCGGTCGTCGGCCATGATCACGTGCTGGGTGGCCGGCAACCCCGGTCGGGCGCAACCCCTGGCCCACTACCTGGCGGGCGAGCCCCGTGAAGTGCTCGCCCTGGCGCTGGAGCGACGCGACGCCGAACGTCGCCTGCGCCAGGCCGCCCTGCACGATCCCCTCACCGGGCTGCCCAATCGGGGGCACTTCTTCCAGCTCCTGGAAGCGGCGCTGCTCGACACCCCGCCCACCGAACTGGTCGCGGTGCTCGTCGTCGACCTCGCCGGCTTCAAGGAGCTGAACGACGCGTGGGGCCACGTCGCCGGGGACCGAACCCTCATCGAGGTCGCCCGCCGCCTGCGCGCCGCCGCCCAGGACGCCGACGTGGTCGCCCGCCTCAGCGGCGACGAGTTCGCCGTCGTGCTGACCGGCCTCTACGACGCGGAGGAGGTGCAGGACCTGGCCGACCCGCTGCTCGACCACCTCGACGAGCCGATCGACCTGGGACCGGTGACCATCCGACCGAAGGCCCGTCTGGGCAGCGCCACGTGCGAGGCCAACGCCGCAACGCCCGAGATGCTGGTCCGGGCGGCCGACGCCGCGCTGCGCGACGCCCGCCGAGTGGACACCCGATGGCACGTCCGCCGGCTGCAGGAGGGGTGACACGACGGTGACGGGCGCCGACCCGACCGCACACGCCGAGACGCCGGCCGGACACCCGTCGACCACGGAGCCGCCCGAAAGGCTGTTCCGCGCCATCGTCGAGTCCCAGCCGTACGTCTACGCGGTGCTCGACGACCAGACACGCTTCGTCTACGTGAACGAGGCCGCCCGCGAGGTGCTGGGCCTCGATCCCGACCAGCTCCGGGGCCGCAGCGCAGCCGAGCTCATCCACCCCGACGATCTGGGCACTGCGCTCGATGCCCTGTCCCAGGTCGTCGAGGAGTGGTCCGAACGACCCGGTGAAGGCATCCCCCTCGAGCTGCGGGTGCTCCGGGCCGACGGCACGGTCGCCACCATCGAGGTGGGTACCGTTCCCCGCTTCGACGATCCCGACGTGCGCGGCGTCATCCTGCGGGCCCGGCCGGTGAGCGGCCAGCAGTACATCGACCGCGCCCTGCAGGCGCTCGTGGCCAGCAGCCCCCTCGACGACGTGCTGCGCTTCCTGGCCGCGTCGCTCGAGCACGACATGCCTCCCACCCGCGTGGCCATCCTCTACGACTGGGACGGCGAGCGCTTCACCAGCGCGGCATCGACGTCGCTGCCCGAGCCGCTGACCGGCCCGGCCCCGACCCCTCCCGGTGCGCCGGCATCGGCGGGCCGACCGTCCGAGGCGCCCTGGCAGGTGGCCGTCGACCGCAACGAGCTCGTGGTGTGGCCGACGCTCGAGGGTCTGCCACCTGAGGTGCGTGCCGCGGCTGCGGCACTCGGGCTCGAGGCCTGCTGGGCCATGCCGGTGGCGCTGTCCGGGGGTCCCCCGGTGGCGTGCGTGGTGGCCTGGCGGGAGCTCCCCGGTTCCCCGTGGGTGAGCCACGAGGTGTCACTCGAGCGGGCCCGCTCACTCGTGGCCCTGGCCTTCGAGCGTCGCCGGGCCGAGGACCGGCTCCGCCACGCCGCCCAGCACGACACCCTGACCGGGGTCCCGAACCGCTCGCAGTTCTTCGAGCGGCTCGACCGGCTGGCCTCGGCCGACACCGGCCGGCTGGTGGCCATCCTCTACCTCGACCTGGACGGGTTCAAGCCGGTCAACGACACCTACGGCCACGCAGCAGGCGACCAGCTCCTGCAGATCGTGTCGGGGCGGCTGGGCTCCCACCTCCGCGGCGACGACCTGCTGGCCCGGCTGGGCGGCGACGAGTTCGCCGTCATCTGCCCCGGCGTCCAGGACCCCGACGAGGCGGTGCACATCGCCGAACGTCTCCTCGCCGCGGTCCGCGAGCCGGCCGTGCTCGACGGCGGCGTGCAGGTGAGCGTCGGTGTGAGCATCGGCATCGCGCTCGGTGAAGGCCACGAGGTCGGCGAAGGGCTGCTGGAGACCGCCGACGACGCGCTCTACCACGCCAAGCGCGACGGCAAGGGGCGCTGGCACCTGGCCCGGAGCTGACCCGCGAGGGCCTCGGCGACGGTTCAGTCGGAGCCGGGACGGCGCTCGTTCTCGTGATCGGCGTCGACGGCATCCGACGAGGCACCGGGGGGCAGCGTGCGCGCCAACTCCTCGGCGGTGGGCTCCCGCCACTCCCGGGCCTCGGCCGGCAACAGCTCGACGACGGCGCTCATGATCCGCTCGGTGTCGGCGCCGGGTTCGCCGACGAGGTCCACCGGCTCACCCACCCGAACCCGCACCGTCGGCGGGCTGGTCACGTTCCACACGTTGGGCACCCGTGCGCTGCGGGGCCAGACCCGCTCGGTCCCCCACAGGCCGACCGGGATGACCGGCGCGCCGCTCAGCTCGGCCAGCCGTGCCGCGCCCCACCGACCCCGCAACACCGGGTCGAAGAAGGCCCGCCCCCGGGGGATGGTGCCCTGCGGCATCACCGCGACGAGCTCGCCGGCGGCGAGCGCGGCCGCCGCCTCGCGCAGGGGCTCGTCGGAGCCCGTTCCCCGATCGACGCGGATACCGCCCATGGCCCGGGCGAGGTCGCCCACGAGGGGCGCATCGAACACCTCCCGCTTGCCCAGGAACCGCACGGGACGCCCTCGTCGGGCGATGGTCATGCCGAGGGCCATCGGGTCGAAGTAGCTGCGGTGGTTGCCGCAGATGATCGCCGCGCCGCGGGCCGGGAGGTGCTCGGTGCCCTCGATGTCGAAGCGGGCGTAGGGCACCAGCTCGGGGCGCAGGAACGGGAGCAGGGCCTGCTGCGGTTCGACGCCGGCGAGCTTCGGCACGCCGGGAGGCACGTCGAAGAACACCGTCGGCCAGCGGCGCGCCAACGCGATGAACCGCATCCGGGGATCGGGGTTGACCACGACGGGGTGACCGACCGCTCCGAGGAGCGCGGCGTCGTAGTAGCTGTCGGAGTAGGCGTAGCTGTCCGCCAGGGAGATGTCGTGCTCGGCCGCCCAGGTGCGCACGGCCTCGAGCTTCCCCTTGCCCCACACGAAGGGTCCGACGATCGACCCGTCGTAGTGGCCGGCGTCCTCGCCGTAGCGGGTGGCGATGACCTGGTCGATGCCGAGGAGCTCGGCGAAGGGCTTGACCATGTCGTAGGGCGTGGTGGTGGCGATGGCGACGACACGGCCGGCCTGGTGGTGCTCGTCGATCACGACCCGGGCGTAGGGCTGCACGTTGTCGGCGAGCACCTCACCGGCCAGCTTGCCGGCCTGCTGGGCGACCTCCCGACGCCAGCCTCCGGCGAGCCGGGCACCGTGGCGGGTGAGGATCATGGACGGGCGGTTCTCCCCGAACCGGTTGAACAGGCCGAACAGGAAGTCCTCACCGGGGAGCTGGCTCTCGGGCAACAGACCCATGGCCCGCAGCGACCGCGAGATCACCGGCCCGCTCGCCCCGGCGAGCAGGGTCCGGTCGAGGTCGAAGATGGCGGCGGCACGACTCATGGCCGCACGGTAGCCCCCGATCGTCGGGAACGCTCGGGTGGACGGACGCCTCGTGGCGCCGACGCGAAGGAGCTGGCCGGGGGGACGGCCAGCTCCTCACACATGGTTTCGACGCCGGGGGGGACGGCGTTGTCGAAACCTGCACCGAGGGGACTCGAGGGGGATCGAGTGCGACCCTCGGACTGCGTTGTTGATCGCCAGTTTGCCGCCCGGGGAACGATCTGTCCAACAGTTGTTCGTGATACGTGCCATCATGACGAGCGATGGACCTTCGTCAGCTGCACGCGCTCGTGGCGGTCGCTGATCACGGGAGCTTCTCCGCTGCGGCCCGGGCCCTGCACACCGTGCAGTCCAACGTCTCGACCCACGTCGCCCGCCTCGAGCGCGAGATCGGTGCCACGTTGATCGATCGGGCGAGCGGCACCCTCACCCCGGAGGGCGAGCTGGTGGTCACGCGGGCCAGGCGCATCCACGCCGAGCTCGACGCGCTGGCCGCCGACCTGGCGTCGCTGCACGACGAGATCGCCGGACGGGTCCGGATGGGCTCCATCGGCACCACCGCCCGCTGGCTGCTCCCCCCGCTCATGGCGGAGATGTCCCAACGCCATCCCCGGGTGCGGGTGGTGGTCATCGACGCCACCACGTCCTCCCTGTTGCCCCAGCTCGGCGAGGGCGATCTCGACCTCGCCGTGGTGAACCTCCCGGTCGTGGATCCCGACATCCTCACCGAACCGCTCTTCGAGGAGGACCACCTCCTCCTCACCCCGCAGGGCCACCCGTTGCACGATCGGGCCCGCATCGACTTCGGTGAGCTCGACGGCATACCCCTGCTGCTCGAGCCACAGGGCACCGGCTTCCGGGACCACCTCGACGCCCAGGCGACACGGCTGGGCATCTCCCTGGTACCCCAGGCGGAGGTCGACGGGATGCGGCTGCTGGCCTCGCTGGCCTACCAGGGCTTCGGCGCCGCCCTCGTGCCCGCCAGTGCCGCACCCGTCTGGCTCACCGGCGGGTGGCACACGGCACCGGTCGACGGCCTCCAGCGGCGGACCGTCGGGTTGGCCACGCGCCGACGAGGGCTGCCGTCCGCGCCCGCCCGCGCGCTGCGCGAGGCGTTGCTCGCGGTGATCGCCGCGGTCGGGGCGAACCAGCGTGGCATCCACCCGCTGCCCACGGTGGGCACGGCGCGTGACACCGGGTGAGGCCCCGACCGGTCACGCCCGGTCCCATCGACGACGACGACCGCTCGGACACCGCGGACCCGGCGGGCCCGCGCACCGCCCGCCGGGTCGGCGACGACGAGTGGGCCGGCGTCGGCGTCACACGGCGCAGCCCCGGCGGCGTAGATTGAGCGAACCGATTCCACTTCCCACCCGGGAGCCAGACGTGGCCGAGACGATCACCATCACCGACAACCGCAGCGGGGAGTCCATCGAGATCCCGATCGCCAACGGCGGTGTCGACGCGAGCCAGTGGCGCAAACTCCTCCCCAACGTCTGGTTCTACGACCCGGCCTTCTCCACCACCGCGGCGGCGTCGAGCGCCATCACCTACCTCGACGGCGACGCCGGCATCCTGCGCTACCGGGGCTACCCCATCGAACAGCTCGCCGAGCAGTCCACCTACCTCGAGGTCGCCTACCTGCTCATCCACGGCGAGCTGCCCGACCAGCAGCAGTACGAGACGTGGGTCCACGACATCACGTACCACACCTTCATCCACGAGAACGTGCGCAAGCGGTTCATGGAGGGGTTCCACCACGACGCCCACCCCATGGGCATCCTGGTGTCGACCATCGCGGCGCTGTCCACCTTCTACCCCGACGCCAAGGCGATCTACGACGACGACTCCCGCTACAAGCAGATCATCCGACTCATCGCCAAGATGCCGACCATGGCCGCCGGGGCCCATCGCCACAGCGTCGGCATGCCCTTCGTGTACCCCGACAACAGCCTCGACTTCTCGTCCAACTTCCTGTCGATGATGTGGAAGGTCGCCGAGCCCCGCTACGAGCCCAACCCGGTGCTGTCGCACGCCCTCGACGTGCTGTTCATCCTCCACGCCGACCACGAGCAGAACTGCGGCACCACCGCGCTGCGGGTCACGGGCAGCTCGCACGCCGACCCCTACTCGGCCGTGGCCGCCGCCACCACGGCGCTGTACGGGCCTCGACACGGCGGTGCCAACGAGGCGGTCATCCGCATGCTGACCCAGATCGGCTCGATGGACAACGTCGAGGGCTTCATCGCCGACGTGAAGTCGGGCAAGGGCCGCCTGCAGGGCTTCGGCCACCGGGTGTACAAGAACTACGACCCGCGGGCCAAGATCATCAAGCAGGTGGCCGACGAGGTCTTCGGCGTCACCGGCAAGAACCCGCTGCTCGACATCGCCCTGAAGCTCGAGGAGGTGGCGCTCTCCGACGAGTACTTCACGAGCCGCAAGCTGTACCCCAACGTCGACTTCTACTCCGGGCTCATCTACCAGGCGATGGGCTTCCCCATCGAGATGTTCACGGTGCTGTTCGCCATCCCCCGCACGTCGGGTTGGCTGGCGCACTGGCTCGAGCTGCTCGACCGCGACGAGCGCATCGCCCGGCCCCGTCAGCTCTACGACGGCGCGCCCGAGCGCGACTACGTCCAGCTCGACCAGCGCTGAACCCGCCCCGGGTCAGGGCTGCACGTCGAGCAGGATCTTGCCCACGTTGGCGTTCGTCTCCATGTAGGCGTGGGCCTGCGCCACGTCGGCGAGGGCGAAGCGCGAGTCGACGACCGGTCGCAGCGATCCGTCCTCGAAGCGGGGAAGCACCTCGCGGACGGCCCGCTGCGTGAGGGCGATCTTCTCCTCCAGGGGACGGGCCCGCAGCACGGTCCCGATGAGCGCGGCGCGCTTGGGCAGCAGCTTGGCCACGTTCACCTGGGCCATCCCCCCGCCCATGACGCCGACCTGGATGATGCGCCCGCCGACCGCCACGGCGTCGATGTTGCGATCCACGTAGTCGCCTCCCACGGTGTCGAGCACGACGTCCGCGCCCTGTCCGCGGCCACCGGTCACCTCGTGCACGGCGGCGACGAAGTCCTCGGTGGCGTAGTCGACCGCGAGGTCGGCGCCCAGCTCCAGGCAGCGGTCCCGCTTGCCGGCCGACACCGTGACCACCACCCGGGCACCGATCGCCTTGCACAGCTGGATGGCCGCGGTACCGACCCCGGAGGCGCCGGCGTGCACCAGCGCCACCCGCCCGCCGGTCAGCCCGCCCTGCACCACGAGCGCGTCGTAGGCGGTCAGGAACACCTCCGGGATGGCGGTCGCGTCGGCCAGCGCGACGGCGGCGGGCACCGCCATCAGCTGGCGTTCGTGGACGGCGATGCGCTCGGCGTAGGCACCGCCTCCCACGATGGCCATCACCTCGTCGCCCACCGCCACCGCCCGCACGCGCTCGCCGACGGAACGCACCCGGCCGGCCAGCTCCATACCCGGGATCTCGTGGGCCATCGGTGGCCCCGGGTACAGGCCGCGCCGTTGCAGGAGATCGGCGCGGTTGAGCGCCGTCGCCACGACATCGACGACGACCTCCTCGGGTCCCGGCTGCGGGTCGGGCACCTCCCGTACCTGCAGGACCTCCGGGCCGCCGTACTGCTCGAGCACCACCGCACGCATCACTCGCTCCTCCTCGACCGGGCACGTCCCGACCCGCACGGGCCAGTATCGGCGTTCACGACGCCCACACGGCAGCTTCGGCCGCGTCGCGGGCCCAGGTGTAGTCGGCCTTGCCGGTGGGCAGGCGCTCGCAGTGTGCCACCCGCACCCAGGCGCGGGGCACCTTGTAGCCGGCGAGGTGTCGTCGGACCTCGGCCTCGAGCGCGTCGTCGCCCGGCCACGGCACGCCGGGCTGGCAGGCGACGACCGCCGCCACCCGCTGGCCGAAGCGCTCGTCGGGCACACCGACCACGAGGCAGTCGAACACGGCCGGATGCTGCTTGATCGCCGCCTCCACCTCCTCGGGGTACACCTTCTCGCCGCCGGTGTTGATGCACGTGGCGCCGCGGCCGAGCAGGGTGACGGTGCCGTCGTGCTCCCGCACCGCGTAGTCGCCGGGCACCGCCCACCGTTCGCCGTCGACGACGGGGAAGGTGGCGGCGGTGCGGGCCTCGTCCTTCCAGTACCCGAGCGGCACGTGACCCCGGCGGGCGAGGCGGCCCACGGCGCCGGGCGCCACCGGACGCAGGTCCTCACCCAGCACCGCCGTGTCACCGTCGGTCACGAGGCGCGGGGTGTCTCCCGGTCCGCGACGGGCCAACCGCCCCTGCCCACCGGTCTCCGAGGCCCCGAAGGTGTCGACGACCTTGGCGGTCGGCACCACCTCGGCGAGCGCCGCGGTGACCGCCGGCGACAGCACGGCGCCCCCGGAGGCGACGACCTGCAGCGCCGACAGGTCCCAGCGGCCGGGCTGCTGGCGCAGGGCGTCGGCCAACGGTCGGGCCGTGGCGTCACCGATGACCATCACCAGCTCCACGCGCTCGGCGGCGATGACGTCGAGCGCGTCGGCCGGTTCGAAGTGGCGGTCGACGTCGAGCACCAGGCTGCCGCCCGACAGCAGGGCCTGCAGGGCGATCCACTGCGCCCCGCCGTGCATGAGCGGGCACAGCGGCAGGCGCCGGCCCGGGCCGGCGTCGCGGCGGATCCGCTCGGGCAGCTCCCCGGGAGCAGCCAGCGGTGCGATCCCCTGCGACGGGACGCCGCGCCCACCCAGCGCCGCGAAGTAGACGTCCTCGTGGCGCCACATGACCCCCTTCGGCTTGCCGGTGGTCCCGCCCGTGTACAGCAGGTAGAGGTCGTCGGCCGAGCGGGGCCCGACATCGGGCGGCCGCGCCGGAGCCTCCGCCACGAGGCGCTCGTAGTCCTCGCCGCGCTCCACGACGGTGTGCAGCAGCGGCAGGTGGCCCGCCACCGATCGCACGGTCGCCGCCAGCTCGGGCTCGGTGACCACCGCACGCAGCTCGGCATCCCGGAACAGGTAGTCGAGCTCCTCGGCCACGTACCGGTGGTTCACGTTGACCGGCACGGCCCGCAGGCTGAACAGCGCCAGCATCACCTCCACGTACTCGGCACAGTTGAACAGGTGGATGCCGACGTGGTCGCCGACGCCGACGCCGCGCCGGGCCAGACCACCGGCCACCCGGGCCACCCGGGCCGCCAGCTCGTCGTAGCGGAGCCTGCTGCGGACCGTCCCTCCCCCGGCCACGACGAGCGCCTCGCGCTCGGGCACGGTGTCGACGACGACCTCGAACAGGTCGGCCAGGTTGAACTCCACGGGCGCATCGTAGGGTCCGTGACACCGGGGCCCCCACCACGACGCTGGCCCGACGTACCCCGACGACGTACCGTTGAGCGGGTACGGTCGGGTCCGGTTGGGGACTGAGACGATGGGGATTCGAGACTGGCGGCGCATTCGGGAACAGGCAGCGAACGAGCCGCCGATCCCCCACGCGCCCAACGCCTGGGCCCTGTCCGCGGAGGAACCCGACGACCGCGGCACCGCGTCGAGCGAGGACGTCGCCCCTGACGACGGCCGGGCGGCCGACCCTGTCAAGGTGGAGGAGTACATCGCCTGGGCGGAACGGCTCAAGGCCAAGAAGGCCCGCAACCAGCAGGCCCGTCGCGAGGAGGCCGAGCACCTCGTCGAGCCCTCCTACTGGTCGACCGAGTCGGTGTTCGCCGAGAGCCGCCGGGTGGAGCACGAGGAGGCCACCTCCGGGCGGCACACCAACGCCACCGACGAGGCCTACGCGGTGTTGGGCCTGGCGCCCGGCACCGGGATGGGCGCCGTCACCGAGGCCTACCGACGGCTCGCCAAGCAGCACCACCCCGACCGCTACTCGACCGCCGACGCCACCACCCGCCGCGACCACGAGGACCGCATGCTCGCCATCAACGACGCCCTGCGGGTGCTGCGGGCCGCACTCGAGCTGTGATGCCTGCTTCCCCCGACCCCGACACGGCCGACGCCGCGGCACAACGCGAGGCCGAGCGCGCGCTGCTCGACGGGATCCTGCGCGAGGTGCTCGACGCGACCGGCCCCGGCGTGGGGGTGGCGCTCGACGCGCTCCACTCCGCCGTCGCCCGGGGAGACGACCCCTCCCGGGTCGTCGAGCAGATCGACCTGCCCACCGCCGAACGGGCCGCGGCCGCGCTGAACGTGCGGTTCCACCTGGCCAACCTCGTCGAGCAGCGCGATCACGTGCGCCAGCTGCGACGACCGACCGAACACGAGGGCGCCACGCGCTGGCCGTCGCTCACCGGCACCGGCGTCGACGCCGATGCGCTGCGCGCCCTGCGGGTCCACTCGGTGCTCACCGCCCATCCGACCGAGGCCCGGCGTCGGGCGGTGGTCACCGCGGTGGCGCGGATCGCTCACCACCTCGAGGCCTACACCGATCCCCGCCTCGGCCCCGACGAGACGGCGGCCGCACGGCGGGCGCTGCGCGAGGCCGTCGAGGTGCTGTGGCGGACGGCGCCGCTGCGTGCCACCCGCCCGGAACCCCTCGACGAGGTCCGCACCGCCATGGCGACGTTCGACCGGACGCTGTTCGACGTGGCACCCCGCCTCTACCGGGCGGCCGAGCTCGCGCTCGGCCACGAGCCCGGCACGGGTCCGTCACCGGTGCCGGCATTCCTGCGGTTCGGCTCGTGGATCGGGGGTGACCGCGACGGCAACCCGTACGTCACCGGCTCGGTCACCACCGACGCGCTGGCGCTGCAGGCCACCCACGTCCTGACCGCGCTCGAGGCCGCAGCCGACCGCCTGGGGCGATCTCTCACCCTGGACGCGGGGTCGACCCCGCCGTCGGCGAAGCTCACCGAGCTGCTGGCGCTCGACGAAGCGGCGTTCCCGCACCTGCTGGCGGAGATCGCGACATCCTCGCCGTCCGAGCCGCACCGACAGAAGATGCTGGTCATCGCGGCCCGCCTCGCCGCCACACGCGACGCCGATGCGTCGATGGCCTACCGGGACGCCGGCGAGTTGGTCGCCGCACTGCGCACGGTGCAGGACTCCCTCGCCGAAGCCGGGGCCACGGTCATCGCCTACGGCGAGCTCCAGGACCTGATCTGGCAGGTCGAGACCTTCGGGTTCCACCTCGCCCAGCTCGAGGTGCGCCAGCACTCCAAGGTCCACCGCGACGCCCTCGTCGACCTGCTCGCCCAGCTCCCCGGCGTCGTGGATCCGGAGGCCGCCAGCCACGACGCCGCCCTGTTGGACCGCATCGCGACCGAGGGCTGGCCGGCGCCCGTCGTGGCGACCGACCCCGTCACCCGGGAGGTGCTCGCCACCATCCGGGTCATGTCGGTGCTGCAGCACCGCTGGGGCCGCGACAGCTGCGGGCGCTACATCGTGAGCTTCACCCGGGAGCCCGCCGATCTGGTGGCGGTCGCCGCGCTGGCCCGCCACGCGGTCGGCGACGCCGCGCTGCGCCTCGACGTGATCCCCCTGTTCGAGACGGGGAACGACCTCGCCGCCGCGGTCGGGATCGTCAGCGACTGGATCGCCCTGCCCGGCGTGGCGCGCTGGCTCGACGGCAACGACCGGGCGCTCGAGGTGATGGTCGGCTACTCCGACTCGGCCAAGGACGTCGGGCCGGTCGCGGCCACGCTCGCCCTGTACCGGGCCCAGGAAGCCCTGGCGAGCTGGGCGGCGGCCCATGACGTCCGGCTCACGCTCTTCCACGGCCGGGGTGGTTCGCTCGGCCGTGGCGGCGGACCGGTCCACCGCGCCATCCTGGCCCAGCCACCCGGATCGGTCGCCGGCCGGTTCAAGGTGACCGAGCAGGGCGAGGTGATCTTCGCCCGCTACGGCAACCCGACCGTGGCCTTGCGACACCTCGAACGGGTCACGACCGCCGTGCTGCGCGCCGGCACGGCAGCGGTGGCGACCCGCAACCACGACGCTGCTCGCCGCTTCGCTCCGCTGGCCGAGACCCTGGAGACGGTGTCACGCGCCGCCTACCTGCGCCTCGTCGGCACCGAGGGCTTCGCCGACTTCCTGGCTCGGGTCTCGCCGCTGGAGGAGATCGGCGAGATGCGTCTCGGCTCGCGGCCCCCCAAGCGCGCCGGGGTGATGACCGGGAGGGACCTGGCGGACCTGCGGGCCATCCCCTGGGTGTTCGCCTGGTCGCTGACCCGGTCGAACCTGCCCGGCTGGTTCGGGCTCGGCACGGCGCTCGCCGCCGTCGGCGACGTCGACGAGCTTCGTGCCGCGTACCGGGACTGGCCGTTGTTCGGGGCCATGATCGACGTCGCCGAGATGAGCCTCGCCAAGGCCGACCGCCGCCTGGCGGAGCGCTTCTTCGCGCTCGGCGAGCGACCGGATCTGACCGAGGCCGTCCTCGCCGAGTGGGACCGGGCCGAACGGTGGATCACGGCCGTGACCGGCCAGGACGAGCTCCTGGGCGGCAAGGTCCACCTCTCCCGGGTGGTCGCCGACCGGTCCCCCTACGTGGATGCGCTGTCCTGGCTGCAGCTCCGCGCCCTCGACGCCGTCCGCCACGCCGAGCCGGCTGCGGAGGAGCACCGCGCCGCAGGCCGACTCCTACTGCTGGCCGTGCTCGGCGTCGCCGCAGGCGTGCAGAACACCGGCTGAACCGGGCAGGGGCGCACCGCCGGCTCCGGGCGCCGGGCGGGCGTCACGGGACCGGCAGGTCGGGAAGGCCGACGTCGGTGGCGACCTGCACGACCTCACCGAGGTCACCGGGCACCACCTCGCCGACGCCGCCGATCGTCTCGGCTGCCTGGTCGACGCCGCCTCCCAGCGACTCGGCAACGGCGGCGCCCTCGCCGAGGAGCCCCCCGACCTGCTCGGTCAGTCCGGTCGACTCGAGCGCGTTCTGGACCGTCTCGCCACCGATCAAGCCCTTCACCATGTCCAACAGACCCATCTCGGCTCTCCTTCGAGGTCGATTCCCACCCCGCACGGTACCGTCGATCCGCCTATTTGCCACTCTGATTTCCTGAATCTTCCTTCGGCTATTTGTCGGGAAGGTGGAGGCCGTCGGGATGTGATCGCCTGCTCTCCTGCCCCACCGTCACGGGCCCGAGCTCGAGCCCGAGCCCCGATCCCCGATCCCCGATCCGATTCCCGAGCCCCCACCGACCAGGGGCGCTCGTGAGGTGCCGACCGGTGGCCAGGTGGTGGCTTCCCCCATCTGCACGATCGTCGCCCGTGCACCGCACTGCACGCGCCACAGGATCGACCCGGCGCTGCTCAGCGCCATCCGAGTGCGACGCCCTGCGGCTATCCGTCCCGTGGCACGAGCCGGCGCTCCCAGGGATCACGGCGGTGCGCCGGGCGCGGCCCGGAACGCCCGCCGCCCCTTCGACCGCGCCGTCACCCGCCTGGGCCCTCCGTCAGCAGCAGGAACCGGTCAGCTCGAAGGCGCCCGACTCGGACGCGGTGGTGCGGGAGCCCGACGCGGTGGAGTCCCCTGTGGCGCCGATGGAACGGGCCACCAGCGCGGCGCCCCCACGAGCACCGCCAGGGTCACCGCCCCCTCTCGCCGCACGGAGGTGACGGTTCGCCCCGACGAGGCCGACGTCGACGGCCGAAGGACCCGATCCACCCCGTGCACCACCGGGCCGCTTCGGCAACGGTCTCCCACGCCGACGAGATCCTCTCGCTGATCGCCGTCGAGCCCCGGCGGCCGGGCGGCGGCCTCGGGGTCGTGGCCCCTCAGCAGCTGGCGGGAGTGCGGCACACCCACCTCGCCCGCAACCCGGGTACCTCCACGCCGCGCTGGCGAACACCACGTCGGCGCCGGCCGTGGCGGTCGACGACGAACCCGGTAGCCGTCGGCGTGGCGTCCGAGCCCAACGTGGCGAGCATGCAGACCCGCCCCCTCCGCGCCGCCCGGGCCGCCGTGGAGCTGCGGCGATTGGTAGCCGGCTTCCTCCGCTGGCGGCCGACGTCGCCATCGTCGGCGCGGTCCGGCACCGGGCGGCGTCGCGACCGCGGGGACGAGCTCAGCTCAGGCGACGCACCGGCGGCGCGCCGTCCCACACCGCCGGGGCGACGCGGACCCGGCCGGCGGTGATCGAGACCGCCTCGTCGCCCACCAGCACCGGGTTCAGCACGACATCGGCGATCTCGGGCACGCGGTCGACCACGGCGGCCAACCGCACGAGCAGGGCTTCCAGGCCCCGCCGGGCGGGGCCGTCGAGGGCGGAGCCGAGCAGATCGGCCACCGGCGAGGCGTCGACGAGGCGGTGGGCGTCGATGTCGCTCAGGGGCAGCACCCGAACCGGACGGGAGGGGTCCGCCGGGGTGAAGGCTCCGCCCAGACCGACGCCGACGACACCACCGAAGGACGGATCCTGGTGCGCCTCGAGCAGCACCTCGACCCCCGCCGGGGCCATGCGCTGCACCACGGCCGGCACCATCGCCTCACCGAAGAGCTCCACCATGCGCTCGAAGGCGCCGGCGAGCGCCTCGGGTCCGTGCAGGTCCAGCGCCACGCCGCCCTCTTCGCCCCGCCGGATCCGGGCCAGACCCGTGGCCTTGAGCGCGACCGGATACCCGAGGTCCCGAGCGGCACCCAGGGCCTCGTCCACGGTCGACACGGACCGGTGCTCCACGCTGGGGATGCCGAGACCCGCCATGACCCGTGCGGCACGATCCGGGTCGAGCCACGCCCCCCGGGGCTGCTCGGCCAGGACCTCCTCGATCACGGCGCGCACCGCTCCTTCGTCGACCAGCTCGAGGTCGGGCACGACGCCTTCAGGCTCGGCCAGCCACTCGCCATAGGCGGCCAGGCGGGCCAGCACCGCTGCGGCCTCCGACGGGAAGCGGAACAGCGGGATGCGAACCGTGCCGGCCACCGCGTCGGCGTTCTCGCCGTCACCGCCGAGGAACGCGGCCACGACGGTCGTGTCGTGCGAGCCGTCGACCGAGGCCCCGAGGGCGCGCGTGACCTCGTCTCGACGGTCCTGCAGGTCGGGTGCGTAGATGACCAGCAACAGGTCGACGCCGGGGTCCTCCAACACGATCTGCACGGCCTGCTCGTAGTGCCGCGGCTCGGCCCGGTAGGAGAGCTCGACCGGGTTGGCGACCACCGCCCCCGTCGGGGTCACGGCCGAGAGCCGGGCACGGGTCAGGGGGCTCAGCGCGGCGAGCTCGAGACCGGCGTTCAGAGCGGCATCGGCCGCGAAGGCGGTGGCACCGCCCGAGTTGGACACCACCGCCAGGCGACGCCCCCTGGGCACGGGCTGGCTGACCAGGACCCTGGCCACGTCGAACATCTCCACGGGCGTGTCGACACGGATCACGCCGGCCTGGGACAGCAGGGCCCCCACGGTGGCGTCCTCGGGCCAGTCGCTTCCGTGCCCGCCGTCCTGGCGACGCCCCCGGGGCAGCCCGCGACCGGTCTTCACCGCCACGATGGGCTTGCGCCGAGACAGCCGGCGAGCCAGACGCACGAACTTCCGGGGGTTGCCGAAGGACTGCAGGTAGAGCAGGGCCACGTGCGTGCGCTCGTCGTCCTCCCAGTACTGCAGCAGGTCGTTGCCGCTCACGTCGGACTTGTCACCGACGTCGACGAACGTGGAGATGCCCACCCCGACCCGTCGGGCCTGTTCCAACGCGGCGATGCCCAGCGAACCCGACTGGGTCAGGAAGCCGACCCGACCCGGCTCGACGTCGACGTTGGCGAACGTCGCCCGCAGGCCGACCCCGGGCGAGGTGTTGACGACCCCCAGCGAGCTGGGCCCGATGATGCGCATCCCGTAGCGCCGCGCCCGCTCGACGAGCACCCGGTGGGCGGTCGGGCCGTACACGCCGTAGTCGCCGAAGCCGGCGGTCACCACGACCAGGCCGCGCACCCGCTTGTAGCCGCACTCGTCGATCACCGGCAGCACCTGCATGCGCGGCACCACGATCACCGCCAGGTCGACGTCGTCGGGGATCTCGAGCACGCTGGCGAAGCAGCGCACCCCCGCGATGTGGGCCGCGTGGGGGTTCACGGGGTAGACGGGCCCCTGGAAGCCGCCGGTGAGCAGCGTGCGGAACACCTCGTGGCCGAGGGTCCCCCGGTCACGGCCGGCACCGACCACGGCCACCGACGACGGGGACAGCAGTCGCTCCACGGAACGGGCCTCGGCGATGCGGGCCCGCTCCTCCACCGCGGCGGCCGCCTCGGCGGTCGGCTCGATGCCGAGGCGCACGTCCACGAGACCGTCCTCGAACTGCGACGACGTCGTGAACCCGACCTGGTGGAACACGGCGAGCATCTTGCGGTTGGAGGGCAGCACGGTGGCCGACAGCATCGTGAGCCCGACCTCCCGCGCCGCGACGAGGAGATACTCGAGCAGCAGCGTGGCGAGTCCCCGTCCCTGGTGGGCGTCGTCGACGATGAAGGCCACCTCGGCCTCGTTGGGGCGCTGCCAGACGTCGTAGCTGGCCATGCCGATGATCTCGTCGCCGAGCAGGGCCACGAAGGCCATCCGCTGGGCGTAGTCGACGTTGACGATGCGCTCCAGCTCACGTGCCGACAGCCGGGGGTGCGGCGAGAAGTAGCGGAAGTAGATGCTCTCGCGGGACTGGCGTTCGTGGAAGGCCACGACCCGGTCCGCGTCGTCGGGACGCACCGGGCGGATGCGCACCGTGCCCCCGTCGCTGAGCACGACGTCGGCCTCCCAGCGCCTGGGGTAGGGCGGCGCGGGACGTGGGGCGGCGCCGGGCTCCTCGGGCGTCGGCGGCTGCGGTGGCGCGTCGTCGCCGGTCGCGACGGCCCTGGCGACGTCCTCGATCGGCTCGGACGTGTCGTCCATGCCGACGAAGCTACAGAATGCAGGGGCGGGCCACTACCGGGGCCCGCCGTCGTGAGGGGGAGACATGGGAGTCGAGGACCAGCAGCAGCGTCGTGACACGGGGTCGGGTGACGCCGTGGCGGGCGGGTCGGTCCACTACCGCACCTGTCCGCTGTGCGAAGCCACGTGCGGGTTGGAGGTGACGGTGCGCGACGGGCGGGTCGCCCGCATCCGCGGCGACCGCGACGACGTCTTCAGCCACGGCTTCATCTGCCCCAAGGGCTCGACCCTCAAGCAGCTGCACGAGGACCCGGACCGGCTGCGCCGGCCGGTGGTGCGCCGAGGCGACCCCGCCGATCCCACCGCGTGGGAGGAGGTCGACTGGCAGGAGGCGTACGCCGAGGTCGAGCGGCGCCTGGTGCCGATCATCGAGCAGCACGGCCGCGACGCCGTGGCGATCTACCTCGGGAACCCCAACGCCCACCACCTGGCCGGTGCGCTCTACGCGCGGCCCCTCATCCGCTCGCTGGGCACCCGCAACGTGTTCTCCGCCAGCACGGTGGACCAGATGCCCAAGCACGTGTCGGCGGGACTCATGTTCGGCGGGCCGCTGCTCATCCCGGTCCCCGACCTCGACCGCACGGACTTCCTGTTGATGCTGGGCGCCAACCCGCTCGAGTCCAACGGGAGCCTGTGCACCGCGCCCGACTTCCCCGGCCGCCTCGAGGCCATCCTGGCCCGCGGTGGGCGCATCGTCGTCGTCGACCCCCGGCGCACGAAGACGGCGGCGCTGGCCGGTGAGCACCTGCGCATCCGCCCCGGCACCGATGCCCACCTGCTCCTGGCGCTGGCCCACGTCCTGGTCGACGAGGAGCTGGTGACGCTCGGCCCGCTCGCCGACCACACCGAGGGCCTGGAACGGGTCCCCGAGCTGGTGGCGCCGTTCACCCCGGAACGGGTGGCCCCGGTGACGGGCATCGCCGCGACCACCATCCGTGACCTGGCCCGTGACCTGGCCGCGGCTCCCCGAGCAGCGGTGTACGGACGCATCGGCACCCACACCGTCTCGTTCGGCACCCTCGCGTCGTGGGGGGTCGACCTGCTCAACGCGCTCACCGGCAACCTGGACCGGCCCGGCGGCGCCATGTTCCCGCTGCCGGCCCACACCGCAACGGGCACCGGCGGGCCCGGCCGGGGCTACAGCACCGGTCGCTGGGCGAGCCGCGTCCGCGAGTACCCGGAGGTCAACAGCGAGTTCCCCGTGGCGACGCTGGCCGACGAGATCTTCGAACCCGGCGAGGGCCAGATCCGGGCACTCATCACCGTGGGCGGCAACCCCGTGCTGTCCACCCCTGACGCGGGACGGCTCGACAAGGCGTTGGGCGCGCTCGAGCTCGTGGTCTCGGTCGACCCGTACCGCAACGAGACCACCCGCCACGCCGACGTCATCCTGCCGCCACCGTCGCCGCTCACCCGCAGCCAGTACGACCTGGCCTTCACCGCCCTGTCGGTGCGCAACGTGGCGAACTGGTCTCCTCCGCTGTTCGAGCCTGACGGCCCCCCGGAGCACGAGATCCTGGCGAAGCTGTCGCTGATCGCCGCCGGCCAGGGCGCGGACGCCGACCCGGCGATCGTGGACGAGCTGCTGTTGCACGGCGTGGCCGAGCGGGCCAGCGAGGAGCAGCGCGGCGGGCTGAGCGTGGACGAGGTGAAGGCCGCGGTCGACGGGCCGGGTCGCGCCCCCACCGACAAGGTCCTGGACGTGATGCTGCGCACCGGCGCCTACGGCGACCGGTTCGGCGCCCGCCCCGACGGGCTGTCGCTCGCCGTGCTGCAGGCCAACCCGCACGGCATCGACCTCGGGCCCCTGGAGCCTCGCGTCCCCGAGGTGCTGCGCACGCGCAGCGGCAAGGTCGAGCTCGCCCCCGCCCCCATCGCCGACGACGTCGCCCGGCTGGTCGCCGACCTGGACCGCGACCGCACCGGCGAGGTGCTGCTGGTCGGCCGTCGGCACCTGCGGTCCAACAACTCGTGGATGCACAACGTGCGGGTGCTGGTGAAGGGCCGGGAGCGCTGCACCCTGCTGGTCCACCCCGACGATGCCGCACGTCTCGGTCTCGCCGACGGCGCCACGGCGACGGTCCGTTCCCGGGTCGGGAGCCTCGTGGCGCCGGTGGAGGTGAGCGACGAGGTCATGGCCGGCGTGGTGTCGCTGCCCCACGGCTGGGGCCACGACCTGCCCGGCGTGGAGCTGTCGGTAGCCGGCGAACGACCGGGGGTGAACAGCAACGTCCTCACCGACGCCGACGTCCTGGATCCCCTGTCGGGCAACGCCGCCCTCAACGCCATCCCCGTCGAGGTCTCGCCGGTGGTGAGCTGAGGTCGGCACCGACCCGGTGCGCCGTGCCCGGGGTTCACCAGGGGCTCCCGCCCCCGCAGCAACCGCCGCAGCCGGGCTTCAGGACTCCTTCACCACCGCGTACCAGACCCGCTCCGACACCGCCGTCACGTAGTCGGACACCCGGGAGAAGCGCCGATAGATCTCGCGTCGCCCGATCACCTCGCGCAGGTCGTCGAGCTCCAGGGTGTCCGACATGGCCTTGCGATAGACCCGCTCCAGGTGGCGCTGGGACTTCGTCGCCGCGTCCGCAGCCACGACGGCCTCGTCGCTGTCGGTGAGGATCAGCTCCACCGCCCGGTCCAGCTCGTCGACTCCCTGGGCCAGGTACCGGGCCATGTCGGCCACGGCCTCATCGGGCGACACGGCGCACACCTCGCACTCCCGGACTGCGTCCTTGACCCCGTTCATGACGTTGTCGAGCCGGTCCGAGATCAGGTACAGGTCCTCACGGTCGAGAGGCGTGGAGAAGGCCACCCGCAACGCGAGACGCAGCTCGCGGCGGCGGTCGTCGGCGGCGTGCTCGGCGTCGCGCACCGCCTGCGCTGACGACTCGTCGCCCCCGCTCTCGGCCCAGTGCACCAGCGCCGCCATGCCCTGCCTCGTGACCTCGAACTGCTCGTGCAGCATCCCGAGCACGTCAGGGGCCTCGGGGAGGAACCACTTGCGCATCTTGCTCATCCTGCGAGCCACCTCCAGGGGTAGACCAACAGGCCGGCGAGGCCGGCCGTGATGGGCAGGGTCGTGATCCAGGCGAGGAGCATCTCCTTGACGATGCCCCACCGCACCTTCCGCCAGCGGTGGCGCCCCACACCGGTACCGACCACCGACGAAGCCACCACCTGGGTGGTGCTGACCGGGGCGCCCAGGATGGAGGCCCCGAAGATGACCGCCGCCGATCCACCCTGCACCGCGAGCCCGTCGATGGGACGGATGCGGTAGATGCGCCGGCCGATGGTGCGCACGATGCTCCACCCGCCCATGGCGGTGCCCAGGCTGAGCGCCACCGCGCACCCCAGGCGCACCCACAGCGGGGACTCCAGGCTGTCGATGTGATCGGTGGCGAGGAGCAAGGCGGCGATGATGCCCACCGCCTTGGCGGCGTCGTTGGCGCCGTGGCTGAAGGCCAGCCACGCCGACGTCGCCCACTGCCCGCCCTTCACCGGACCCTCCACCGCACGGGTGGCGCGGCGCAGCGAGCGCCGACCCGCGAGCTCGAAGGTCACGCCGGCCGCGAAGCCGAACAACGGGGAGATGGCCATGGCCACCAGCACGCCCACCACCCCGTAGGGACGAGCCCCGTCGAACCCACCCCAGTTGACGGCGTCGGGTCCGGCGTCGATCAGGGCCGCACCGACGAGTCCACCGACCAGCGCGTGACCCGAGCTCGACGGCATCCCCAGGCGCCAGGTGAAGACGTTCCACAGCACGGCCGCGGTCAGGGCAGCGCCCATGATCTGGACGAAGGAGGCGGCGTCGAGGTCGTTCACGATGCCCGCGACGGTCTCGGCCACCGCCTCACCCATGATCAGGGGGCCGAGCGTGTTGAAGACCGTGGCCATGACGATGGCCGCCGCCGGGGTCGCGGCCCGGGTGGCCACCAACGCCGCGATGGCGTTGGCCGCATCGTGGAAGCCGTTGGTGAGCGCGAAGCCGAGGGCGAGCACGACGGCGACGACGAGCGCGACGTCCATCAGGCCGCCTTCGTGCTCGTTGCGGGCAACGCCGTCCCCCTCCCACGGGGGCGTTCACCTTCCCGCCACCCGGTGTTCACCGCAACGTTAGCCAGGCGGGCAGGGGAACAGGAGGAGGCCGGCGGGGCCGTCCGCTACGGCGCCGGGGCTCTCCCGTCCGGGGGCGGGAGGCGGCGCTCGCTCGTCACACGGCGCCGACGGGTTCGTCCGCCAGGGCCGCACCGAGCGATGCCAGCTGCGGCGAGGCCGAGCCGAGCGCGTACTCGAGGTGCTTGGACCACAGGAAGTACCGGTGGATCGGGTAGTCGAGGTCGATCGAGATGCCGCCGTGCAGGTGCAGGTCGGCGTGGCCGATGCGGTTGCCGGAGTACGACGCCCAGTACTTGGCCACCGCGACCTCCTTGTCGGCCCGTCGGCCTTCGGCGAGTCGGGAGGCGGCCGCCAGCATCGACAGCTCGATGGCCTGGTTGTCGACGAAGCAGTCGGCCATGCGATGCCCCACGGCCTGGAACGACCCGATGGGACGGTCGAACTGGTGCCGGCCCGTGACGTACTGGGCGGTCAGTCGCATGCCCGCGTCGGCGATGCCCGACATCAGCGCGCACAGTCCGACGGTGGCGCGGTCGACGATCCACCGCACCACCTCGGCTCCGTCGCGGTCGGCGCCGAGCACGTCGGCCTCGTGGACGACCGTGCCGTCGAAGCTCACGTGGAACTGGGGCTCGCGGTTGAACGTGTCCTGACGTTCGGCGACGACGCCGGGGGCACCGGCCGGCACGAGGAACACGACCACGCGGCCATCGTCGTCGCGGGCCGGCACGATCAGGTCGGCGGCGAGGTGCTCGGCCGACACCGTGGTCTTCACCCCGTGCAGCGTCCAGCCGCCGACACCGTCGGACACGGCGCGCAGCGCCGGCGCGATCGGCTCGGCGTCGAGCTCGGCGAGCGCCAGGGCGAGCACCGTCTCCCCGTCGACGACGCCGGGCAGCAGCGCGTGGCGCTGGTCCTCGGTGCCGAACGCCGCCACCGCCATGGAGCCGATCAAGGTCGACAGCAACGGCAGTGGGGCCACGGTCCGACCCTGCTCCTGGAGCAGCAGGCACGCCTCGAGGAACCCGAAGCCGGCGCCGCCCGCATCGTCGGGCAGGGGGATGCCGAGCAGGCCGGCCTTGGCCAGCTCGCTCCAGGTCTCACGATCGAACCAATCGGTGCCCGATTCGACCTCCTTGAGGTGCTCGGGGGTGCAGCGGTCGCTCAGGATCTGGCGGGCCAGGTCGACGATGGCCTGCTGCTCTTCGGTGAGGGCGAAATCCATGGGTGGTGTTCTCCGGAGGTCTCGGCAGGGGAGGGAGGAGCGAGGCGGTCAGCGGGGGGACGGTGGGAGCTGGAGGCCGAACATGGCGATGAGGTCGCGCTGCAACTCGTTGGTGCCGCCGCCGAAGGTGAGCACGTGCAGACCCCGCAGGTACGTGGCCAGGCGGCCCTTCAACGCGGCGGCGGGTGACCCGTCGCGCACGCCGGCGACCGGGCCCAGGATCTCGAGCAGCTTGTCGAGGCCCTCCATGTAGAACTCGGTGCCGAAGACCTTGGTGACCGATGCCATGGCCGGATCGAGCGGGTGGCCCATCTCGGCACCCCAGGCCACCTT